>JAGVEL010000055.1 GCA_020058285.1 Candidatus Omnitrophota bacterium
TAAACTTAATATTAAAACCGGACAAAACATCATCCAGGAAACTTCTTTAGGTTTTCCTTGTAATATTTTTTGCGATGGGATACCCAAAAATACAGCATGTATTACTTTAATAAAGCTGGCCAGAGTAAGCGCTGAACCAAACATTGCCAGGGTTAAGCAGAAAAGCGCAATGTATTTATAATCTGCAAAATCTTTAACCAGCCCTTGATAAATCAACCATTTGGAAAAGAATCCATTAAACGGCGGAACTCCGGATATGGACAAACTCGCAATTAATGCACTTATATAGGTAATCGGCATTGTTTTAGATAACCCGCCTAATTTATCTAATTCAGTGGTTTGAGTACGCTGTTCAACATTGCCCGCGGTTAAAAATAAACAAGATTTATATAGTGCGTGATTAAACATATGAAAAATTGCACCCGCTATGCCAATAGGATTTCCTGTTCCTATGCCTAAAACCATATAACCAACCTGGCTAACTGCATGATAGCCAAAAAGCCTTTTCATATCATGCTGCACTAAGGCCATCATCACTGCTAGAATTATGGTCAATGTGCCAATCAACATCAAAAAAATATTCATTAATTGATTCATAACAAATAAGTCTAAAGAAATCCGGGCTAATAGATAAATCCCTAATAATTTATCCAGAGATGCGGGTAGATAAGCTGTTACGGGAATACTTGCATCAGCAGCACAATCCGGAACCCAGGTATGAAACGGCATTACCCCTGCCTTGGCAAATGCAGCAATAGCTAAACATAAATAGGCTAAAATCGGCCCGGACCAATTTAGCCCGCCTAAGGGAATTTGAATCCTGTCCATTTGAAATGTCTGAGCTAAATAAAAAATTATACCTATTCCCAAAATCATTATGGAATCTGATGCGCCGACAATGATTAATGTTTTTTTTGCGGTAGATGTTGCCTGGCTGCTAGCGGAGAGATTAATAAGCAGATACAGGGTAAGGCCAAGAAATCCCCAGGCGATAAGCAGCAAAATAAGATTGTTTGCCAGAAGAACAATGCAAGAAACAAGGCAAGTTAAAAAGAAATATGCGTAGAAAGTAATCAGGCTTACTTTGCCTTTTAGAAATTTAAATGAATAAACGCCAATCAGCAGGGTAAAAAATATGCAGGCTAAAGCAGAACTTATAGACAGCGTATCAAATCTTAATAGCGGATAAAGAAAAGTTAAATTCATTTTTCTAGCTTGTGAAGAAGTTTATGAGTTTTTTCCTGGCAAAGCTTAATTAGATCCCAACCATTCATTATTTTTGTATTAGTGGTTTTAGCTATAACTGCAGTACGCTCTGTGCAACAATAACAAGGATCAACCGCACCCAGGGTGATTGCTGCATCAGAAATTGTTCCGCCAACGCAAGAAACTTTATTTGTGGCAACGTTCATAAAACTCGGCGCTCTTATCTTATGCCTGACTGGCCGGTTGGTCCCGTCGCTTTTTATATAATGAAAACACTCGCCGCGCGGCGCCTCTACCCGGCCAATGCCTTCACCAGGTATTAAATCAGTTACGTTGGCATCAATCGGGCCTTTTTTCATCTTAACCAGGCATTGGCGGATAATATTTATAGATTCATACATTTCTAAAATCCTGACCATGGTCTTAGCAAATACATCGCCGTCTTTTTGGGTTATCACTGACCATTTAATGGAAGAATACATAGCATAAGGCTCATCCCGACGCACATCAATATCCACGCCCGAAGCCCGGGCAGTGGGCCCAAGCGCACCAAAATCTAATACCTGCTCTCGAGTCAACACCCCAACGCCTTTTAAGCGGGCTTTAATAACTGGATCATCTGTTATCGCGCCTTTAAACATATCTAAAACCGGAATTAATTTATCTATCTGTTTTTTAATCGTTGGCAGATCTTCTGGTTTTATATCCCGGCGTACTCCGCCAACTTTCATCATTGCATAATTATTACGGTTTCCGCTAATTTGCTCAAACAAATCCAGAACCGGCTCACGATATCTCCAGGCCCACATCCAAACAGTATTGTAACCGATAAAGTGGCCGGCTAAACCTAACCATAAAAGATGGCTGTGGAGACGCTGCAATTCATCAACAATCATCCGGATATAATGAGCGCGCTCCGGAACTTGCGTTTTTAATAAATCTTCAACTGCTAAAACAAAAGCAAACGGATGGCTCGAAGAACAAATCCCGCAGATCCTCTCAACCAGAAAAGTTACCTGGTCATAGTGCTTGTCTTCAGCTAATTCTTCGATACCCCGGTGGTTATAGCCGATAACAATATCAATATCTACCACTTTCTCACCCTCAACATAGAGCCGGAAAAACTCTGGCTCTTCTTGTAGGGGATGATACGGACCGATTGGAATAATGACTTTATGGCTCAAGGTTGCCTCTCATGCGGTTTTTTATAATCTTTTCTCATTGGGAATTCATCCTTTGGCCAATCATCAGCAAGCAAAAGATGGCGTAAATCCGGATGACCTTTAAAATTAATCCCGAATAATTCCCAGATCTCTCGCTCAATCCATTCTGCGGCTTTGAAAACAGGGACAAGAGAATCGATTTCTGCATTTTCTCGACCTTTAATAAATGTACGCATAGAGAAAATCTTACCAGCCTTGTCGTCGCTGAAATGATACAGAATCTCAAACCCATCCGGATTATCCATAGCTGTAGCTGTAGACAGGCGAAACCCAAGTTCCTTAAATAAAATACTGGCTGTAGTTCTGATGTCTTGTTTATCTATTTTAAAATAAATTCTCCGGCTGGAATGCTCCTGCCAGTCTTTTATTTTTGTATTTAATCTTTCTCTTATCTTTGCATTTATATCCATAATTATTTTTTCTTTAATGTCCCCAGGGCCTTAACAATACCCAAGATTATTGCTTCTGGTTTCGGAGGACAACCTGGAATATAAACTGATACCGGCAATATTTTATCTAAAGGTTCAATGACATTATAGCCAAAACGAAACATATGCTGAGAACAGCTACATGTTCCTACAGCAATAACCAAACATGGCTTAGAAGCCTGCTCGTAAACTTTTTTTACAAGAGGTATTGTTTTTTTATTAATTACCCCGGTGACAACCAACGCATCTGCGTGACGGACGCTACCGATTAATTGCACCCCAAACCTCTCTACGTCAAAGCGGGGAGTAAAGCAATCCAGTATTTCAATATCGCAGTTATTGCAACTGGCTGCGCTTACGTGAAATACCCAGGGTGATTTAGATAAGGCCTTAATCTTTATGCTCATTATTTACCTAAAAAAGCTAAGATTACTCCCAAAACAGCTAACGGCGTAAGTATCTTCCAGAAGAACCTGATCGCCTGATCAATACGCAACCTCGGATTAGTATTTTTAACTAAAATTATCGCGACTAAAATCAAAAGAAATTTAATCCCCAAACTAGTTAATTTAATATCTCCGGAAAGAAAAATAATAATCAAAAATAATGGCAAGGTATATAACAAAATAAACCGCGTCAGGCGAAAGATTGCCAGGGGTAATCCGGAATACTCTATCAAGGTCCCGCACATTATCTCTTGATCTGCTTCAGGAGCATCAAACGGCACAAAACCTAATTTTGCCTGAATGCATAAAAAAGCGACTATTAACCCAATCGCGCCTGACCAACTTAGAGCAAGCGAACCATTTAAAAGTTGGTAATTTATAATATCCGCCAGGCGCAAGCTTCCGGCTTTAATAATTACTATTGCTAATGAGAGGATAAATGGCAATTCGTAGCCCAAGACCATCTTTATTTCTCTTGAAACCCCAATTGAAGCAAGCGGATTTGCTGAAGCGCTAGCGCCGATTATTAAACTTATTGCCGGCACAGTCAACAAATAGATAACAATTATCAAATCAGCGAAAAAGATTGATTGGCTATTTAGCAAAACCAATCCCAGGAAACTAGCGACTATAGTTGACGATACTATGCCCATTAACGGCGCGAATAAAAAAGTAAATGCTCGGCCGGGAGGAGTAATAATCTCTTTGCCGAACAACTTAATTATATCTACAAAATTTTGATACCAGGGCGGGCCAACACGATATTGAATACGTGCGCTCACTTTTCTATCTACCCAGCCAGCCAAAAGCCCGACTACTGATGCAAACAGAAAACCCGGGAAAATTAAATAGTAAAATAGCTGCTTAAAAAACATATTGTTGAATCACCCGTAATAAATTTATCTCTTCCTCTTAATAATCTCTTCCCTGAACCATTTAATCGTATGCACTGCCAAGTTGTTGCCCAGGAAATGTATATTATTTTCAATATCTTCTTTGTCAATATCCTTGTAGCTTATTGCTCCGTGCGGGCAATGCTTAGCACAAACCGGCAATTCCTTATCTGTTGAACACAGGCAAAAATCGCACTTTGAGTCTAGATAAGGAATAAAATCAATAAAGATTGTGCCGAACGGACAGGCGATTACACAGGACTTACAGCTTGTGCAGCGCATTTTATATCGTTTTATATGACCATCTACCTGCCTTTCTAAGGCTTGACGATAACAAGAACTTACGCAAGGCGCTTGTTCGCAATGCCGGCAGAATGTGCCGAACGTCGCATACTCGCGCAGATTAGCTACGCCATCATTCTGAGGATGAAAGAAATATTGGCAAGCTACCTTGCACTCTTCGCAAGTATCGCATATATCTAGGTCAATAAATAGACGCTTCATCTTTAGTCCCAGACCTCGGGTAGATCCTTTAATTTATCAAAGGTAAATACCGGGCCTTCACGGCAGACAAAAAATGGGCCAATACGGCAATGGCCGCATTTTCCTAAACCACAAGACATATTTTTTTCCATTGATAAGTAAATCTGCTTATCCTTAAACCCTAACTCCAGTAATTTAAACGTGGCAAATTTCATCATAATCGGCGGGCCGCAGACAATAACTACGCAATTTTTCAAATCAATACTATCTGTATCAAGTATTGTTGTTACTACGCCGACATTATCTTTCCAGTCGGAATCAGCTTTATCAACAGTGAGGACGCAATCGCAAATCTTGCTCCACTCTTTTATCTCCTGTTTATAAATTAAATCATCCGGCGTGCGTGCGCCAAAACGCAAATGTATATTTTTAAAATCAGCAGGCCGGGCAAATAACGCCAAAATCAAAGAGCGCAATGGCGCCAAGCCTACGCCGCCGCCAACAATCAATATCTGTTTATTCTTAAATTCTTCAAGCGGATAACCCAAGCCATAAGGACCGCGCACGCCTAAAGTTGCCGGGGTTTTTAAGGCGTGTAGAGCTTGCGTAACTCTTCCGACATTCATAATTGTTATCTCAAACCTAGTAGATATGTTCGGATCGCTAGACGGCGTAAACGGCGCCTCACCAATGCCGGGCAAGGATAACTCCACAAACTGGCCGGTTTTAAACCTAAAGCCATCATTGCTGCTAAACCGGAAAGTTTTTATCGTTGCAGATTCATCAATAATCTGCTCTAAGGCCACGGGTATGGGCAAATAAATATTCTTCATTTCTTAACTAATAATTCGTTATGCAGAGTTTTAAGAATTTTGCGGATATCAATCTTTCCCGGACAGACTTCAATGCACCGGCCGCATCCGCAGCAGGCATATTTGCCTAAATTATCCGGGAAAAAATCAAATTTTTTCATATATCTATTTCTCAGCCTCTTTGCGCGCGTATCTAAGGGATTTGCCCCTCCGGCTACCTTGGCAAAATTAGCATAGAGGCAAGCATCCCATAATTTTAAACGCGCATTTTCTTTGCCGCGTTTTTCATCAGAGAGTAAAAAACAATGACAAGTATCGCAGATAAAATTACAGCCTCCGCATTCAACGCAAGTCAACATAAACTCCTTCCAGCTAGCTGAATTAAACCCTTGCTTTACTGCTTGCTGCATTGCCTCAACTGGCCCAGGATAAAGCTCAGGCAAGGAATTTTGCATATCGGCGATTATCTTGCTGCGTTTATGTTCTCGTTTATGCATTTGCTCGTTAGTTGGCTTAGTCATTCTTCTTTCAAACCCTTTTAAAGCTAGCCGGCCTTTTCCAGTGCTAAACTCCAACACATACCCAGTGTCAATAAATGACAAATTTATGTCATATCCTGATTCAGGATATGGCTTTAAACCCATTCCTAAACACCAACATACCTCTTTATACCCAGTGCAATCTCCGGAAATAATCAAAAGGTTTTTGCGGCGTTGTTCATACGAGGTATCTACATCTAAATCCTCTACCGAAGCAAACTTAGGCTTTTGGCCTAAGAATATAAAATCCTGGATAGCTAAGGCATTAAGATCGCAATGCTTGGGATTAAATACAGCAAGGGGTTTTTCTTTGGAAGGATTAAGATTATCAATCCTTTCTTTGGCTGGAACAATTAAAGACTTTAATGGCTCAAATGTCCGGTAAGCATTAAAAACCGGCTCTAGCCCTTCGCTAAACTGAACATAGTAATAGTCATCTTCCTTGGCTTGGCAGATAAAAAGCCGGTGATTTTTGGCGATAAAAGACAAAAAGTCTTTTAAATATTTTGCTTGCAGATAAAAAAACCGTTCCATTTAACTGATTGGGTATACGGCGGGTTTAAGTTATTGGATAATAATAGCTTGTGGACAATATAAAGTCAAGCAAAAACTATCAGCTGATGCCTAGTTTTTGCTTATGCCGCACAAACTTGTGCGGCGCAAGATACCAACTGATGCTTATTTGGTAGTTTTTGCCTTACTTAGAATACGAGATTACAACATCAAATCTCTCTTCTTCCTTGGCCAGTGCCTTGGGGAAAGGTGGAAACGGCGAACTGGCAATTACTGCTTTCAAGGCATAATCTTTGAGGCTGTCATTGCTTGAACTGACTATCTGGGGATAATTCTTTAATTTGCCATTTGAATCCAAAAGGAAAGCAACCTCTACGTCTCCGGGAATAAAATCCTTAGGCAACATTGAACCTGATTTTTCTGAAATAATTTTGCGCAACTCAGATAGATATTCAAAATAACTTAAATCTAGACTAACCTCATTTTCTTTTATTAAACCATTCTTGCCTGTTTTTAACTTTTCTATTGCCTCTGGCTCTGGTTTTTTGTATTCTTTTAAAAATTTCATGCTTTCCTCAAATTCTAAGCTAACTTCTTTAGTTTCTGCCAGAGAAGTAGACAATATATGCGGTGTAAGGAATATTACCAACTCCTTCTTCTTAACCTGATTAGTGGTATTTTTAAATAGGTTGCCTAAAAACGGGATGTCGCCCAATAGCGGAATCTTGTTCACGGTTTTATTTACTTCGTCTTTAATTAAGCCGGCAATAATTATTGTTGAGCCGTCCTGAACCATAACTGTAGTTTCTGCCTCTGAGGTAGAAACTATCGGCACGCTGCTTACTGTATCCGCGCTTTTTATATCCTTAGATACAGCTGAGCTGACCACTGGCTTTATCTTCATTGTAACAAAACCTTTTTTATTTATGGTCGGAGTAACATAAAGTTGGATTCCAACATCAACAAAATTAACGCTTTCTGCTGTAATCGTTGAACCTGTGCCGGATTGAGATGTAGTCTGCGTAATATAAGCCTCTTTTGTGCCAACTAAAATTTTTGCCTCCTGATTGTTTATCGCCGTAACCCTGGGGCTGGATAAAACCCGCGTATCGCCAATAGTGCTGAGCAATTGAATGACTGTCTTAAAATCGTTAGGCTTTGTTATCGTGGTCGTGCCCAAGGTAAGCGTGCCGCCGGTAGTTAGGCCAAGATTAAATACATCATTTATCCGGAAATGTTCCTTTATCCAGTAATCCCAGTCAATGCCTAATTGCGTTTTATCATCAAGCGTTATCTCCACAATTTTTGAATCAATAAGTACTTGCCTGGTCTGGGAATCAAATGCCTCAATCATCTTAGTAATCTGCTCAATCTTTTCCGGATAATCCACAATCACAATTTTATTGGTTCGCTCGTCTACGGTCACGCTGCCGATTGTTTTAGTCACCATCTCAGAAATCTTGGTATTAAGTTTATCCGAATTAGAGTAATCCAGGTCAAATACCCGGGTTTGGGTCGGCCGGTCAATTTCAGCGAGCATCTGGCGCATCTGATCGAGCCTTCCTTTTACATCCATAAGTATAACTGTATTAGAACTCTCATCTACGACCACTTTACCAATTTGTGATTTTATTTGGTTTAAGGCTGCGGTTACTGAAGCAGACTTGGCATGTTGCAATTTCACAACCACTATATCTTTTAGATCTGCGAATTTCTCTCCGTAGCGCGCTTCATAATCCCGGCCACTCATAACATTTATGATCCCATCATGTTCGTCATAAGCAAGATCGTTAGCTAAAAGAATAATATCCAGGGCTTGGCGCGGTTTTACATCTTTAAGGAATATAGTAACCTTTCCTAAAACATTCTTACCTACGACTATGTTCATCCCAGAGCGCATTGCCAGAGTTTTTAGCACATCTACAATATCCATGCCTTTTATATCCAGCGAGATCTTATCTTCCTGAGATGCCTCTATTGTTTGGTTTAAATCTGGGGCGTCACCTTGCGCAAAACAAGCATTAAAATAAAATGAAAAAATTAGTAAGGGAAAAAATGCGAAAAACCTAAATTTTTTTATCATAAGTCCTCCGTGGCAATAGCCATTTTATAGGAACAAATCAAATTTCTCTCCTTTATAATCCAGGCGCAGTTTACCGTTAGAAATCTCGTCAACTAAAAAATCTTTAAAATAATCTCCGGGGGTGACGTTGTAGGTTTTCTGGTCATTGCCGTCTTCAATAATTGCCTGAAGTTTTTCGCCAGAGATTATTCCAATCAACTTTAAATTGCTCACATATTTTGCCACATCAAAAGCCATAATCTGCCTTGATTCGCTCGTTGCCTGGTCAAAAGAGCCTCTAAATATGTCGCGTTTGTTATAATCAACGAATTGGCCTTCTAGTTTTTTAGGTAGATATGCTATATCCGACTTTTCTTCAAGGCTACCTTGCTCCTTAAGCATTTTTTTTATACTCCTGGCGCTAAACACAAAATCAAAAATAAAAAATATTAATATCGCTAGCGCCGCAACTGTCAAAAATTTATTTATTGAACTAAGGCTTAGTGTTTTTGTTTTATGCTTTATCCTTGCCAGATATTTTTGGCCGAAAATCAGTTGCTCAAAGCCTGGTGTATGATTAGACTTAAGATTTTCTCCATTCTTTTGAGGTTTAAAATTTTGCCTTGCTTGCTTATCAATATGCGCGCCCGGGCCTTTAATCAGCTTTAATAATTTTTCCTCCGCAGATTCCTTATGCATTAATAAATGCCTCCCGGCCGATGATCTGTTCAATAATCTGTCTGTCTGCAATTTTTTTCTCTTTCATAATTAACAGCTCTAAGGCATCATGGCAGAGCAGGGTAATTTTGCGCGGATAACCTTGCGTGGTTTCATAGATTAATTTCATCGCCTCTTCGCTAAATAAGGCCAGGTTTGAATCTAAGCCTGCCTGGAGCAAACGAAAATTAATCATCTGTTTTGTCTCATTTTCATCAAGAGGATTGATAATATATTTTAGAGCAATGCGGTCAGTAAAATTCTTAACTTTTCTCAGGCGCGGCAGAAGATCCATTTGAGCCATAATTACCAGTTGTAATAATTTGTATTCGTTTGTTTCGTAATTTAAAAGTATCCTTAAAATCTCTAGGTAGTCAGGAGTAAGCTTCTGGCCTTCATCTATCAGCAAAACTATAATTTTTCCTTCCTCAGCGCCTTTCTGGAAAAGAAAATCCTTGATTGCCTCTTTATAATCCAGGGTGGATTTAAAGTTTGGTTTTATTTCAAACATCTTAATCAACGCAGCCAGAAACTGGAATTCGCTTTTATAGTTCGGATCTAGAACTAAGTGGAATATATAATCTGACTCATCTTGAAACGCCTGGAAAAGCGCCCGGGAAAGTGTAGTTTTACCTATGCCAATATCGCCGACAATCAGACTTAATCCTCTGCGCAAACGGATAGAAATCTCCAGGCGCCGCAATGCTGTCTCGTGGCTTAAGGAGTGATAAAAAAATTTTGGATCTGGGCTTGTGGAGAATGGTTCTTGGATTAATCCTAACTGATTATAATAAGTCATATTTTTTACTTATAATCATTTTTATCTCGGCAAGGGATTTGTTTTCTGTTCGCAATTTTCTAATTATCCCCAATTGCCTAACAGTACTATCTGTAAAATAGCGGAAATTTGTCTGCGGACTTCGGCCAAATTCTTTGATCAGACCGATCTTAAGGTAAAATTTTATTGTATAAATGGAATAGCCAGTAAGCCTGGCTAAGTCCTTCATTAAGTATATATTCCTAATCATATCTGCTCTCTACTTAGAGAGTAATATACAACATAACTCCTTGGTAGTCAAGTAAAAACTACCAACTGGTGTTTAGTTTTTGCATTCTTTATGCTTAGGGAATTACGATACGATAAAGCGTAAGGCTGGAATTAAGTAAGCCTTGTCTTGAAGCCCGGCTGCTTAAGTTTAACTTATCTATCCTTAATAAAAGAGGCGAGGATTCTAAGGAAAAAATATATTTTAAGATCTGTTGATTTGTACCTTCAATTTTTAACTCTGCAGAAAATTTTTTGTAAAATTTCTTATCTTCAACTTCTTGGGGCAGGATATTTACAATATTAACTCCGGCGTCTTTGGCCAGTTTTTCTATTTCAGAAAGAAGCCGCGACATCTCTGCCTCGGATTTGGCGCTGCTTTTAATCGCCGAAATAAATGCCTCATATTGCTTTTGAACGCCTTCCTGTTTTGACAGGCTCTCTGCTCTTCTTAGCTGTATCTGTTTGGCCTTTAATTCCTGGGTTAATTTTTCACTTCTTTTAATTAATGGGTCAATTACAAATTTAAAAATTAAGCTAAGGCCGACTGCGCTTAGTGTAAGAAAAAAGAGAGTTTTTTCACGCCGGGATAATTGATTGATTAATTTCACCATTTTGCACCCACATCCCGTAACGGACAGTCTATTTGAAAATCAGTGATATCAATATCTCTTATTCTTCTCTTAGTTGCATAGCGAACTCGCACATTTTCAAAATATACACTTTTTCCTAAAACCTGAGCCAGATTAAAGACATTACCTAAGTCATTAGCCTGGCCTTTTAAAATCAAGAGCTTATCCTTTTGAATACTTAAACTGTTTAGGTAAATTTCGTCAGGGATAATTGTGTATACCTCTTTCAAAAGATCACTCATAAAGCTTGAGGGTTTTAATTGATTGCGCATAGTCTCAAGACGCAAGCTTACTTGTTCGCGCATGCTGGCCTTAGGTAATAATATTTTTATCCTTTGATCTAAGGCTTTAATTGATTTTGACTTATCATACATATTTTTTAAAAAAATCCCGGACAAAAGCATAAAAATTATTAAAATTAAAAATACTAATTTTAACCTTTCGGCTTCTATTCTTTGCGCCTCTGCTTTAATCTTAATATCCGCAGGCATTAAATCTATGGAAAAGCTTTCCTTATTAATGACTGCGCCAACCACTGAGGTAAATGAGGCATTATTTACAGTTAAAACTGAATTCAAGGCAAGGCTAGATTCAGCAATATCCTCATTTATTGTAGAAAGGACTTCTACTGGAAAAGAAAATTTATCAGCCAAAGCCTTGTCGGCATCTTTTATTGCCTGGCTGCTGCCGCTTAAAAACAAACGGCCAATAGTTTTGTTGCCTATTTCTTTAGTTGCTGTCTGAAGCGAGAGATTGATCTCTTCTTGCAGTTTGTCGTGCCAACTCAAAGCCCCAACTGACTCATATTCCTGGCGGGCAATGCTCCGGGTAAAGATTAGCTCGCCTGAGCTGATAATCATAACATCCGCATTCTGGGAGTCTACATCAACCAAAGCAACAGTTTCTTGCTTGATTTGCTCTTTTTTGATTGCCTTAAGCCAGCGAGTTGAACCTTCCGAGCTTAATATTACCATAGCCGGAATTATGCCTAACGATTCTAAGAACGCATAATGTACCCTCACTAAATTCAATTGAGCTAAGATTACTATGCAATAAGAATAGTTCTCGCTATCTTGAGCAATTTTTTTATAACTATAGACAATCTCACCTGGGGCATAAGGCAACAATTTTGGAATCTGCAGCTTAACCATATTGCTAAGTTCTTCCTCTAGAATTGTTGGCAGTTTTAGATAGCGTGTGGTTACGTTATGCCGAGGCAAGGAAAGCAGACAAGTATTAAGCTCTATTTTATTTTGCTCTAAGATATTTTTTACCTGATCTTTTGTTTGGCGATTTTGGATGTCGTCAATCTTGGCAAAAAACAAGCGAGTGAGTTTAGTGCGGCTAAGAATTAACTGCGACTGGGCAATCTTAATCGAAGAATTATCTAGTTCAATAGCTGTAATGGATTTTGGTTTTGGATTTAATATCTTCATTGATTAAAAATCTATTGCTCTGCCCAGAGAATAATTTCAGGGCCCTTTATTTGGCTTAAGTCCTTTTTAAGCAAACAGCTAATCCTTTTTTTAGCAACCTTATTTGAAGAGCTGGCTAAAATATTAGCCCGAAAAACCTCGGATTTAAATTTTATTGCATCAGCACATTTCGCAAATTCACTGAAGGTAAGCGGGCTGCTTAATGCCTTTATTATATCTTCAATCCTTTCGAAAGCACGATCATCTACAGTGCCAACTTCTGCGTCCTCGCCGAACCGATAATTGATAATTTCTTTTACCAACTTTCTGGCAGTTGTATCTAGACTGCCCCGGCTTATTAAGAGCGAAGTTAGCACCTCAAAGCTTGCCGTGTTAATGTTTATTTTACCATCCCCATAAACAGTTACAAAGGGTAAAATTGTTAAAAACTTTTCCCTGTCCATACCCTTGATAAGTAATAACTCTTCAGCTACTACTAGGGAAGCGTTTTTACAGTGATAGTTTGGTTCCTGGCTCGTATAATAATCATCCTCAGCACCATCAAAAGAAGTAGTTGAGTCCTCATCAATCCAATCTAATATAGAATTAGTAATCTCACGGCCGTTGGTAATTCCCAATTCAGTGAAAAATGCTTCAAGCTGTGTAGTTGTGGCTTTATTAATATTCAGCTTGCTGTCCTCGTCAGACAGGCCATAAAAGACTTTATTAGCTGCGTTTTCTAATTCAGCCTCTCTTTCTATACTGAATGTGGCTTGTTTTAATGGAAAATCTTTGAATATAGACCTATCTAGCCCGGCTATCTCACCTGTAGCCCAGGTTTCATTAAGGCTGTCGTAATCATTAATATCTGCGGAAAGTATCTTAGAAGCTAATTGCACACCAGCCTCAGCTGCCATCAACGCCTTAAGATTATCCCGGGAAAATTTTACAAGATGCAATTCACTGGCGATGCGAAAGCCAAGGCCAACAGCTAATAGTGCAAGTATTGCAACAATCCACAAAGCGACAATTAAAATAAGCCCGCGGTTATTATTTTTTTTATAGCACACAATCACTTTTCTTTTTCCTCAACTAACTGACCTAAGGCCAGGTTTACAAATTTTGTCAATTCAATTGCCTGGTTTGAATTTGGCGCGTTTAGTTCTAACTCAATCCTTACTAACATCGGCAGGCTATCTGTCTGTTTCCATTCATCTTTCCAGATTAGCTTATCTTCAGCTTCTGTCTTGTAGGCAAATTCTATTTTTAACTTAACTACATTATCCAAAATTATATCCGCTTTATCCTTCGCGCTATCAGAAAAAGCGCTTTTCCCCGGATAAATCTTTCTAAAAAGATTTCCTTCTTCAAACCAATATTCTACTTTACAGATATTTAAATTATTCTTGACTCCGGCAGCGTGAAGTTTCTTAAGCGTATAAAAAGATAGCAGATCATCCTGAAATATGAATTTACTTTCCTTATCTGAGAAACTATAAGCATTTCTAAGATCCAATGCCAGAGAATCCAGGCAAAGGCGGGCTTTCTGGTTACGCTCAAGAAGTTGTTCGCCTTTTCTATAAGCGCTAAGGCCAACGCGTAAGGTAGAATACAACGATGCAACAATTACGCAAAATATTGATATGGCGACTAATAATTCTACAAAGGTTAGCCCCGTTAGGCCGTTTTTTTTCATAATAAGAATCACTCCGCCGCGGCTGTAGGAATAAAAGAAGATAGCGCAAAGCTCATTTGATTATTAGAATCTTTCCAGGAAATATTAAAGATAATCTCGGACAAATCCGGTATTGAAGTTTGGGATAATTCTTCGCTACATTGGAAATTTATATTATCAATTGTTAGCTGGAGGCTGCGCGGAAATGACTCGCGAGCTAGCGCCCGCCCTTCACTCATTTCCAGTTTGATGTCCGAATAAAGTTGCTCCGCCGCACTTATTGCTTTGGTGTAACTGGTTGCGCGCCTGGCTGCAAACAAAGATGAACTTAGTGCCCGGACAATAAATACGATTGCTACAGCCAAAATTACAATGACTACCAGTACTTCAATAAGCAAGTAGCCCTTAGTCCTTTTGTTTTTCAATCTTAAATTCACCGAAAACTCCTGATTTTATTAACTTATAGCGCAGATTATCAGAATTAGATAACGCAATTGATACATTATCGCAATCACCATCCGGATAGAAATCTAAAAATTGCGCTGAGGATTCCAGCAAAATTTCTTGGGGGATTTTGAAAATTCCCGAAAATCTCCCTTGTATGCGCTCAAATTCTTCGGGATCATTATCATTCTCCTGGCTAAGATAATAAGTATTATTAATTAGATCAAAATTTAAACGCTGCGTCAGAGACTGAGTAATCGCCTTTTGACGCGCATAGCGGCCAATACTTAGAATATTTAAAGCACAGTTTTCCAGTTTTAAGCGACTGTAAGTTTTTTTTAAGTTCGGTATGTTTATCCCAGCCAAAACCGCCAGAACAATTACCACCAATAGAAGTTCAATGAGCGTAAACCCCCGGAGAGATAACTTAGAAATGGAAAAATGCGGGATATATTTATTGCTGGAAAGATATCTATTTATAATCTTCAATGGTTTTAATTTAAGTTTCTATTGAACTGCCTCCGCCTGCCAATTAGTGATATCATCAGCGCTTTCAATGCCATCTGGACCCAGGCTATGTAAATCATAATCCGCGTTGCGTTCTCCAGGTGATTTATATACGTAAGCTCTAGACCAAGGATCCTGCGGAATTTTCTTTACGTAAGGCCCATTCCAATTAGGCGGTATCGGCGATATATCGGACTTTGTGACCAACGCCTTTAATCCTTGCTCTGTGGTCGGATAACCGCCGTTATCCAGCTCATACATATCCAAGGCTGTGGCAATATTCGCATTAATATCTGCGCTGGCAGCAGCCATCCTGGCTTGTTTACTCCTTCCGGCAATACGCGGCACAACCATAGAAACGAGTATGCCGATAATTATTACTACAAGCATTAATTCAATTAATGTGAAACCTGTTTTTTTTCTGCGCATAAAACCTCCGTTTAACCGACAATCAAATTAATCTGAAAGATTGGCAACAACATTGAGATAACAATAAACCCAACAACTATGCCGATTAATAAAATCAGCACCGGCTCCAACGACGCATTAAATTTCTTGATAATATTTTCAACGTCCCGCTCAAAAGAATTGGCGATGCGCGTTAACGATGTATCCAAGGTGCCGGATTCTTCAGCCACGCTAATAATATTTGCTACAAATGACGGGAAATATTTAGCGTTTTTAACCGTGTCTGATAAACTTTCTCCCTCGCGAATCGCCCTGGCCATTGTTTCTACTTCTTGCCGTATAAGATGACTGGGCAGGGTCTCGCTTACTAATTCCAGGGCAGCAACAATTGGCACTCCGCTACTTAAAAGTAAAGCTAATGTGCGTGAAAACTGAACCATATGCTGCTTTAGGACAAATGTCTTTAGAAAAGGAATACTTAATTTCATCTTGTCTATAAAATCTCGACCTTCTTTTGTCTTAAACGTGCGCATTGTTAAAAAAATAGCGAAAATAATCAAGGCACAAATAAGCCAAAAATAATGCACAATCAAATAACTTATGCCGACTATTATTTGGGTGGGTAGAGGCAGAACCTGGCCCATATCCTGATACATTGTGCTGATGCGCGGGATAACAAAAATAAGCAAAATTGCGACTGTCACAATTCCCACGGATAAAACTAACGCTGGATAGACCAAAGCAGAAATTATCCTTTGGCGTAAATCCTCTAATCTATCCAAGAAATCAGCTAAGGTATCTAAGGCCGAAGTCAGCCTACCGCTTAATTCACCGCTTCTTACCACATTTATATAAAGGGGCGAAAAAACATTCTCGTAACGGCTCAAGCTTTCAGAAAATGATGCTCCGGATTTTACGTTATTAGAAACATCGTCAAGCAGGGAAATAAAAATTGGAGAAACTGCCTGATTTTTCAAAACATTAAGGCTGGGTAGAATATTTAACCCTGAAGAAAGAAGACTACTTAATTGACGGGTAAAATTCACAATATCCGAGCGGCTAATTTTACGCCGTTGGCTTAAGCGCTTGAATAAGGAAATTTTTTTTTGTTCGCTTTTTAAGTTGACACTAACCGGATACAAGCCCAGTTCATTTATCTTTCTAACTGCCTGCTCAGCATTCTCTGCCTCAACAACACCTTCTTGCAATTGCGTAGGGTCTAATTTGGCTTTATAGACAAATGTGGGCATGTTAAGCGGGTAGCTCCTCCTGCTGGGTCACGCGCATCACCTCGTCAATTGTCGTAACGCCGGCTAAGGCTTTTTGCCAACCATCATATCTTAATGTTACCATGCCTAAATCTATGGCTTTCTTCTTTATCTGCTGACTGGAAGCACGAGCCAGGACTGACTCACGGATTGCCTCGCTAATCACTAAGACTTCATAAATTCCTGTACGGCCGCGATAACCTGTGTTGCGGCAATCTATGCAACCCCGGCCTTTATATAGTACCACTTCCTGTTCATCAGTGTGGAAACCAAGCTCTTCTAAAGCTTTTTTGCTCATCTTTTGCTTGACTTTACATTTTGGGCAAATTACTCTTACTAGGCGCTGAGCAATTAAACATTCAAGACTTGAAGAAACCAAGAATGGTTCAACGCCCATATCCAGAAGCCGGGTTATCGCGCCGGCAGCATCGTTAGTATGCAGAGTTGAAAATACGAGATGCCCGGTTAGGGCAGAACGAATCGCAATTTCTGCTGTATCAAAATCGCGCACTTCACCAACCATCATTACGTCCGGATCGTGGCGAAGCATTGAACGTAAACCCTCAGCAAATCCAAAACCGATTTTTGTTTGCACCTGAAGTTGAATTACGCCTTTAAGTTGATATTCAATAGGATCTTCAATAGTAATTATCTTCACCGGATTTTTATTTATCTTGGCTAAGACAGCGTAAAGCGTTGTGGTTTTACCGCTGCCCGTAGGCCCGGTTACAAAAATTATTCCATGAGATCTTTTTATCACTTGCTCAATAATCTTTAAGTCCAGTTCGGAAAGACCGAGTTTTTCTAAATCTAAAAACGATTCTGGACTCAAAATTCGGATGTGCACTGATTCTCCGAAAACTGATGGAATTATAGAAACGCGTAAATCTAATTGGTGGTCACCAACCTTTACTTTAATCCTTCCGTCGTGAGGCAAGCGCCTCTCGGCAATATCTAAATTAGACATAATCTTAACCCGGGAAACAATGGAAGCATGCAAATAACGCAAGTTTGAAGGAATGTTTATCGGATAAAGCACCCCGTCAATTCTAAATCTCACTTTCAGCTCATCCTCAAAAGGCTCAATATGAATATCCGTAGCCCTGTCCTCTAAGGCCTGCATAAGTAACTGGTTGACAAACTTTACGATTGAGGCATCTTCAGCCATTGCCTCTAAATCTTCAATGTGCGCCTTGTCAGTCAAATCTTTTTTGGTTTTTGAAGCAGGTGTCTTATTTACTATCTGATCAATGGTCTCGGCGCCGATACCATAATATTTTCTAATTGCATCCATAATATCATTATCCCCAGCTAGTACAGGTATTACTTCTACGCCCAAGAAAAGACGTATGTCATCAAGCGTGTGCAAATCCAAAGGATCGCTCATTGCTATAGTTAACTTGTTGCCAACCATTGAAATTGGCATAAGCTTATAATGCGAAACAAATTTTGCCGGAACTTTTTTTATAACTTCCGGCGCAATATTTATGTTTTTAATATGGATATAAGGAATGCCTAGTTGGTTAGCTAATATGGGAAAGAGTTCTTCTTCTTTAGCATAGCCCAATTTTACAATTGACTGGCAAAGATAATCACCGCTGCGACGCTGTTCGCGCAAGGCTACTTCTAATTCTTCGGGGGTAACGATATTTTCACTGACTAAAATCTGGCCGATTGTCTTGGTAGAATCTCGTAAGGGCATGCTATATCTCCATAAGTAGCGAGTAGCTAGTAGAGAATAGAGAGATTTTAATTTTTCTCGCTACTTGCTACACTCTACTCTCTACTTTAAATATTGATTATACAGCCTAATCAATTAAATGTAAACCCCGTTAGATACTAAGCATCTAACGGGGCGGGATTATTTCTCCGTGGTTGATGGGTTTCTTATTTACTCATACCCACTGCCGGAGCCTTTGTGGGTATTGCCTGCGCTGGTTGCACTAACGGCTTAAACAGCTGTGGATACTTTGCCTGATCCTGATACTTTAGCTTAAAAGTTTCCAGGGTAAAGCCTTGTTTTGGGTTTAGCGAAAGCTGTGTACTCTTACAACTAGGGCATATTGGCGCTGGGCCGCTACCAAAGATGTAATTAATAAGATAGACGATATCAGATACATCAACCTGACAACTGCCATCTGCATCGCCAACTGCTAAAGGATAAGGCGCTGAGCCAGAGCCGAAGATATAATTAATCAAATAAACAATATCTGATACATCAACCTGCCCACTTCCATCAGCATCGCCGCAGACATAATCTGAGAAGCAATCATAAAAGAAAGCCGGCTCTAATTTTTGGCGAACGATATTTCCCTTAATATCAGAAGCTAAAATTTCCATATTGAGATACGTGTCTTTATTGTGAAAATTAGGAGGAATTGCAGCTGTGCATTCTTTATAAATAACCCCGTCAATTTCATTACCATTGCAGGCTAGGCTAAACTGACCTTGAAAAGTACCATCCACAGTAGAATAAGCGGCGCTGACATTGCTGATTTCATCAGAATCATTCAAACTAAATTTAATTTCATTTGTTTGTGCTTGACTTGCGACTATATTGGTCACTTGGCCATCAGAAAGAATCTGAATTGGCTTATTAAATGATGGCGGCGTGGGAATGACGCTTGCTTCAGATAAAGTAAATTCCAAGAACGTAGTCGCAATCCCCTCCTGACCCTTAATATCATAGGTATGATATCCAGGGATTTTAAGAACATAGAAGCCAGGTTCATATATCTTCAATAGCACACGAGGAATATATCCCTGATAAGTCAATTCTCCGTCTTTATATATTTCACAATACCCAGAACCCATTTCAAATCCCCATCCATCATAGAAAGTTTCGGGAACAAGGGTATCGTATCCCTGAGACAAAAACTTATGGCCGAGAAATCCTCCGGGAGAAAGAAATAAATAGCCGGTTATCGGCGCTATACCTGTAGTCCAGAAATCATCTGTTACAGTATATAAAGGATCCATTGAATATGATTCAACGACTTCTAGATACCGTTGAGGATCAACTATAAAGTCCGGAGTTGTATATAACGGCTTCCCATTTTGATTATAAACACTAATTCCTCTTTCATAAAATGGGTATTGAACTTTTGGCGCAGGCATAATATACAGATAATCAATATAAGGATAAGCCACAGATCGACCAAAGACATCGAGTGATGATGTATCATCCATTTTGGAAAAACGAACCTTGATCTTCTCAAAATCGCTAGGATTATTTTGCCAATTTAAATCCTGATGAATGCCCTCAAATAATCCTCCGCTAATTGAATAATAAAAATCTATCGGCATTTGATATGGATCTCCCGGGTTATACCACGTAAAATACTTCCACAGGAAGTCATAAGAATCAATGACACTCGAGAATCTAAAGTCAATGATTGAGGCTTGAGTCTCAAATCCTACCAAGTTCCAACACAGCCCCGCGATCTGTCCGGTTGACAAAGGCTTGCTTTGAAAACAATTATATTTATAGTTCGTTATCAAAGGTAGCCCCTTACAATCAACGGGATTCATATTCATTTGATAAATAGCATCGTTTTTATTTACATCAACTCTTGTCGGGTGCAAACCAACGGCTTTATTTTCTTTGATAACACAATATCCTCGTTCTAAAGGAGGCCCACCTCCTAGCGGTTCATAAAAGTAAGAAAATGTGTTGTAATTTCCTTCGTGCGGAAGATTGTAATAAAAAGATGCAATAGCGCCTGGCCAACTATCCCAAAAAGATCCTTTATCATCTATTTCGAAAAATTCAGGATCTGCTCCAATTCTTTTTATATATATCCGCGGACTTTTGAGAAAAGCTAAAGGCATGGAGACTAATGTTTGATTGGATTGCATTGCTAACTCGGCAATATGGGCATTGGGATAACTATTAATATTCGGAGCTGCATTATTATCGACATTGACGCTTACGGAAACTGAGGCAGCTGCGTTTACCGATAAATCAATATGGTTTGGCTGAATGTCATAAATAGTCCCCTGCGAATTTGTATCTTCAACAGAAAGATCAAGCCCTAAAGTTGAAGAAGAAATATTCTTAACAAGTAATGTCCTTGTGCTCTGCCAAGTCGCAAGATCAACATTGTCTCTTCCAAAACTTAAAGTCGACGGCAAAGTAACAAAACTGGCATTGGCAGCTTGGATAACATCTAATCTTCCAGCCCCTTGAGTATAAACATCTTTTCCTAGATTATCTGATTTTTGCATAAGGGCAGCTTGAATATCATCGATTGTCCAGTTTGGATGCATCTGCATTAATAAGGCTGCTGCACCGGCAACATGAGGCGCAGCCATGCTCGTACCATTAGACCAATACAAATCACTGCCAACGGAATGCTGGCCGTCACCGTACATATCTGTTCCACTGGCCCAAGCAGAAATAACTTGTTCTCCGGGGGCAACAATATCGGGTTTAACAATTCCCTCGACGCCGTCATATGTTGCAGGCCCTTTGCGGCTAAAATCAGAAACAATATCATCCGGATTCGTAGCACCAACACTGAATGATTCTGGATAATTTCCCGGGTCGGAAGCAGTCCAATATCCGTCATACCCAGACATGTAAAATGGATCAGGCCACGAAGTTCCATTACCGGCAGCAAAAACCGGCAATATGCCTGCGGCTCTCCAGGCTTGAACCATACTCCTATACCATGGATCGGAGCTACACATATAGACTGAACCCCATGAATTATTAATGATATCAGGCGCATCGTTTGTTCCGGGATTATTATCCGGATCTAACATCCATTGACCTGCCATAATAAAGTTATCATCATATGCCGGATTAGGACCAAAAACGCGCGCGGCATAATATTTAGCTCCTGGAGCAACACCTATATTGATTCCCATACTATTGTTATTATCACCCACCATTGTTCCTATTGTATGAGTACCATGACCTATGTCATCAATCGGCTCAGAACTATAAGTATTAAAGTCAACCCAGCCAGGATTTCCATTCCCAATATTTGCCATCTTATTGGCAATGCTTGGGTGATCAACATCAACACCGGTATCAATACTACCGATGATCATACCTTCACCATGGTATCCTTGGTCCCATATCTGTGTTACTTTAACTTTCGCAAGACCCCATGTCAGGTTATGTTTATCAAAAACAACTTTTTGATCAGTCTTTTTTACCGGCTTGGGCGGTTCTATAACTTTGTTTTCATATATCTTGGCGACAGAATAAAATTTTAACAATTCATCTATAGAAGATCGGGAAACTTCAGCAGAAATAATATTACTGATCCAAAATGATTTATAATTTTTGACTTGGCCTTTGGACTTTTGACTTTCCAGATACATTAAAATATCCTTTTGGGTATAATCGGCGACCCCTTTCAGCCGACTTATGACTTCTCGATACTTATCCTTTTTCGATGCTGATTTCATATTAGTTAAATCTGCTTGGGTTTTTAGGTAAATTAGGATTTTGATTGGGTTATTATTATCGGAGTTTTTGAGTTTATAAAATAGTTTTGAGTCAATGTTGCCTGGCGCATCGGGTAAGATAGCTTCAATTATCTGTTGCCTTAAGTGCATATTAGGTCCTGCGTTCAGATCCAGCATTCTTGAATCGAATTTTATTTCTCTTGAAATCTTACCAGAGGCGTCTTTTTGAAGTCGAAAAACAGTTGCGTTATTCTTAAAAAGCACTGATGGCTCATCGGCTGGACGATTATTTGGAGGATTCGCTCCTGCGTGCGCCAAAAATGCCATGTTAGCCCACAGTAGGAATACAAAACAAGCTTTCATCAAAATGTTACTTCGTAGGCTGATCAACTTTTTTCTAGAAATTGCACTCATTTTCTCCTCCTCTTATCCGTCACTTTAAAACCGGCACTGCCGGAGCCTTAGTCTATATCGACTGTATTGGCTTTATCGAATCCTTAAACAGCTGTGGCTACTTTGTCTGATACTTTAAGCTTAAAAGTTCCCAGGGTATGGCCTTGCTTTGGACCGGGGAAAGCTGCTTGGTTGATTAATAAAGCTCCATAATAATTATTCCTGAGCCTGCTCGTATTTTTCTAAGGCCTGGATGATGTGTTTCTGCAAATCCTCTTTGTTAGTTACGCCTTTGCCTTGAACATGAAACTGCATCATCAAATTAACCAAGGCCTCAATAATCTGGATACGAGACAGCTTCATACCAGTTGAAAACCAGGCGTCTTTACCCAGTTTGTCCAAGAAGTCTATCTCATCGCGGTTTAAGAAGGTAACTACTTTTTGCTTTAGCTCTTTCTGTCTCTCGTCCATGTTAAGTCACCTCCATTAACCTGTGTAATCATTTTATGCCCTTAAAAAACCTTGGGCGAGTTACTATCTCCTTCTTCCCAATTCATGTAATAAGTATAAGTGAGTATCTTATTGTTACGTTTAACTTTCATCTTAAGTTCTGAATCATTTTTGAAATCGTTATAAATACCTAACGCCTGGTTAATATTTGCCACCTTGCGCTCATTAACCGACAAAACAATATCGCCTTCTTTCATCCCGGATAATTCGCTAAGCTTTTTATCATTGATGCGCAAAATCTTTAAACCGATGATCTTGCCTTTTTCAACGTATGGAAATGCAAAGCCGGCAGTCAATGCCTCATTTAAATTTTTGTAGCGATTGCTAAAAGCTGTTCGATTAACCATTCTTTCCTTTTCCGAAACCACTGTGATAAATTCTGCTCCGCCACCGAGCGGCAAGTTTAAAGAAAATAATTTTCCTTCTCTCAAGACTAACACCTGGCCGCGTTTAATCTTGGCAACATAATATCCATTAATAGTCTGGCCCATCTTATAAATTTTATCCTTTTGCGTGTTCATATCCCGGATAATCGCATAAGACTGCATTTCATTATTTTTAACAATAGTGCCGACTAACCTGTAGCGCGGATTCTGGGCGCTAAACGAAGCAACATTGTTGGGCTGTTTAGCTCTATCCGCAGCATAAACATAACTGCCCAACATTGCTAAAATAATTAACATTATTAAAATAATGTTTTTGCTAAACATCTTAATCTCCTAAATTTGCTGTCTATTTCTGTCTGCAAATTTACTTTTTATTCTCTAACCAATGCTTGTGCTAATTTAACCAGGGGTTCTAATAATACCCTCACAGTTACCTTAAAATATTCCTTATCCCTAATAAAGTCAGCGATTGGCGGAGAATATCTATAATAGAACCTTACAAAGGCCTTGCCCGCATCATTGGTTAAGAGATATTTATCTCTAAATTCAGAGAGCACCCTTACTTCTTTCTGCATTGGGCTGCCAAAGGCAGCTGTGGCAATAAAACAGCTAGCGTTTTTAGAGCTAACAGCAGAACCCACAACTTCTTCTGTTACGCTTTCACCGCTGCCACCAAGCCCAAATAAACTAAAGTGGTTTATATGTGTTTTAACAATATTAAATTCTGGATCAACTATACAACTACTAGTCTTCTGCCAGACTTTTGTCTGGTCGTTATATTGATAAATCCAGAGCGTTTCTTCCTTAATCGTTGTGCCATCAACTAAGCCATCATTATCTGCATCCGGATAAGGAATTTCCAGGGTTATATCTTTGTCAAAAGTTTCCTTGCCGCTATTTAATTTAAATTCCTTGTACTGTTTAGCATCTTGCAAATTCTGCTCCTGGCCTGCCATGGTCGGCACTAATGCCGGGTCAGCAATATTCATAATCAATTTATCATCTGTGCCGAATGCAGCCAAAGGAACAATGAGTTTTGTCCCATCAAACAAACTAATCTCATATTTTTTCTTTGCATCAATCTTAACTTCCTTCTTATATTCACCATGTACATCAGCTTTTGTTTCTTTTATATCCGGTTGACTAGAAGCAGTGTTTAAGCTAATTGTAATTGCGTCTGAATAATACGTCTGACTAAGACTATCAACCAGCTTTACTCGGATATCATAGTCTTGATTATCTGCCAGGCTTGATATATCCCATTTAAGGTTATATGGGAATTTTGTTATATCCGGAGCTATATCCTGCCAAGAAAGCAGTGTATGTTCCTTATATTGGAAGGTTAAAGTTTGCAATGTCACCTGCGCTGGTATATCTGCAACTAAACCTATGGAGTCGCCGGCCAAAGTCTGACCATTTTGCGGCTCTAATAAAATAGGTTTAGTATTAGAAGAGCTTATCCAAATAGATTTACTATAAAAGCTTGCATCTCCGGATGTGCCGATTACTCTTAAAACCGGCATATACAGACCACTTGATTTATATAGATAACTCTCTATACCTGTTGTAGTATCAACACGCAGCTCAAAATTATTATCGCCATCAAAATCAAAATATGAGCTCTGAGCGTTTGTGCTGTTATTGGTAAATGTTACAGTTAACGGCGCAGAGCCTGAGCTCGTTGACACGTCAAATGAACTGACTGCAGCGCTAGCAACGTCTGGCTCAGTAACAGTAATCTCTGTCTGCTTTTCAGAAGCCAGGATATTATTATCAATAACCTTAACCTTTGCTTGATAAACACCAGCGCTATTATAAGTAAATGAGGCTTGAGGCAGCTTTGATATAAAGTCTGTTATATTATCCCCATCAAAATCCCATTCGTATTTAGTAGCGCTAAAACCATTTTCATTATTAACCGTAAAATTAACTGTTAAAGGAATATCTCCGCTTGTTTTATCCGGGCTAATAGAAAATTGCGGTAAGCCGGAGACGCTCTGGGCTTCAATAATTAGCTGCGCCTCTGCAGACAAACCCTTGGTATCTGTAACCTTAACCTTTGCTTGATAAGTCCCGGCAAGTATATATGTATAAATCGCCTTAGATGATAACCTGGATATCTGTTCATACCGGCCATCGCCATTAAAATCCCACTCATATTTGGCTATTTTATTTATGCCTTGAGCCTGAGCAGAGAATTTTACTCTTAAAGGAATACTTCCGGTAACCTTATCCGCAGAAACAATTACTGAAGGAGCATTGGCATTAGTACCAACTGTAACACTTAAAGAATAGGTTTGGGAATTAGCTTGTGAATCTATGGCTTTTACATTAGCTATATAAATTCCAGACTGGGTATAAACATATCTTATATCCCCTGTATTACCGGATAATTTTGCATCAATAATATTGTCATTATTAAAATCCCATTCGTACCTGACTACCTTACCATGAATACTAGCCGCTTGCGCTTTAAACGCCACTACTAAAGGCGCAGCGCCTGAACTTGGAGTTACGCTGGCATTAAGACTGATTCCAGAAGCAGGTATAGTTTTGAGCGTGACGGTTATAGATTTTTCTGATTGATTGCCTGCTTGGTCACTTGCTTTCACTGTTATAACATTTTCTCCTTCTTCCAGGATTACATTTGTTGAAAAAGCGCCGTTTATTACTGCAACAGAAACATTATTCACATCAACTGATGTAATCGTACTCACATCATCTGTCAGGGTACCTGTAAGCTCAACTGGAGTCAGGTTTACAGTTGCATTATCTTCAGGTGAAGTTATGGTTATGGCTGGTAGGGTATTATCTACATTATTTACTGTAATAGTTATTTCTTTGGAATCGGTAAACTCACCATCACTTACTGTAAATGTAACTGGATAACTGCCAGACTGTGAATAAGTGGGCGTCCAGGTAAATTGCTGATTTGTAAATGTTGCTCCTGATGGCAATGTAGATGTGGTATATGTCAGGCTATCGCCATCCGGATCTTGGGCTGAGATATCAAAGGTAAGAACTTGGCCTTCATCAACTGTTTTATTGCCGATCAAAGCTAGCACCGGCGGTTGATTTGCTGGAGCTGAAGTTGTAGCATTTGCAATGTTAGATATGTTGGAAACGTTAGCTGCATCATCAGTTGATTTTAGGGCAAAGTAATATTTGGTTGAGGCGGTTAAGCCAGGGATAACCAGAGATTGAGATGTCCCAGCTATCTGAGGCGTTGGTTCTCCAGTAGCTTGAGTTGCGCTGGCCCAATTACCTGCTGTGATATTCGCAGTTGAATAGCGGATATCATAACTTGTGGCTGTGCCCGTTGCTGCGTCATCACCAGGAGCAGACCAACTTAATGTAATAGCTGTTTCAGTCGGGATATCTGCTGATAAATTTAACACCGTGGCTGGTGGAATATTATCTATATCATTAACTGTTATTGTTATCGATTCAGAATCAGTCAACGCACCATCTGACGTTGTAAACGTAACAGGATAACTGCCAGACTGTGCAGCAGTTGGCGTCCAGGTAAATGTTTGTCCTGAGAAGGTTGCGCCTGTTGGTAAAGTAGCTGCAGAATAAGTTAAGGTACCTCCATCAGGATCAGTTGCTGAGATATTAAAGGTAAGCAAACTACCTTCGCTGACTGATTTGTTGCCAATAGAACTAAGCACTGGAGGTTGATTAGTATTGTTAACTGTAATTGTTATTGCTTCACTGTCAGTCAGGCTGCCATCTGAAACTGTAAATGTAACTGGATAAGTTCCAGATTGTGCATAATTAGGAGTCCAATTAAAAGTTTGGCCAGAGAATGTCGCGCCTGTTGGTAAAGTAGCTGCTGAATAAGTTAAGGTACCTCCATCAGGATCAGTTGCTGAGATATTAAAGGTAAGCAAACTACCTTCGCTCACGCTCTTATTACCTATATTAGTAAGCACTGGTGCTCTATTTGTATTGTTAACTGTAATAGTTATCTGCTCGCTGTCAGTTAGGCTGCCATCTGAAACTGTAAATGTAACTGGATAACTTCCAGCTTGAGTATAGCTTGGCGTCCAGGTAAATGTCTGGCCTGAGAAGGTTGCGCCAGATGGTAAGGTAGCTGCAGAATAAGTAATTACGCCACCGTCAGGATCTGTGGCGCTCAAATTAAAACTAAGGGTTGCGCCTTCATTAACTGATTTATTACCAACAGAACTAAGCACAGGCGGTTGATTAGTATTGTTAACTGTA
>JAGVEL010000027.1 GCA_020058285.1 Candidatus Omnitrophota bacterium
AAAAAGATGGCACTGCGGGACAAAATAAGGATTATCACCCATAGAATTTACGCTGTAGATAAATGGGGCTTTCTTTAAATAACTCGAGAGTGATTCCAGGGTCTTGGGTAAATTTTTAATTATATCTTTTTGGCGGGAATTTAAATCTTTCTGGACTACATCTTCTGAACCGACATAGACTGTAAGGTTAGCGCTTCTGTTTTTTACCGTAGAAACAAAATTATAATTACCAAACTCAGTCTTAAACGCAAATTTCTCTGCTTGCCGACGCAACTGTTCAGTAGAAGGCTCAGTAACGTTCGCCTGCTTTTTAAGCTGGTTTACTAAATTTAAGATCTGCTCTAATTGTTTACTGGTTATCATATTTAACGAGTCCCTAATTTATATTTGAGGAAACTTTAAAATAGCTCTTTTTTCAGAATGTGTCAAGTAAAAACTACCAGCTGGTGCTTAGTTTTTATGCCGTGTCGCAAAGGCTTTTGCGACCAAGCAAAAATTGCCAACTGGCGATTAATTTTTGTCCCGAATGTTGCATCTTCTTCGCGTAATTCTTCGGGATCCCGAAGAATCTCAGAAGCTACAAGCTACAATCGGGACGCGATGCCCTGCCTGCCGAAGGCAGGCGTGAAGGCTTTTCGGTACGAGCAAAATTGGCAGCTGCCGTGTAATTTTGCGAGATGTCACACAAGCTTGTGTGACCCAAGCTACAACT
This sequence comes from Candidatus Omnitrophota bacterium, assembly GCA_020058285.1. GTDB lineage: Bacteria > Omnitrophota > Gorgyraeia > JAHJTE01 > JAHJTE01 > JAGVEL01. Next base: position 713 of record JAGVEL010000027.1, read on the forward strand.
GGTGTTTGATTTCTGGTGTTTCTATCTACCAAAAATTAATTTTAAAGAAACAACCGCTAAAAATATCCCAAAAGTTTTGCGCAATATCAAATCAGGTATTTTATTAACCAATAATGCACCCAGAAGTCCGCCGACAAAAAACCCAATTGCCACCCAAATAGCCATATGGATATTAACATGGCCAGCTCTATAATATTGCCAGGCAGCAAGTAAGCCTACTGGCGGAATCATTAATGCTAATGTTGTACCTTGAGCAGAATGTTGGCTTAAACCAAAGATAAAAACAAAAGCCGGGATAATAACTACTGCGCCACCAATGCCCAAGATTCCTGAAGCTACTCCAGCAAATAAACCTAACAACAGTAAATGAGCTATTTGCATTTTCCTCACCTCGATTTATTCTGATTTCTCTTTGATTTTAAAAGTCTGATTGCTTTAACCTTTTTATACCAGGGTAAATAATCGATAATGAGTTTTCCGCGTAAGTGATCAATCTCATGTTGCAATACAACGGCTAATAAATCTTCAGCATTAAGAACGATTCTTTGGTTATACTCATTTAAGGCTTTGAGTTTTATATTTTTAAAGCGTTTTACTCTAACTTTTATATCTGGCACACTCAAACACCCTTCTTCTATAGCGAAAGAGCCTTTCTTTTGATAAATCTTAGGATTAGCTAATCTTAAGGCTTTTCCCTGACAATCCACGACTAACATCTGCTTATTAAAACCTACCTGACAGGCAGCCAGGCCAACGCCGCCGGATTGGCGCATAATCTTAACCATTGAATCAAAAATCTGCTTTTCCTCATCGCCAATTTTTGCCACAGCAAGGCATTTCTTGCGCAAAATCGAATCGCCGTAAATTTTTATCTCCATTTATATAATTTTCTTAAACTTTCGGGTAATTAGCCGGATTGCTAGGCTGGATTTCTCCCAAGATATCCTCTAGCTGTTGAGGATTAAGAATATTCATATCCATCAAAATTTGCCCTAAGCGTATATTGCTATCCCAATGTTTAATAAGTGCATTATCCAACTGCTCTGGATTGATGAGATTTCGCTCTAAAAGTATTTGGCCAAGCGGCCGATAAACATTTTTCTTAGAAGCAACGCCTTTCCTAATCTTCTCTTCGTGCGCATCAATATCATTTTGAATTCTTGAGGCAGTTTTTCTTCTGTTAATTAAACTTCGGCTGCGTTTATGTTTTTTTAAATAATCCTTAATCTCAAACGCAATCTCAATAAATTCAATCAAGCTACTAATCTGGCGATGTTGATTATTCACGATTGCAATCGATATACTCATCAGATCTAAATCACTAATACTGCCGCGCCGGTCTTTGATCCTAATAAAACCTCTATGCCTATCAAAAGGCTCATAATGAAACGGGGTAACCCTGTCAAATTCTTCAATGATATATTTGGCGATGTCTGCTTCGCGTTCTGGATTACTTAAGACAACAAAATCATCGCCCCCGATATGGAAGCATAAATCTTTCTTATCTGCATAGCGCTTAATAGCATTTGTAATAATGTGAGCAGTTTGCATAATAACTTCATCACCGTGCTTATAGCCATACCTGTCATTAAATGATTTAAAATTATTTATATCACAATAGAGAAAGGAAAAAATTTGTGAATCAACAAGTTTAAGTTTTACTATTTTTTCTAGCATCCGGCTTGCCGGAAGCCGGGTTAAGGGATTTGCAAAAAACTGGTGTTCTGTGCGCCGTAATGCCATTTCTATGCGCACCTCTAAATCAACCGGATCCGGCGGCTTAGTTAAGTAATCATCAAG
>JAGVEL010000039.1 GCA_020058285.1 Candidatus Omnitrophota bacterium
ATGAGCTTTACCAGAATATTAAAAATAAATCGTCTGTTTTAAGAATCTATCCGGATTTTACTTTGAGTCAATTTAGTGCGCTTTTAGCCAGATGTAAATTACTATTAACTAACGACGGTGGGCCGTTACATATGGCAGTAGCCTTAGGGATTAAAACTGTTTCAATATTTGGTCCGGTAAGTGAAATTGTTTACGGTCCATACCCCGCCTCTAGAAACCATATTGTAATTAAGGCGGATGTTGATTGTCGGCCGTGTTATCAGAATTTTAAGATGACGAATTGCGAGCAAGATAAACAGTGCTTAAAATCCATTACTAGCGAAGAAGTGTTTGAGGTCGTGAGGAGGTTGTTGTGAAAGTCCCATTTGCAGATTTGAATATCCAGCACCAGCAAATAACAAAAGAAATCAATCAGGCAACGAATAATGTAATTCAAAAAGGCGATTTCATTTTAGGTGAGGATGTAGATTTATTTGAAAAAGAGTTTGCACAATTTTGCAATAGTCGTTACGCGCTCGGAGTCAGCTCTGGGACGGCGGCATTATTTTTGGCAGTTCTTAGCCTGGGAATAGGTGAAGGTGACGAAGTAATTGTCCCCGCCTTTACCTATATTGCAACTGCCCTGGCAGTATCTTACTCTAAAGCAAAACCAGTATTCGTAGATATTGAAGAAGATACTTATAATATTAACGTTAAGCAACTTGAAAAAGCTATCACTAAATCTACCAGGGCGATTATTCCTGTTCATTTATATGGTCAGCCGGCAAATATGCCGGAAATTTTAAAGTTAGCTAAAAAATATAATTTGAAAGTTATTGAAGATGCTGCGCAGGCTCACGGTGCAGAAATTCAAATTCCAGAAAAAAACCAAAATGTTTGGCACCGAGTAGGTTGTTTGGGAGATATTGGATGTTTTAGTTTTTATCCATCTAAAAATTTAGGAGCACTTGGTGACGGGGGGTTGATTTCAACTAGCAACGAGGATGTCTATAAAAAACTGCTGATGCTTAGAGATTATGGCCGAGTATCCAAATATGAACATGCAATAATCGGTTACAATTCTCGCTTGGATACAATGCAGGCAGCGATATTGAGGATTAAACTAAAGACATTGGATGCTTATAATCAAATGCGTCAAGAGGCTGCCAAGGTTTATAATAATCTTTTAAATAATTTGGATGGTGTGGTTATCCCTTATAGTTTGTCTTCGGTTAGGCACGTTTACCATGTGTATGCTGTTCAGGTTGTTAACAGAGATAAAGTGCTCCAGCGCCTTAGAGAAAACGACATCGGGGCGATTATACATTATCCGACCCCGCTACATTTACAGAAAGCATATGAAAATTTAAATTATAAGAATGGAGATTTTCCTGTTGCTGAAAAAGTAGCGAAGCGCATTCTATCTTTGCCCATGTTTCCTTTTATAAGCAAGGAGCAAATAGAATATGTCGTATCAGTAATTAAAAAAGCTATTTAAAATCTAAGATTTTTAAAATGCAGACACTAAAATTATCCGTAGTCGTCTTGACCAAGAACGAACAAGACAATATCAGCCAGTGCCTTTCTTCTGTTGCTGGCTGGGCTGATGAAATAATTGTTGTTGATGACGAAAGTTGCGATAAAACAGTTGAGATTGCTAAACAATTTACCAGTAAAGTCTTTTTAAAAAAAATGGATGTAGAGGGAACTCATCGGAATTGGTCTTACAAGTTAGCTGTTAATGATTGGGTACTAAGCCTGGATGCGGATGAGACGGTTAGTGATCAGCTAAAAAAAGAGATTATAGATAGGTTAAGCACAAATACAGAATTTGTTGCTTTCTCAATTCCCTTAAGAAATTATATTGGGAATTACTGGGTCAGATATAGTGGCTGGTATCCAGCTGCAAAGGTCCGGCTGTTTAAGAAGGAAAATTTCTCTTACGAAGAAGTAAAAGTGCACCCGCGTGTATTTATTAAAGGCAAATGCGGGCATTTAACCAAGGATATTATTCATAAAGGTTATCCGGACATTGCTCATTTTTTATCCAGCCTTAACCGCCAAACAACATTAGAAGCAGAAAAATGGTTTAATCAAAATAAGCCTATGAGACTAGGTAGATTTATTTGGCGCAGCCTAGACAGATTTTTCCGTTCATATATAGGTAAGAAAGGGTATAAAGACGGATTTTTTGGGTTTGTCGTAGCCTTTTTTGCCTCGCTTTACCAGATTTTAAGCTATTTAAAATACAGAGAGATTATACATAAGAGAGGGCCAGAAAGATGAAAATGTTGATTACTGGCGGTGCAGGTTTAGTCGGTTCGCATGCAGCAGAGTATTTTGCCAACAAAGGCAATAAAGTAATTGTCCTGGATAATCTTATGCGCTCCAAGATTTTCGGGTATGATAAGGATTCTGTTGAATATAATTGGAAATATTTAGGTAAACTAAAGAACATTGAGTGCATTAAAGGCGATGTGCGCAATGAGTCTGATGTAAAAAAAGCTTTAGGCGGGGGGGTTGATGTTGTAATCCATACAGCCGGCCAGCCCGGGGTATTAGCTTCTGTTAATAATCCAACTGAAGATTTTAGTATAAATGCCTTTGGTACTTTTAACGTCCTAGAGTGTGTGCGCAAAATATGTAAAAGTGCGGTATTTATTTACTGTTCAACTAATAAAGTCTACGGAGAGAATGTTGATAAATTAGCTTTAGATGAAATAGGCACGCGCTATTGTTTTAAGGATGTGAAAGGCGTCAATGAGCAGATGCTTACTGATTTGACTGCGCATACTCCTTATGGTGTATCAAAGCTTGCCGGTGATATATATACTCAAGAATATGCTCAAATCTACGGCATGCGCACAGCGGTTTTTCGCATGAGTTGTATTTACGGAACAAGGCAGTTTGGTTTTGAGGACCAGGGTTGGCTTGCCTGGTTTGTCATTGCTTCTATCTTTGATAAGCCAATAACCATTTACGGCAACGGTAAGCAGGTGCGCGACGTGTTATATGTGGATGATTTAATCTGCGCTTATGAAGCATTTATAAACAGTAAGCTAAACAGCGGCCTTTATAACATAGGCGGAGGCCCGGATAAGACTATTTCTCTTTTAGAATTTGTTGAGCAGTTAAGATTAATTATAGGTAGTCACCCGAAAATTAATTATGGCGAATGGCGGCCGAGCGATCAAAAAGTTTATATATCTGATATTACAAAAATTAAAAAGGAATTAAGTTGGCAGCCCAAGGTCGGCGTAAAGGAAGGTATAACTAGATTAGTAGACTGGGTAAGGGCCAATAGGCAATTCTTTTCCTAAAGAGTCAACTCATGGTTAAGCCATCCAAAAAAAAAGTAATATTCCTGGATCGAGATGGAGTAATAAATAAATTTCCCGGCAGGTATAAATATGTTACAAGCCTAAAAGCGTTTAAGTTAATACCCAGCTCGTTAGTTGCTATAAAGAAGTTAACCGAAGCCGGGTTTGTTATTTTTATTATTTCAAACCAAGCAGGAGTTGCGAAGAAATTATATTCAAAGGCTACCCTTGATAACATAACGCGTAAGATGCTTATTAATATTAATAAAACCGGGGGAAGGATAAAAAAAGTTTTATACTGCACACATCTAAAAGAGGAGAATTGCTCGTGCCGTAAACCAAAAACAGGGCTTATTGAAAAAGCTTTTAATAGTTTTCAGGCTCGGATTGACCGTAGAAATTCTTATTTAATCGGTGATGATGTTGACCATGATATAAAGTTGGGCAAAATTGTAAAACTTAGAACCGTTTTGGTCCTAAGTGGCCGAGAAAAGTTAAACGAACGAGAAAGTTGGAACCAACAGCCTGATTATATATTTAAAAATTTACTTCAAGCAGCGGATTTTATAATCAGCTCTTAACATGAAAGTTTTAATTGTTTACGCTTCTGCTGGAGCAGGCCATCGCCGGGCAGCAGAGGCAATATATGAAAATTTGGATGATTCCTTAAGACAACATACCCGCCTCGTAGATATCCTAGATTTTACGCCTCCTCTTTTTAAATTTATCTACGCCCGAGGTTACCGATTTTTATTTTCTCACCTTGCTTTTATCTGGTCTTTTTTTTATTGGCTTACCTCATTAAAATTCCTTTTTCCTCTGTTTAACTCCTTGGAGGGGTTGATAAATTTATGCTGTGCTCATCGCTTTTCCAGGTTTATTGCAAATGAGAGTCCTGCAGTAATTCTGTCTACACATTTTATGCCTAATGAAATTTTGTCCCGCCTAAAAAGAAACGGGCTAATTTCTTCATATATAATTTCAGTGATTACTGACTATGCAATTCACCCCTTTTGGATATCAACGGGAGTGGATAGGTATATTGTTGCGCTTGATTTTCTAAAACCGGTTTTAGTTAAAAAAGGCGTAAATGAAAACAAGATTGATGCATTTGGCATTCCTGTAGCCAAATATTTTTATGATTTAAAGCCGCGCGAGCAGGCAGCTAAGGAAATCGGCGTAAACGCGAATAAATTTAGCGTTCTGTTAGTTACTGGAGAAATAGGGTTTAATATCTTGGGCCAGATTACCGAAGACTTGAAACGAGATGTCCAAACATTTGTTATCTGCGGCAGAAATAAAAGAATGTTTGAAAAACTTAAGCGCCTTAATAGCGAGAATATTTTTGCCTTTTCCTTGGTGCAAAACATGTATGATTTTTTGGCCTGTAGCGATATTATTATTACCAAGGCTGGCGGTTTGACTATTTCAGAATCTTTAGTTGCAAATGTGCCGATGTGTTTTATCTGTAAGATAAGCGGCCAGGAAGAAGAAAATATAAAGGTATTCACTAAACTCGGCTGTGCAATATACGATAAACAAGTCCAAAAAATTGTTGACTGGGTATTAGAAACTAAGAATAATCCGGATAAAATTTTATTAATTAAAAAGAATATCGAGATGATAGCAAAGCCCAATGCAGCCAAGGATATAATCGCACTTATTAAAACTTATGTCAGATAAAATAGCTCAGATTGCCTTAGGGTTACCAATACCCAACTTTTTTGATTATTCTGTTCCAGGGATAATGCGCGCAAACATCGATATAGGCTGTCGTGTAAGGATAAGTTTTAATAGGCGCAGTATGGTTGGCTATGTTGTTAATTTTTCAGCAAAATCAAAATTTTCTCCCAAAGGCACCAATAAACTTAAACCCATACTTAAGCTTATTGATTCAAAGCCAATAATTTCTAAGGATACAATTGTTTTTCTTTCTAGTTTAGCAAATTATTATTGTGCTTCGCTTGGCGAGATGATTGAGGCAGCTTTGCCTGCGTTGTTACGCGAAGGAAACCTTCCTTGCGCTTTAGAGCAAAGGGATGGTAGTTCTAAAGTAGAGCATCAGAGCGACGATGAGATATTTTTGCCCTATGTTTTTCGCGTTACAGATGAGTCAAAAAAGATTGAATTTTTTAAACAAAAAATCCGCCAAACACTGGAGAAAAAAAGACAGGTTATTTTACTTGTACCCGACACTAGTCTTGTAGAGTTTTGGCATGAGCGCCTGAAAGAAGAATTTAAAGATTCTCTAATTGTAACTATGCACAGCCGGCTTACTAAAAACCAAGCTTGCTTTAGTTGGTGCACTATAAAGTTTAAACATCCGGACATTGTTATTGGTTCAAGGTCAGCTATTTTTTCACCAATAGATAATATTGGCTTAATTATCCTGGACAGCGAAGATAATTTTGTTTATAAGCAGGAAACCCGCCCCTTTTACAATGCCCGCGATGTGGCAATAATGCTTGCCAAGTTGAAAAAATCCACTCTAATTCTATCCAGCGTTTCGCCAAGCCTTGAGGTTTTTTCTGAAACATTAAAAAACAATTTTAAAATTGTTTCTGAAGATTTACAATCAGTTGATTCACCAATAGTTAAAATTATTGATTTAAAACGCCAGCTTAAGTTTAAAAAGGCTAATATTATTTCCCTGGCGCTTTTAGAGCGCCTGCGCCTGCATTTAGAACAAAAGAAAAAAGTCCTATTATTTTTGAACCGTAAAGGCTTTGCCACTTATGCGCGTTGCCGTCATTGCGCGTATCAGTTAAAGTGCGAACGTTGCAGTTCCAACCTAATTTATTATTATCAGCAAAAAATTTTCAGCTGCCCGCATTGCAATTTTAAGCTTACTAATATTGACAAATGCCCGAAATGCGCCCTTGACCTGATTAATTTTGGGGGCGTTGGCGTTGAACGCTTGGAGAGCGAGGCACATAGGTTATTTCCTGGTTCAAAGATTACCCGGCTTGATTCACTCAATAATCCAAATGATATTGCTTCTTCAGATATCATTATCAGTACGCAATTAGGTTTAAAAGGCTTGATCAATCAGAGAATAGACTTATGCGCTATTGTTTCAATAGATAGCATCCTTAATTTAGCCCAGCTGCGGTCTTGCGAAGAGTCATTTCGCATTCTTATGTCCCTGCACAGGTTAGTCAAAGAGGAGCTGATTATCCAAACATACCATCCTGAGCACAGGGTATTCCAAAATATAATAAATGCAGATTATGTTTCTTTTGCAAAACAAGAGCTCAAAGACAGGCGTATTTTAAAATTACCTCCCTATAAACACTTAATCTCGATAAATTTAAGAAGCCCTATTCAGGAGAAATTGGCGACTTGTGCCCAGGCGCTATTTTTAATTTTGGCCAAAGAAGTTAAAAAAATAGGAGATGAAATTTTTCAGCCGGTTCAGGATGTACCCTATAAATTGCGCTCAAAATTTCGCTTGTTTATTTTGATAAAGACAGTTAAAGTAGAAGAGACAAATAAGTTAATAATCAAGACTTTATCTAAATTGAGATCTAAACAGTCTGTAATCCTAAGTGTAAACGTTGACCCGTAATGGATAGAGATTTGCGAATTATATTTTTTGGAAGCCCAGGTTTTGCTGCAAGAGTCTTAAGAACTCTGATCGAAGCAAAATACCCCATACTTTGCGTTGTTACTCAAGCAGATAGACCATCCGGTCGGCACTTAAAGCTTCACGAAACTGAAGTTAAGACGTTAGCTAAACAGAATGCTTTGGAAGTGCTCTGTCCCCAAAATTTATCTAACGATAATTTTTTAGATAAGATTTCGAAATTAAGTCCAGATTTATTTGTTGTTGTTTCTTACGGCTTGATGCTGCCAAAGACTATTCTCAAAATCCCGAAACTTTTTGCCTTAAATATTCATGCTTCACTTTTACCTGAATATCGCGGCGCAGCGCCAATTCATTGGCAGATCATAAACGGAGAAACTACATCCGGAATAAGTTTAATCCGGATGAATGAATCAATGGATCAAGGCGATATTATTAGCCAGGCGAGCATACCAATAGAACCGAGCGAAACAGCGTTATCTTTAGAAAATAAGCTTTCAAAACTTGCTTGCAGTCAAATCCTAAAGACGCTTAAAATTATTGAATCCGAAAAGGTTAGTTTTACTAAGCAAGAAAATTCTAAAGCAAGTTTTGCCCCTAAGTTACGAAAAGTAGATGGCCTGATTGATTGGAGTTGTGAGGCGAGCGTAATTAATAATCAGATAAGGGGATGTATTTCCTGGCCAGTTGCCTTTACATTTTTCCGGCAAAAAAGAGTTAAAATCTTTTCTGCTCAGGTTGTAAGTGAATTCCAAGAATTTGATAAGCCGGGAGAGATTATAAGTTTGGTAGATAAATATATTATTGTCGCCACAGGAAAACTTGGCCTTAAGATTACCGAGCTACAGATGGAAAATTCTAAGCGAGTTTCCAGTGCGGAATTTATTTCCGGCACAAGGATAAAAGTCGGCGAAATTTTTGGCAGATAATTAACTTGAAAAACTTTGTTTAATAATATATAATAATAAGATATAAACCTCACCTAATTTAATTCCTCCCTAACATATAAAGTGAGAGCAAGTTAGGATAATATTAAGAGTTAATTTATGCCTCAATTAAGAAAAGATCCGATTATCGGAAGATGGGTAATAATTGCAACAGAGCGGGCTAAGCGGCCTGATGATTTCAAAAAGATTGCCGAACCGCCGCCGCCTGAGGGCAAGGAATGTCCGTTTTGCGAAGGCAAGGAGCATCTTACCCCGCCTGAAATATTCAGTTTCCGGTCTCCGAAAAGCGCAGCAAATACTCCGGGTTGGCAATTACGAGTTGTTTCGAGCATTGCTCCGGTATTACATATTGAAGGAGATTTGGATAGGCACGGCCAGGGTGTTTACGATGTAATGAATGGTATAGGTGCACATGAAATTGTGATTGAAAGCCCCAAGCATATTGCTAACATGTCTGACCTTAGTGTTGAAGATATAAGCCGTACGATTTCTTGTTACATTCAGAGGATTAATGACCTAGGCCAGGACCCGCGATTTAAATATGTATTGATATTCAAAAATTATGGATGGGTTGCTGGCGGCGGACACGTCCGACATACCCGTTCGCAGTTAATCGCGACTCCGGTAACGCCGAAGCGGGTTAAGGAAAAGTTAGTCGGAGCACATAAATATTTTGAATACCATGAGCGTTGTGTTTTTTGCGATTTAATAAAACAGGAATTGAACGATAAACAAAGAATAATCGCCGAGATTGATGGCTTTATTGCTATGACTCCTTTTGCTTCACGCTTTCCTTTTGAAGTTGTAATATACCCTAAAAAACACGCTTGTGATTTTACAACTTTAGAAATGCCCCTGAGAAATGATTTAGCTAATATTATGAAAATTGTATTAACTAAGTTAAAAGTTTGTTTGAATGACCCGCCATATAACTATTTAGTTCATACCGCGCCATTTCGTCGGCCCAAACCAGGGTATTGGCGGACAATTGATCAGGATTTTCATTGGCATATTGAAATAACTCCGCGTTTAACCAGAGTAGCCGGTTTTGAGTGGGGAACAGGATTTTATATCTGTCCTGTGCAACCAGAAGAGGCAGCAAAATTTTTGAGAGAAACTAACGTTTAGTTTAGCCGAATAAGAAAAGGTTAGATATGGGACAATTGCGTAGAGATCCGATAGTTGGCCGCTGGGTAATTGTAAATGTTGAAAAACCAAAATTGCCAGAACAATTTGAGGTTACTAAGCATGAGTTTACTCAAAAGGCAAATTGCGCATTTTGCTATGGCCATGAAAACATGACTCCTCCGGAGATAGATGCGGTTAGGCCGCCAGATACCTTACCCAATACTCCGGGATGGGCTGTTCGCGTTGTTCCGAATAAATTTCCGGCATTGAGGATTGAAGGTGAGCTTAATCCCGAAGGGATTGGTATCTATGACATGCTAAACGGCATAGGTGCTCATGAGGTTCTCATTGAAAGCCCGGAGCATGAAAAAAACTTAGCTGATCTAGAGGTAGGCCAGATTAGGGATTTTATTGATATGGCTTGCCGCAGGGCGATTTCATTAACCGGAGATAAACGTTTTAAATATATCTTGCTTTTTAAGAACTACGGAGTGGATGCAGGCGCATCCTTAGAGCACGGCCATGGACAGATGATTGCCTTGCCGATGATCCCTAAAAATGCCTACGAGGAATTAGAAGGAGCGTACCGTTATTTTGAATACCATGAGCGCTGCATTTTTTGTGATATCATTCGGCAAGAAAAACAAGAGAAACTGCGTATTGTTTGTGAAAATGAATTATTTGTGGCATTTTGCCCTTTTGCTTCGCGTTTTCCGTTTCAAGTTTGGCTTATCTCAAAGCAGCATTCTCCATATTTTTGCCATATGAGCGCTCAGGAGAAAAATAAGCTTTCTGAGATTTTAAAATGTTCTTTGCTAAAAATAAAAAAAGTTTTACGTGATCCGAGTTATAATTTTATTCTTCATACTTCGCCTTTGGATATTAAACAGGCTGAAGGTTTTCATTGGTATGTAGAGATAATGCCCAAGCTTACGCGCGTAGCTGGTTTTGAATGGGGAAGTGGATTCTATATTGTCCCGACTCCACCAGAGGTGGCGGCTAAATTTTTAAGAGAAGCTGAAATTTAAATGAGGGCACAATTTACGGAAACGTAAGTTGAACGTAAATTGTTTCGCCCGAATTTATCCAGCACTAATTTTGTAATCAGTCTGGATTTATAGATTCAAATTTGATAAAAAATTACTTTATTAATTAACCCAATACGCTATCAAAATTAGTGCTGGGTTCAATTCGCACAATCGACTTAGCTCGCTGTAAGGATTGGCTCGCTAAGTCGAGTGCTCATTGGAGGAGGAAGTTTATGGCAGGTGCAAAGGTAAGAGTAGGAATCAATGGCTTTGGCCGCATTGGCCGGTTGGTGTATCGTGCTGGCCTTAAAAATAAGGATATAGATTTTGTGGCAATTAATGATTTACCAGTCGGTTCAAAGGTTTTGGGGCATTTACTTAAGTATGATTCTACCTTCGGAGAGTTGTCGGCGGATGTTTTAGTAAAAGATGACGCCCTAATTGTTGACGGCAAAGAATTAAAGATTTTAACCGCCAAATCTCCAGCAGAAATTCCCTGGAAGGATTATTCGGTAGACATAGTCGTTGAATCTACAGGCGTTTTCACTGATAAGGAAAAAGCTATCGGCCATATAACAAATGGGGGAGCGAAAAAAGTAATTATCAGCGCCCCGGCAAAAAATGAAGATGTGACAATTGTCTTAGGCGTTAATGAAGAAGTTTACAATCCCAAAAGCCACCATATTATTTCAAATGCGTCTTGTACGACAAATTGCCTTGCACCTATGGCTAAGGTATTGTTAGATAATTTTGGCATCAAATCCGGCTTAATGACTACAATTCATTCCTACACTAATGACCAGAAGATTCTGGATTTGCCGCATAAAGATTTAAGACGGGCGCGTGCTGCTGCCATTTCAATGATACCGACCTCAACTGGCGCAGCCAAGGCAATAGGCAGCGTAATCCCAGAGTTAAAAGGAAAAATGGATGGTTTGGCAATAAGAGTGCCTACGCCGGATGTTTCAATTACCGACCTTACCTGTATCGTAGAAAAAGATACAACCGTTGAAGAAGTAAATGCTGCTTTTAAAAAAGCTTCCCAGGGAAAATTAAAAGGCTTTTTGGCTTACCTAGAAATTCCTCTGGTATCAAAGGATTTTGTTGGCAGCAGTTATTCTTGTTTATTTGATGCAGAGCTCACCAAAGTAAGCAACAAAAACCTGGTTAAGATTCTGGGTTGGTATGATAATGAATGGGGTTATGCTAGCCGCGTCGTAGACCTGGTAAGCTTTATTGCCTCCAAGGGCCTTTAATATAAAATGGCAAAACTATCCATTAAGGATTTACCTTTAAAAAATAAGCGCTTGCTGATGCGCGTTGATTTTAATGTGCCGCAGGATGAATCAGGCCAGATTACTGATGATATCCGCATCCGCGCAAGCCTACCGACTATAAAATATGCCTTGGATAACGGCGTATCAAAGTTAATCTTAATGTCACATTTAGGCAGGCCTGACGGAGAAGTCAAGGAAAAGCTTAGGCTTAATCCCGTGGGGCAACGCCTAAGCAAGCTTCTTGGCGAAAAAGTGTGCAAACTCGATGATTGCATTGGTCCGGAAATAGCTGAGAGTATTAAAAAAGCAAAAGAAAGAGTCGTGCTTTTAGAGAATCTGCGTTTTCATAAAGAAGAAGAGAAGAATGACCCTAATTTTGCCAAGCAATTAGCCAGCCTTGGAGATTTTTTTGTTAACGATGCTTTTGGCACAGCGCATCGCGCTCACGCATCAACTGAAGGAGTAACGCATTATCTAAAATCAGCTGCCGGATTTTTACTGGATAAGGAAATTCAATATTTGGGCGAAGCCTTAGAAAAACCAGTTCAGCCGTTTATGGTTATTTTAGGCGGAGTAAAGGTTTCAGATAAGATTGCGGTTATTGAAAATCTATTGCCAAAAGCGCAAAGTATTCTTATTGGCGGAGGTATGGCTTATACATTTTTAAAGGCACAAGGCGTAAAGATAGGAAAGTCAAAGTTGGAAGCAGAGAAAGTCGATTTTGCCGGAGAAATCTTAAAAAAAGCCCAACAGCTTGGGAAAAAAATTGTTTTGCCCTTAGACCATGTAGTAGCAACAGGCTTGGATAGCCCGCAAACAGCTAAGATTATAAATGACGTCAATATTCCGGATGACCTCGTAGGATTAGACATCGGCCCTAAGACTATAAAACTCTTTAAAGATGAGTTAAAGAATGCCTTAATCATCTGTTGGAACGGGCCGTTAGGTGTAAGTGAGATTAAAGAATTTAGCCGCGGAACAAAAGAGATAATGGAATTTATCACTAACTTGAAAGCGGTAACGATTTTAGGTGGAGGAGACACTGCAGCAGCAGCCAGTCAATTCAAATTGGATAGCTTGGTAACCCATATTTCTACTGGCGGTGGGGCATCGTTAGAATATATGGAAGGAAAAGTGCTGCCCGGAATTGCTGCTTTGACGGACCGATGAGAACACCAATTATTGCTGGAAACTGGAAGATGAACAAAACTATCCCTGAGGCTATTGAATTAGCTAATAGCCTTAAGAGAGAGTTCTTGGATATCCAAGGAGTTGAGGTTGTAATCTGTCCGCCATTTACAGCCCTTTCTGAGGTTTTTGAAATATTAAACAGTTCCAATATAAAACTCGGTGCACAAAATATGTCTTGCCAGGAAGAAGGCGCGTTTACCGGAGAGGTATCAGCCAAGATGCTAAGGGACGCAGGATGCCAGTTCGTTATCTTAGGCCATTCTGAAAGAAGGCAGTATTTTTTTGAGACAGATAATCTAATAAATAACAAGATCAAGGCAGCCCTAAAGAATAATTTGACACCGATAGTCTGTGTTGGTGAAACACTGGACGAGCGCGAGAATGAGAAAACTTTTGATGTAATTCAAACTCAAATTTCCGGAGTATTAAAAGATATAAAAGCGGTTGATTTAGAGAAAATTATATTTGCTTACGAGCCGGTTTGGGCAATCGGCACAGGTAAAAATGCGACAAGTGCTCAGGCCGAGGAAGTTCATAAGTTTATTCGCTCGTTTTTAAAAAAGTGCTATAATGAAGAAACGGCCAATGCAGTTAGAATACAATATGGTGGCAGCGTAAAGCCGGAAAATTTCTCAGAGCTTATTAGCCAAGAGGATATTGACGGAGCATTGGTTGGCGGCGCTAGTTTACAAATGGAGGCTTTTGTAAAAATCGTAAAACAATGTTTGGCATCTTAATTTTTATACATTCAATTATTGGAATTCTGTTGATTGTTGCTGTGTTGGTTCAGTCAGGTAGAAGCGGAGGCTTGACTGAGACATTCGGCGGCGCAGCTGAGTCAATATTCGGTACAAAGACTAATGTATTTATGGTTCGCCTGACAACTACATTAGCCGCTCTATTTATCATAAGCTGCCTTACCTTGGCTTACCTGTCAAAACAACAATCACTTTCTTTAATGGAGAAAGCAAAAGTATCTAAGCCTAAAGAACCAACCAAACCAAAAGCGCCAGAGGAGGTAAATACCGCAGAGCAAAAAGAACCTGTTCGGGTTGGCGAGAGTAAGTCAATAATCACTACTAATAAGGTTAATGAAACTGGGACAACTGCAAAATAATTTTTTTCTAATTTAGCGGCTTAATTTTAACTACCAATTGTTTGGTAGTTTTTTTATTTTTTCACGACTTTCACTGATTTTATGTCTAAAAAAGATTTTTGTAAAAGTTTATTTTTGGTTTTCTTATTTTTTATTCTAATATCATTGCCGAGTGAGGCCCGGCCAGAAATTAAGCCGGATTACGGAGATAGTATTGTGGTTGGTTCTATTGGTGATGCGCGTACATTAATCCCAATAATCGCCTCTGACAGCGCTTCTGCGGAAATTTGCTCCTTGGTATTTAATGGTTTGGTGAAATATGATAAGGATATTAACCTTGTTCCGGATTTAGCAGAAAGTTGGCAGATTTTAGATAACGGTCTGACTATTTTATTTAAATTAAAGAAAAATGTTCGCTGGCATGATGGGGTAAAATTTAGCGCAAAAGATGTTGAGTTTACGTTTAAAAAACTCATTGACCCAAATACAAAAACGCCTTACAGCGGTGATTTTGAAAAGGTAAAAAACCTGGAAGTAATCGATGATTATACTCTTAAGGTTAGCTATATTGAGCCGTTTGCTCCCGGTTTAGCCAGTTGGGGTATGCCGATAATGCCTGAACACCTCTTAAAAAATGAGGATTTTAATAAGACGCAATTCAGCCGCAAACCCGTAGGCACTGGTCCATATAAATTTAAATTGTGGAATACCCAAGAAAAGATTATCTTAGAGGCTAACGATGACTATTTTGAAGGCCGGCCTTATATTGACCGTTATATCTATCGCGTTATTCCGGATCAGGCAACGTTATTCTTAGAGATTCAGGTAGAGGGCGTTGATTTCACCGGCCTGTCACCGTTTCAGGATCAATATCAGACAAATACAAAGTTTTTTAAAAAGTCATTTAACAAATACCGCATCCCGAGTTTTGGCTTTACTTATTTAGGGTTTAATCTAAAAAACCCTTTTTTTATTGATAGTCGTGTTCGTAAGGCTTTAGATTATGCAATTGATAAACAGGAGATAATCCGCGGCGTACTTTTAGGTTTAGGCAAAGAGTGCACTGGGCCGTTTATTCCTGATTCCTGGGCGTATAACCCAAAAGTTCTGCCTCATTCTTATAACCCCGGGAAAGCCAGGGAGCTTTTAAAAGAATCGGGCTGGCAAGATACCAATAATGACGGTTGGTTGGATAAAGATAGCAAGATTTTTGAATTCACGATTATTACTAATCAAGGTAATGATGAGCGCAAGACTGCCGCCGAGATTATCCAGAAGAGGTTAAAAGAAATCGGGATAAGGGTAAAAATAAAAGTTATTGAATGGTCGGCATTTATCAGTGAATTCATAGATAAAAGAAGGTTCGATGCCTGCTTACTCGGCTGGTCCTTGTCGCGCGACCCGGATAATTTCGATATCTGGCACTCATCTAAGACAAGAGAAGGAGAATTCAACTTTATCAGCTATAAAAATCCGGTTGTAGACGCGCTCCTCGAAACTGCGCGCAAAACATTCAACCAGGAAGAACGCGCAAAGGATTACAAAAAAATACATGAGCTTATTTATGAGGATTGTCCTTATGTTTTTCTTTATGTTCCGGATAGCCTGCCAATAATAAACAAGCGTTTTCTCGGCATAAAGCCAGCACCATTAGGTTTGACTTATGATTTTATTAAATGGTGGGTGCCACGCGAAATGCAAAAGTATAACCGAATAAGGCTTCAAAAATGATTCAATATATTGTCCGCAGATTATTTTCTTTAATTCCTTTATTTGTAGGTATAACTCTAATTTCATTTTTTGTTATTCATCTTGCACCCGGAAAACCCTCCAGCCTGCAGACTGATTTAAACCCAAAAGTCAGCCTTGAGGTTAGAGAGAGGCTGGCTAAGGTTTATGGCTTGGATAAGCCGCTGATTGTCCAGTACAAAAATTGGTTCTTAAGGCTTGTCCGGTTTGATTTTGGCCGTTCATTTTTAGATGACCGGCTGGTTTGGGATAAGATAAAAGAGCGCATTCCCATAACTTTAGGCATAAATTTATTATCACTTTTGTTGATTTTGATTGTTGGTATTCCTTTGGGCGTAAATGCAGCTTTGAAATCCGGCTCTTTTTTTGATAAGGCAACTACGGTGTTTGTCTTTTTTGGATTTGCTATGCCGACTTTCTGGTTAGCATTATTGTTAATGAACCTATTCGGGATAAATCTGCAAATATTGCCTATCTCTGGCATAAAATCTATTGATTTTGAATTCATGAATTTAGCGCAGAAAATCGCTGACTTAGGCCGGCATTTGATTTTACCGGTGTTTGTTTCGGCAGTTGGAGGCTTGGCCGGCATATCTCGTTATATGCGCCAGGGAATGCTCGAGGTAAAGCTCAGCGAGTTTGTTTTGGCTGCCCGGGCCAGGGGATTGCCCGAAAGAGTTATAATTTATAATCATGCCTTGCGTAATGCCCTGATTCCGATTATCACTATTCTTGGGCTATCTTTGCCTGGGCTATTTGGCGGTAGTGTAATATTCGAAACAATATTTGCAATACCCGGCTTAGGCAGGTTGTTTTTTGAGGCAGTAATGAGCCGGGATTACCCGTTGATAATGGGTGAATTGGTCTTGGGCAGTATTTTAACATTACTCGGCAATTTAATTGCGGATATTGCTAATGCTTACGTTGATCCGCGCATAAGGTATTCACGATGAAGATATTCAGAAATATTTATAATAATAAATTGGTATTTTTTGGTTCAATAATTATTTTACTGCTGGTGTTTATTGCAATCTTTGCGCCCTGGCTATCTCGTTATGATCCCAGCGATATTGATTTAAATAATATTTTAGCTGGACCTTCTTTTAAGAATATTTTAGGAACGGATTCTTTAGGCCGGGATTTGTTAAGTCGGATTATGTTTGGCGCAAAGGTTTCTTTAAAGGTTGGGTTTATTGCTGTAGGTATCTCTACAATAATAGGTATATTTATTGGCTCTATTGCCGGGTTTTTTGGTCGGTGGCTTGATTCACTGCTAATGCGTTTTGTTGATTTGATGCTTTGTTTTCCGACGTTCTTTTTAATACTTTCAGTGATAGCGATTCTAGAGCCATCTATAACCAATATCATGATTATTATTGGCTTAACCAGTTGGATGGGCATTGCGCGCATTGTCCGTTCACAGGTTCTTAGCTTAAAAGAACGAGAATTTATTCAGGCAGCTAAGGTTATTGGAGCAAGCAATGCGCGTATAATCATCCGTCATCTACTGCCTAACGCTTTGGGGCCAATAATAGTTTCTGCTGTCTTAGGGATGGCCTACGCTATACTCGTGGAGTCAAGTTTAAGTTTTCTTGGGTTGGGTGTTCAACCGCCAACTCCTTCCTGGGGAAATATTCTTATCGAAGCTAAGGCAACACTCGGCATAGCCTGGTGGTTGACGTTATTTCCGGGTCTGGCAATATTTATTACCATACTAGGGTTTGATATATTAGGCGAAGGCTTAAGAAACTGGTTTAAAAATTATGAATGAGTTGCTAAAAATAGAGAATTTAACTGTTTGTTATTTTCAAGGGTCGCAAGCTATTCCGGCGCTAACCGGGGTTAATCTGGAAATAGACAAAGGAAGTATTGTTGGGTTAGTCGGCGAGAGTGGCTGCGGTAAGACAACCTTAGCTAAAAGTATAGTTTCGCTTTTGCCTGGCAATGCACAAATCCTAAGCGGCAAGATTATTTATCAGGGAAAAAATTTGCTCGATTTCAACGATAGGCAAATTAGCCAAATACGCGGCAGAGAAATTGGTTATATTTTTCAAGATCCTAGCGCAGCGCTAAACCCAGTGATAACAATCGGAAATCAGCTGATAGAAACGATCAGGCATTTAAGAAAAGTACCAGAAAACCTTGCAAGGAATGAGGCAAAAGAATTATTAGACCTAGTAAAGGTGCCTGAGCCAGGGGAGATTTTAAGATTTTTCCCTCATCAGCTTTCCGGAGGGATGAACCAAAGGATTATGATTGCTTTGACTTTGGCTTGCCAGCCGAGGTTGTTAATTTGCGACGAGCCGACATCAAATCTCGATGTTACAATAGCTGCCTCGATATTGCAACTACTGTTAGAGTTAAAGAAGAAATTAAACTTATCAATAATTTTTATAACCCACGATTTATCATTAATTCGGTTTTTTGCAGAGAGTGTTGCAGTCCTTTATCAAGGTAGGTTAGTTGAGTTTCAGGAGACATCTGGAATTTTTAATCATCCGAAAGATAATTATACCCGGGATTTGATTGCCGCAAGTTTCCAGGCTAGTTCACTTTAGATTATGATCGAACCCTTAGTTAAATTAAATAATATCAGTAAATACTACTACGTCCAAAAAAACTTCTTTTCAACAAAAAAAATCGAAGTCAGGGCAGTTGATGGAATAAGTTTTTCTATAAATCCCGGAGAGACTTTGGGTTTAGTCGGCGAAAGTAGCTGTGGCAAGACAACGCTGGCTAAACTTATTTTAAGATTAGTTACACCGACAAAAGGTGAGATTGTTTTTGGCTCTCAGATTTCCGATTTACGCAAGGATGTGCAAATGGTCTTTCAGAACCCGTATAATTCTCTAGACCCGATGATGCGCATAGAGGATATTATCCTAGAGCCACTTTTAATCCATCGAATTGTTAATAAGAAACAAAAGAGTGATAAGGCTTTGGAATTATTGCGCTTAGTTTGTCTTGATTCTGATGTTCTCTATAGATTGCCTCAAGCATTTAGCGGAGGGCAGCGCCAGCGTATAAGTTTAGCCCGGGCCATGGCAACAAACCCGAAGATTATTATATTAGATGAACCGGTTTCATCTTTGGATGTAATGATCCAGGGGCAGGTTTTAAAGTTGCTAAAGGACTTGCAACTAAAATTTAATTTGAGTTTTTTGTTCATAACTCATAATCTTTCTGTAGCTAGGAATTTTTGTGACCAAATTTTAGTCATGTACCTGGGTAAGATTATGGAGAGAGCTTTGGTGGGCGAATTATTCAATAAGCCAATGCATCCTTATACTGAATCACTTATTCTTGCATCTATTCAGAAAAAGAGTAAATTAAAAGGAGATATCTCGCGCATTAGGCTAACCAGAGGATGTATTTTTAACCCGCGCTGCCCTTATACGCAAGAAAAATGTTTTAATATAGAGCCTATTTTAGAGGAAAAAGAGAATAACCATTTTGCATATTGTCATTTCCCGCTTAAAAATTTTTCTCGAGGTGAAAAATGAATAAACGGTTAAGTTTACAAGTGAATAATTTCCTACCTTTGTTTTTGAATATAGTTTTGATATTATTTGTAATTACCATGGCGAGCAGCGGGATTTTCGATACAGATATCTGGTTGCATTTAAAAACCGGAAAATTAATCTTAAGGGATTTACGCGTTCCGACATTTGATCCTTATTCTTTCACTACAGGTGTCAAGCCTTGGATTAATCATGAGTGGTTATTTCAGGTTATTGTTTACTCAGCCTATAAATTTTTTGATATAAATGGCTTGATCTGCCTGCAAACTCTGTTTATAACTTTTGCCTTTTTTGTTTTATTTTTAATCGGATTTAAAGACAAACGTTTTCAGATTAGCGCATTTATACTTTCAATATTGATAGTATATGCAAGCCGGTCTAGATTTAATTTACGCCCTGATGTTTTAAGCTTGGTATTTTTTGCAATTTTTTTACATGAACTAAAATTTGCCAAAGTTAGCAAAAGGATTTATTTCTTATTGTTTTGGCAGGTACTTTGGGTTAATTGCCACGGATATTTCTTTCTTGGACCGTTATTAATTTTAATTTTTATAATTTCAGAATTATTAAAAAGACATTGTCCATATTTACCTGTTCAGTGGTCGCAGTTACCCAGGATGGAAGAGAATGATTTTAAAAGATTAGTTAGATTGTTTTTTCTTATCTTTCCTGTTTTGTTAATTAATCCCCAGTTTTTAAACGGCGCATTATATCCGTTTCATATTTTAAAGGGTTTAATATTGGGGCATGCTCAGTTTGCATTTCAACATGTTGAAGAACTGGCAAAAGCATTTTACCCCAAGGGAAATGCTTTTTTAGGGAATAGCCAATTTAACATACTGATTTTAATTACTGTTATATCCTTGTTGATTAATTGGCGAAAATTAGACTTTACTTATATTTTGTTATTTGTCTTCTTCACTCCTTTCGGATTTTTGGCACTGCGCAACGTATGTTTTTTAAGTTTTGTTTGCTATTTTGTTATTATCTCTCAGTTGGAATTAATTGAACGTATAGCAAAGAAGAGAGTTAATGCTGAAGTAGTTTTAAGCAAAGTTCATTTCCCGGCCAAATTAATAGTTATTGTTATTATAATTTTGTTTATCGGTAACCAGAGCTACGAATTTCTTCTCAGAAGTTATTATGATTTTGACGAGTACCAGCTGAAGAGCATGCTTACTGATTTTATAAAATATCGTTATCCGCAAAGATGCACCGACTTTATTTTAAAGAATAATCTGCC
This sequence comes from Candidatus Omnitrophota bacterium, assembly GCA_020058285.1. GTDB lineage: Bacteria > Omnitrophota > Gorgyraeia > JAHJTE01 > JAHJTE01 > JAGVEL01. The sequence continues at coordinate 20,066 of JAGVEL010000039.1, forward strand.
TAAGAATTTATTTAATGATTTCAATTCCGGTTCATACCTAATCTTTCACGCCTGGCCGAAATATAAGGTTTTTGTCGATGGCAGAACCGAGCTTTACTCTAATAAATTTTTTGATGAATACTTTAAAATAATGCACGATGGTGATAAGGAAGTTTTTGATTCAATCACTGAAAGATTTAATATAAACACCGTATTATTAAATAATGCTACTGCGCATATCTCAAAGAATGCTTTGAAGATGATTTATCAGCATCCAGGATGGCAATTGGTATTTTTTGATGAGCAAGGCGTTGTTTTCTTAAAAAAGACTCCGGAGAATTTCCATTTACTCAAGTCTTTAAGCGTAGATTTAAAAAAATGGAAGGCTCCGACCGTGGATATTTTGCGTTTAGGCTTAGTTAAGGTTGCTCCAGACCCTTACTTAAGTAGAGCACGTTTATTAGATATCTTAGGCTTAGATGCACCATTGGTTTCTGAAGTCAATGAAGCTTTAAAGGTTTCGCCAGCGAATTCTTTGGCTAATTTTTATTTAGGTGAAATATTATTTAAGCAGAAGAATTATAAAGAAGCCTTAAGATATTTAAGAATTGCTTATGTTGCGGGTTTAGATAAAAGTGAACTCAGAGCACTTTTAGCCAAGACCTATATTAAACTGGGAGACAAACTTAGAGGCATGAAATTTTTTAAAGCGGTACTCAAGGAAGATCCTAAGAATACATTGGCCAATGAATTTTTTTAAAGATAATTCTTATAACTTATTGCAAGCACTTTAGTTTTGTTATATAATTTTAAGATGATTAGAAAAGCCAAAGTAAGAGATGTTTTAACCGTACAGAGCTTAATAAATCAATATGCCCAGCAGAATCTTATGCTCGGCAGGTCGTTGAGTGAACTTTATGAAAATATCCGGGATTTTTGGGTATTTGTTGATCCGGAGAATCATAAAGTTGTGGGTTGTTGCGCGTTGCATGTTTGTTGGAAAAAATTAGCTGAGATTAAATCTTTGGCTGTTGCGCCAAAATTTAGCTCAAAAGGTATAGGTAGCGCACTTGTGCTAAAATCAATGGATGAGGCAAAGAGTCTGGGGATAAAAGACATATTTGTTTTAACCTTTGTCCCAAAATTCTTTAGACGCTTTGGCTTTAGGCAGATAAACAAGAATAGATTACCGCATAAGATCTGGGTAGAATGCTGCAATTGTCCAAAATTCCCGGATTGTAATGAGATTGCTTTGATTAAAAAAATTTAAATGAGGGCATAACTTAGCGAACGATAAGTGAAGCTAAATTGTTTGCCCGAATTTACCCCACACCCAGTTCCTACTTTTGCGTTTCCTTGTAGCAGCTGGGTGTGGGGTTCAACTCCGACATACAAGTTATGTCACCTGCGGTTCCGTAACTTGTGTCGTCATTGAAGGAGGATAAGGTGGATTATTTGTTGACTGAAGAACAAGTTATGATTAGGCAGCTTTGTAACCAGATTGCTCAGGAAAAGATTAAGCCAATAGCTGCTGAGCTTGACGAGACTGAAGAATTTCCGCATGCGACTATGAAGATTTTGTCCCAATCTGATCTATTTGGGCTCTACATTCCTCAAGAGTACGGCGGCATGGGTGCAGGTGTTTTAGAATTATGTATTGCTACCGAAGAGCTTTCTGCTGCCTGTGGTGGGATTGCAGTCTGTTTCGCAGCTAGTGCCTTGGGTACATTTCCGATATTACTCTTTGGGACTGATGAACAAAAAAAGAAATATCTGCCGGCTTTGGCAAAAGGGGAATACCTGGCAGCATTTGGAATAACTGAACCTAACGCTGGCTCAGATGCTTCAGCGATTGAAACAACTGCAAAAAAGTCCGGAGATCATTATATTTTAAACGGCCTAAAACATTTTATTACTAACGGCGGTGATGCTCAGGTTTATGTTGTTATAGCAATGACTGATAAGACAAAAGGCGCGCGCGGCGCCTCAGCGTTTATTGTTGAAAAAGGAACGCCGGGATTTACCTTTGGGAAAAAAGAAAAGAAAATGGGAATCCGTGCCTCGTCAACTTGTGAGCTTATATTTACTGATTGTAAAATTCCTAAAGAAAACTTATTAGCTAAAGAAGGAATGGGATTTATAGTTACAATGAGGACTTTTGATATGAGCCGTCCGGGTGTTGCAGCTCAAGCCTTAGGCATTGCCCAGGGTGCGCTAAATGAGGCAGTAAGTTATGCAGTAACTCGCCAGCAATTCGGCAAACCGATTTCCAGTTTTCAAGGCATACAATTTATGCTAGCAGATATGGCAACCCAGGTTGAAGCAGCCAGGGCTCTTGTTTATGCAACAGCAAGAATGATTGATAAAGGCGACACTAATTGTGCTAAGGAATCAGCTATGGCAAAATTATTTGCTTCTGATGTGGCAATGTCTGTTAGCACAGATGCAGTGCAGATCTTAGGCGGATACGGCTATATGCGCGATTATCCGGTTGAGAAATATATGCGCGATGCCAAGATTACCCAGATTTACGAAGGCACAAATCAGATTCAGCGCGGAATTATCGCCTTGCAACTGATAAAGCAGGCGAAGAAGAAATAAATATATTTATGAATAATAGGTCTTTTACCCTTATAGAGCTAGTAATAGTTCTTTCAATATTGGCGATTTTAGCTTCAGCTGCAGTTTCTACTTTTATAGATATATCGAATAAGGCACTCAATATTCAAGAAAATTCTACTATAAATGGTATTCGCGCCGGTATACTTTTATATAAAGCAAAATATGATGCTTGGCCTGATGGGAATGCTTTTGGAACTGATTGGAATCCATTTATGGTTTTAGATAATCCGCCAGCCAATGAACGCAGTAATTGTTGTAACGGAACGAAATGGTGTTGGAATAGGGATCAAAGCGGGCCTAATCCGCCTAATCCCTATTTTTGGCATATTATGTGTCCACATTCTGGTGTGCCTGGATGTTTTAATCCGGGCGAACCTCTTATAGGCTGGCAGTGGGTTTATTTTCCAACAAGCGGGAGAGATTTTTGCAATGCATGGCGCTCAGTTGGCTCAGTAGGTAAATTTCATAATTGTGGAGCAGCAGGTGATTATGTAGGCCACTAACTGGTTAAACAATGAATAAGCAAGCATTTACGCTCCTGGAATTGATTATTGTTTTGGCTCTTTTAGCTATATTAGCTTCTGTTGCTGTGGCAAGATTTGTAGATTTAACCAAGAAGGCACTCGATATCCAGGAGCGTGCGACTATGCATGCTGTTGGTACTGCGGTGCTTTTATATAAAGCTCAATATGATGCTTGGCCTGATGGAGATCCGTCAGTTTGGAATCCGTTTATGCTCTTAGAAAATCCGCCACCCTATGAAATAAACTGGCCGTTTAATGATCCTGATCCAAATAATAGGAATTGGTTTCTTTTAAGGGATGGTAATGGGCTGCCTTATAATAATTCTTATTGGCGAATCTGGTGTCCACATGCTTCAAATTCATCGCCTTGGGAGGCTGGTTGGGAATGGGCGTATATGGTACAAACTGGATACGATGCTTGGACTGCTTGTGGTGCAGGGAATTGTGTTCATCAGGCTGGCCAGGTCTTAGAGGTGATAGGTTGGCGCAAGGGTCATTGATTTAAGAAAAATTATGAACATTATCGTTTGTATAAAACAAGTTCCGGAAACCGGGGATGTGAAAATAAATCCCCAGACAAATACCTTGATTCGCGAAGGGGTTAAATCAATTATTAATCCTTTTGATATGTATGCAATCGAAGAAAGTATCCGGTTAAAGGAAAAATTTGGCGGCAAGGTTACTGTGATTACCATGGGCCCGCCGCAAGCAGATATTGCTTTGCGCGAAGCGCTGTCATTAGGAGTTGACGAAGCTGTTTTAGTTACAGATAGGGCATTTGCCGGGTCAGACACCTGGGCAACAAGTTATATTTTATCTTGCGTGATTAAAAAATTAGGCATCTTTGATTTGATTATCTGCGGGAAACAAGCGTCTGACGGAGATACTGCTCAGGTCGGGCCAGGCATTTCTGTTCATTTAGATATTCCTCAGGTTACGTTTGTTAAAAAGATAGAAAAGATTGAGGATGGCATTTGCCAGGTAGAAAGATTAACTGAAGATGGTTTTGAAATCATTAAATCATCTTTACCTGTTGTTTTAACAGTTGTAAAGGAAATCAATGAGCCCAGACTTCCGTCTTTGCGTAATATGATGCGTTCAAAAAGCGCTGTGATAAAAAAAATTACAGCTCACGATTTGGATATTGATAAAGCCAAGATTGGCCTTGATGGTTCGCCGACTCAGGTGGTGCATATTTTTAGCCCACCGCCTCGACAAAAAGGCCTTGTTTTTGAAGGCGATGCTGGAGATGTGACGGAAAAATTAGTAAATTTGTTAAAAGACGCGGTCTTACAGGCGAAAACAGGAAAGTAAAAAAATAAAAATATGTCTATCAAAGTCATAAAAGATAAGTGCACTGGTTGTAAATTATGCGTAAATTCCTGTCCGAAATCAGCAATTACGGTTGTTGAAAAGAGAGCGGTTATTGACTTAGAAAAATGTAATCTTTGCGGTGCTTGTCTTGATGCTTGCAAATTCCAGGCGATTATTATTGAGAAAACGCAAGCAGATGCTAAGAATTTAAAAGATTATCGCGGAGTCTGGGTATTTGCTGAAAACAAAAATGGCAAAATTGCGCCTGTGGTTTTCGAATTACTTAACGAAGGTCGCAGGCTAGCAGATACATTAGGCGTAGAATTATCAGCTGTTCTCTTGGGCCATCACCTGACTCATCAGCATCAGGAGTTAATTGAAAGAGGCGCAGATTTTGTTTATCTCGTTGATGAACCAATATTTTCTGGATTTATTGATGAGGCGTATTCTAACGCCTTGACCCATTTAATAGATAAATATAAACCAGAGATTGTCCTGGCTGGCGCTACAACTATCGGCCGGTCTTTAATCTCTCGGGTTGCAGTAAAATTATATACAGGCCTGACTGCTGATTGTACTAGTTTTGAGATAGATAAAGATTCGCGTTGCCTGCTTCAAACAAGGCCGGCTTTCGGCGGAAATATTATGGCAACGATTATTACCAAAAATCACAGGCCGCAAATGGCTACTGCTAGGCATAAGGTAATGAAAGAAGCGCCTATCCAAAAAGATAGGAAGGGCAAAGTTATAAAAGAACATTTAAATGGTTCTTTACTTACATCGCGCACTACACTTTTGGACTTTATTTCTGATCTTAGTCAAAAGGTAAATTTAACTGAGGCGGATATTATTGTTTCCGGGGGCCGCGGATTAGGTGCTCCAGAAAATTTTAACTTGATTGAAAATCTCGCCAAAAGTTTAGGCGCAGCAGTTGGGGCATCTCGGGCTGCAGTGGATGCCGGCTGGATCAGTTACTCCCATCAGGTCGGCCAGACCGGCAGAACAGTTTGCCCTAAGATTTATATTGCCTGCGGCATATCTGGCCAGATTCAACATTTAGTCGGCATGCAGTCATCAGACATTATAATTGCCATAAACAAAGATGCTAATGCGCCGATAATCCAGTTGGCAACATATTCAATAATTGGCGATTTGTTTGAAGTAATTCCAATGCTCACAAAAAAATTTGAGCAAGTTTTAAAATAAAAAACTATGCAGGAAAAACGTAAATTTGTCCGGCTTGATGTGCGGGTTAAAGTGGAATACCAAATTGTTCCATCAACACAGGATAAGATCCGGTCTTTTACAAAAAATTTAAGCCAGGGCGGTATATGTTTATTTCTAGACTCTGATCTTGAAAAAGACACACTGCTTGATTTAAAGTTATCAATCCCTGAGCAATCTCAGCCGATTCTCGCTACAGGCAAGGTTGTCTGGGTTGATAGTTTTAGGGTCGGCGATAGCGAAGGAGATCATCTTGAGGCAGGCATTGAATTTGTCGATATTTTCGACGAGGATCGAGCAAAGATAGCCAAATACGTTTTTGGAGTTTTGCAAAATAAATAGGTTAATATGTATTTTAAAAAATTAGAGCTTATCGGTTTTAAATCTTTTGCCGAAAAAACTGTGCTCAATTTTGAGCCAGGCGTAACCGCTGTTGTCGGCCCGAATGGCTGCGGGAAATCTAATATCTTTGATGCTATCCGTTGGGTATTAGGCGAACAATCAGTCAAGGCTATGCGCGGCTCATCAATGGAGGACGTTATATTTAATGGTACTGCTAGTAAACCCCCTCTGGGCTTTGCTGAAGTGAGCTTAATATTTTCTAACGAAAATAAATTTTTCCATTTAGATTTTGCAGAGATAATGATTACCCGTCGGCTTTTTCGTTCCGGAGAAAGTGAATATCTTATAAATAAAAATAATGTCCGGCTTAAAGATATCAACGAACTTTTAATGGGCACAGGCATTGCCAGCGAATCTTACTCTTTGGTTGAACAAGGCAAGATTGACCTAGTTTTAAGCTCAAGGCCGGAAGACAGGCGGGCAATCTTTGACGAGGCAGCCGGTATTACAAAATATAAGTCAAGAAAAAAAGAGGCGTTAAATAAACTTAAAGATACAGAAGATAATCTTTTGCGCCTCTCTGATATTATTGAAGAGGTGAAACGCCAGATTAATTCTGTTGAGCGCCAGGCAGCAAAAGCCAGACGCTATCAGGAGAATTTTCAGAATTTAAAGGATTTAGAACTTAAGCTGGCCTTACACGAATTAAGAGAGTTAAATGAACAGATTGAAAAATTAAAGTCGCAAAAAGAAAATTCTAAAACTAATCTTCATAATTTGGAAAACGAGATTCTCCAATTTAATCAGCAAAAAGAAGACTTAAGCTTTAAGCTTCAGGAGATTACGTTTAATATTGAAAACTGCGACAAGGAAGCTCTAAAGGCTGATAATATCGTTGACAGATTCTCCGACCAGATAAATGTAAATAAGGAACGCATAAACGAATTTCGAAAGCGCATTGAGGATTTAAATAGGGAAAAACAGCTTATAATTACCCGCCTGGATGAAGAAAAAGCGCGGCTTGCAACAGTTAGGCAAGAGCTTGCCTCATTTGATACAACGGTTTCTGAAAGTACAAGAGACATTAAGATTAGAAAGGAATCCTTAGAGACGATTTCTCAAGAATCCGCCTTAGCGCATAGAACTATTCTTGACTCTAAAAAAGGAATTCTGGAGTTTACCAGCCAACTAACCCGGGTAAGAAACGATTGTCTAAAACTTAATAGCGAATTAACTGTTCTTTCTACGAGAATTCGGCGTTTAAGCTTGGAAAAGGCAAAGGTCAGCGAGGAGAAACTTCAAGTTGATAAAAATTTTGAACAATTTAATTCGCAATTATCCCTTACTAAAAATCAGGTTGATTCTTTAAGCACTGGTTTAAATTCGATTCAACAGACAACAAAAACGCAGCAATTAAGTTTAGACGAAGTCGAGAATTCTATAAATAAATTAGAAAAAGAGATTTCTAACCTTGCGTCCCAAAAAGAATTCTTGCTGAATCTAAAGACAAAATATGCTGATTTACCTGACGCTGGGGATGCTACTGTGATTATTGACAGCCGGGATTTATTGCCAGGAATGAATATCCTGGGCAAGGTAGAAAGAATTAATGATAATGGACATATTTCTTGCAAGGTAAAGATTATTGATTTGGATTTAGATAAGGTAATTAAGCGCGAGGGATTTGCGATAGCGCAGTTAGCAGATTTAATTGCAAGTAAAGAAAAAATTTCAAGCGAGATTGCGGCAAATCAGAGGATTATTTTAAGTAAAGAGTCAGAATTGAAAGATGCCCAAATGAAATTCTCCAATATAAATACCCAGGCAGGCATTGTTAAAGAAAATAGCCTAAAATTTGATGAGGAATTAAGTATTATAAATGAGGAATTAGTTGAGGTAAGTAAAGAGTCAGGGGCTATAGAAGCGAGCCTAGAAAAATCAAAAACTCAGAGTAGTGCGTTGGAAAAAGAAATAATTAATTTGGAAACTTTGATTTCCCATAACCAGGAATTGGTTGTTAACTTAAGCCTCAAACGCGAGACAACCTTAGTTGATATTACACAGTTAGAAACTCAATTTTCCTCCCTAGCTGACAAACGTCAATCCTTAGAGAATTCGTTACGTTTAATGGAGTCATCTTTTAACCAGGATACGCATAGACAGCAGGATAATGACCGGCAAAGCCAAGAGGCTGATGATCGGATCAGCCAACTAGGGGAGCACATCTTGCAATTGGATAAGGAAATTAATCAAGCCAAGGTGAGTAAAGATGGTGTGCTACGCCAGTTAGAAGAATACAAAGTTCAAAGAGATGAGTTGAATAACTCAGTTAAGAGTAAGCAGTTAGAGATGAATAATAAAACTGCGCAAGTGGACGATATTCGCCAGGCTGATTTTGACTTAAGCTCAAAAGAGCAGGAAGCTAACTTTAAGATACTGGGTATTAAAAATAGGCTTGATTCCATTTATCATATTAATCTTGATAGCCTGGAGCCGCCTAAACAGTTATTAACCGAGGAAGAGTTAGGCAATATTCAGGCAGAAATTCAAAAATTAAAGGAAAAACTAGATTCTTACGGAACAGTTAATTTAGTGGCAATTGAAGAACATGAGGAGTTAAAGACCAGGTATGAGTTTTTAATAAACCAACAAAATGATTTACTCTCAGCCAAAGATTCGATACATAAGGCCATAGCTAAGATTAACCAGACAACGCGCAAGATGTTTTTAGAAACGTTTGCCAAGATTCAGGAGAACTTTAAGTCTTATTATAGATTACTGTTCAATGGCGGAGAAGCCCAGATTTTTCTTATTGATGAGAATGATGTATTGGAATCAGGTATCGAGATTGTTTGCCGGCCGCCAGGTAAAAAGCTTCAGAATATTTCTTTGTTATCCGGCGGGGAAAAATCGCTTTCGGCAATAGCCTTAATCTTTGCTGTATTTAAGGTCAGGCCATCGCCATTTTGTATTTTAGATGAGATTGATGCAGCCTTAGATGAGTCTAATATTGACCGTTATAACCGGGTATTACATGAATTTTTAAAGACAACCCAGTTCATTATTATTACCCACAATAAGAAAACGATTACTAATGCTGATGTAATGTATGGGATTACGATGCAGGAGTCAGGTGTGTCTAAAGTTGTCTCAGTGAAGTTTGCTAAAGATAAAGCAGCCAAAGAAATCAGCCCTAAAGAGCCTACCGCAGTATAATTAATTCTAACTTTCAAAAACCACAGTCTTATTCTTTCCAGACTTTTTAGCAAGATACAATGATGTATCTGTCCGGGTTAACAGCTGTTGTTTATCCTCGGCATCAAGCGGAAAATTTGCCAGGCCAATACTTACCGTAAGTTTTCGCTCCGGCTGAATCTCTTCTTTCCAAAATAAATAATTAAAGATCTGATTGCGCAGCCGCTCAGCAATATCAAATGCTTCTAGCTTGCCTGTGCGCGTCAAGATTATAGCGAATTCCTCGCCGCCATAACGGCAAACGTAGTCTAATTTACGGCTGGAATTTTTTAATATTGCGCCGATTTGGCTAAGGATTTTATCTCCGGCCTGGTGGCCCAATGTATCGTTATAATTTTTAAAATTATCAATATCAATTAATAGCAGGCTTAAGGGAGAGCTGGCGTGCTTTGCATAATTTATTTCTCTTTCTAATGTATCTTGGAAATAGCCATGGTTCCACAATTTAGTAAGAGAATCAGTTTGAGCCTGGAGCACTGTCTGTTCATAAAGAAATGAGTTTTCTATGGCCAAGCCTGCTTGGTTGGCAAACATCATCAAGATTCGGATATCATCGTTGTCAATGGGTTTATGGGTAAAGATATTGTCCGCAAACAATACGCCTAATACTTTATTTTTTGATTTTAATGGAACACTGACAAACTCTACGGGTTTGAGTAATTTTATGATTGGGTCATCAGGCCGATTTTGGATTGTATCTTTTTGTATTTGCAGTACCATCCCGTTTAGCGCAGTTACGGCAATTATTCCACCTTCTTCAGTCAAGGGGATTTTTAATCCGGTAATCAATTTATTTAATTTGGAATCAATCATTTTCCCGGACAATTTATAAGCCATAATTAGGTCTTCAAGGTCCATTTTGCTTTCTTCAATCTTATTCCATATTTGGCTGGCTTCATCACCGCTTTCTGCGCCCAGGCCCATTTTTGCTTCAATTACGCCTTCTTTTTCATGAGTTAGAAAAAGAATTGCCCGGTTAAAACCCAAGCCGACATGGGCTGTAACTCCGGTAAGTATAGCAAAGAGTATCTCGTCTAGCCTGAGCGTGGTTCGCATGGCATTAGAAATCTCATAAAGGATTCCTAATTCTGCCCTTTGCTTAGCCAATTCTTCCTTCAGGCGAACAATAATCTGCTTGTCTTCGTCCATATCTTCCTTATTTAGAATAGGTTTGCTATATTAATTTAATAAGGCAAAATTTAACATATAAACAGCCCATTGTCAATAGCTAACCGCAAAACCGCAAAATAGCCAGTAAATAGCCTCCATAGCGCAAACATGGTTGCCGGTAGCTAGGGGAGCGCAGAAACAATCTTTGCGTTCTTAGCGGTTTAGTGATTATATTAACTGATTTTGCGGCCTTTGCGGTTAACTGATTGACAGCTAATGATATAAGTTGTATAATTAAACTTCTAAAATTAAAGATTAGGCGCGCAAATGGGTACCTGCCAAAACCTGCTAAAGCTGACAATCCAGATTTTATGTTTCTATTTCTAAAGCTAAAAAAACTGTTAATTTTGACTGACGTTTTGGCCTAAAATTTAGGCGCAAGCAATGGAGGATTAAGATGAGTATCGTGAAAAAAGGGCCAGACACAGCTCTTGTTCAAAATGAGCGCAAAAAAGCATTAGAGTTAGCCTTAAGCCAGATTGAAAAACAATTCGGCAAGGGTTCAATCATGAAATTGGGCTCAAATTTTGTTCTTAATGTGGAGGCGATTTCTACGGGGGCATTTTCTTTAGATTTGGCTCTGGGCGTAGGCGGATTACCTCGGGGCAGGGTTACTGAAATTTTTGGTCCGGAATCTTCAGGCAAAACTACACTTACTTTAAGTGCTATTCGCCAGACACAAATCAAGGGCGGAGTAGCAGCATTCATTGATGCTGAGCATGCTTTTGATTCTACCTATGCCAAAAAACTGGGGATTAACCTTGATGAGATGTTGATTTCACAGCCAGATAACGGAGAGCAGGCGTTGGAGATTGCCGAAACATTGGTGCGTTCAAATGCCGTAGACTTAATAGTCATTGATTCTGTAGCGGCTTTAACTCCCCGTGCAGAGATTGAAGGCGAGATGGGGGATTCATTTATTGGCTTACAGGCCAGGTTAATGAGCCAGGCTTTAAGAAAACTGACTGCAGCAATCAGCAAATCAAAAACCTGTGTAGTGTTCATCAACCAGCTTAGAGAAAAGATCGGCGTTATGTTTGGAAATCCGGAAACAACTCCTGGCGGCCGGGCATTAAAATTCTATTCTTCGGTACGTATTGATTTAAGGCGCACGGAAAAGATAAAAGTCGGTGAAGATATTATTGGCAATCGGGTAAGGGTGCGAGTCGTGAAGAACAAGGTCGCGCCACCGTTTAAAGAAACAGAATTTGATATTCTTTATCAAGAAGGTATAGACTCTCTGGGGAATTTATTGGAGAGCGCAGCTAATCTCGGTGTTATTGAAAAATCCGGTGCCTGGTTTATTTATGGAGAGCAAAAACTCGGGCAGGGTAAAGAGAATGCCAAACAATATTTAAAAGAAAACCCCAAGCTAATAAAAGAAATTGAAAGTAAAGCAAAAGAAACAGTGCTAAAACGCGAAACAAAGGAAGAAAATAAACAATAAGAGGAGTCAGTATGGTAAATTTAATGAACAAAAAAAGACTTATATTTTTTTCAGTTGCTTTATTTTGCGGTGTGATTATTGGCCTTATTATTGCTGCCAAATTTAATTTTGAACCTGGGCTTAAAAGTGCGACAACAAGTGAAGTGCTCAACTCTTCATTATTAAGCACAAGCAATGTTCCTTTTGAGCATGCTGTAATCAATGTGGCAGATAAGGTCGGCAAGGCAGTGGTTTCAATCAGCTCAGAATCAGTAGAGCATGTCCAATATGGCAGAAAGAACATTAGTCCATTTGGCAGCCAGAATGAAGATGATCCTTTAAAGAAATTTTTTGATGAGTTTTTCGGAGAAATGCCAGATAGGGAGTATAAACATATGGGTTTAGGTTCAGGGGTAATTATTGATTCCAACGGTTATATCCTGACCAATGAGCATGTAGTCCGGGATGCAGATAAATTGACTGTTAAGTTATCCGATGGCCGGCAATTTAAAGCTAAGGTTAGAGGCGCTGATCCGCTTTCTGATTTAGCGGTAATTGAAATCCAAGCGAAAAATTTACCCATAGCCATCCTGGGTGATTCAGATAACCTAAAGATCGGCCAGTGGGTTGTAGCAATCGGTAACCCATTTGGTTTTGCTTTGCAGAATCCTGAGCCGACAGTAACCGCCGGGGTAGTGAGTGCCTTACATCGCTCATTAAGCCGGTCTCTGGGCAGGCAAAAAGATTATTCCGACTTGATTCAGACTGATGCAGCGATTAATCCCGGAAATTCCGGAGGACCATTGGTTAATTTAGATGGTGAGATTATTGGAATTAATGTGGCAATATTTTCTACAAGCGGCGGTTATGAGGGAATCGGGTTTGCCATTCCGATAAACAATGCAAAGCGCATAGTTTCAAAATTAATTAAAGGCGAAGAAGTTGTATATGGCTGGTTAGGGATCACAATCCAAAATATAGACCAGAAATTAGCTGATTATTTAGAGTTAGCTTCTAATCAGGGTGTGTTAGTGGCAAATGTGTTAAAGGGGAGCCCTGCAGAAAAAGCCGGAATGCAGAGTTCTGATGTAATAGTAGAATTTGATTCTCAAGCAATCAAAGATACACGTGATTTATTGAAGATCGTTGGCCAGGCTCCGGTAGGCAAAAAAGTAACCGTAGTAGTCATACGCGAGAAAAAGAAGCAGAGCTTGCAAGTTGAAATAGGTCAAAGGCCCCCTGAAGATAAATTAGTACAAAACATTGCTGGCTCAGAAGAGCAAAAACAGGCACAAAAGTGGCGCGGCTTAGCTGTTGGTGATATAACCGAAGATTTAGCCAGACGTTTTAAACTAGAGCAAAATAGCGGCGTAATCGTGTCTGACGTAGAAAGTGGCTCGGCTGCTGATGAGGCAGGCATAGTTCCCGGAGATATAATATTAGAGCTGAATAAACAAGAAGTAAACAATGTTGATGATTTTAATAAAATAAAAGATAAGGTCAGCGCAGATTGCCTAGTTAGGATGAACCGGGGTTATTTCGTAATTTCGTCTAAATGAGCCGAGAGCGCACAATAGAAAGTAAACTTAGGAACTATGTTTTTTTACTTTTAAAATACCGTAGCCGCAGCGAAAAAGAAATAAGGGAAAAATTAACAACCAAAAAAAATCCTCCAGAAATTATAGATAAGGTAATCGCAGATTTAAAAAAAATCGGGCTGATTGATGATAGAAAGTTTGCCTTAGATTGGCTAAATTTCAGATTAAAAGCCGCATTTGGAATAAAGAAAGTAATTTTTGAGCTAAAACAAAAAGGCATAGATAAAGATATTATCAATGAGCTTATTAAGCGAGCCGAAAAAGAAAACTTGAGTTCGGGTATATTACAGTCTTTGGCCGAAAAGAAATTCAGGATGTTAGGCAAGCGCCATATGGATAAATTTAAGATAAAACAAAAGTTATTTAATTACCTAATGCGGCGCGGATTTTCTCCGGCGGACACTTTGGGTTGTTTGGATAAGTTGGTTAGAAGATAAAAATTATGGATTCAAACACATTAAGGGAAAAATTTTTAACATATTTCAAAAGTAAAAATCATAAGATTCTGAATAGCGATTCTCTTGTGCCGGTAGGAGACCTAAGTGTGCTTTTTACTTCAGCTGGGATGAATCAGTTTAAGAGTCAATTCTTAGGGGTGGGTGTTATATATCCCAGAGTAGCGACCTGTCAGAAGTGTTTGCGCACTGATGATTTGGATAAGGTGGGCCAAACTTGCGGCCATCATACCTTTTTTGAAATGTTAGGTAATTTTTCATTCGGCGATTATTTTAAAAAGGAGGCCATCAGCTTTGCCTGGGAATTTTTAACCAATGAATTAGGCATAGCCAAAAATAAATTATGGGTTTCAGTTTACGAATCAGATGATGAGAGTTTTGATATCTGGCAAAAAGAAATTGGCGTAGAAATTCAAAAAATTGTAAAGCTTGGTGATAAGCAGAATTTTTGGCCGTCAGAGGCAAAGACAAAAGGCCCTAACGGACCTTGCGGTCCTTGTTCGGAAATATTCTTTGATTTGGGTAAAGAAGTTGGTTGCGCGAAAGTTGATTGTACTCCGGCTTGTAATTGCGGTCGCTTTCTGGAAGTCTGGAATTTAGTTTTTACCAGCTTTGAGAGAAAACCTGATGCTAGCCTCTTGGCCCTGTCTCAGAAAAATATCGATACTGGCATGGGCTTAGAAAGGTTAGCTGCCGTAATGCAAGAGGCTAATACTAACTTTGAAACCGATTTATTTATACCGATTATTAATGAGGTGTTAAAGCTTGCACCCCAGAAAATAAATTTAGATAGTAGCGCAAAGAAATTTAGATTATCGGCCATTGCTGATCATATTCGCGCAATATGTTTTGCGATTACTGACGGAGTATATCCATCTAACGAAGACCGGGGTTATGTTATAAGAAATCTAATCCGTAGAGCTTTTATTTTTGGCAAAGAATTAGGGATTAATGGCCCGTTTTTATTCCAATTAGTTGATACATTAGGCCGGGTGATGCATAAGCCCTACCCGGAAATTTTGGATTACAGAGACAATATCTCTCAGATTATCCGCAGTGAAGAAGAGAGGTTTATCAGCACTTTAGAGTTGCGCATGCCGGAGTTTTGTGCTGCTATTAAAGAGTTGGCAGAAAAAAATGTCTCCGAAGTGCCGGTGGATATATTGTTTAAGTTTTATGATACATTCGGCCTCCCCTGGGATTTAATGGAGGCTGAGGCAAAAAAATTTCATATAACCTGTAACAAGGAAAAGTTTTCTAAGCTTTTAGATAAACAGCGCAAACAATCCCGGGATAAGTCAAAACTATCCAGTTCAATTTTCGGTAAATTGTACGATTTTAAAAGAGAGACAATTGAATTTATTGATTGCCAGAGCGTAAATTCCAAGGTAATCGCAATATTTAGGGATGAAGCCGGTGGCAAGAAGTCTCTGATTACCAAGGCTGCGGCGCCGATGTTAGTTGAGATTGTTTTGGATAAGACCTGCTTTTACGCAGAGAGTGGCGGCCAAATCGGCGATACTGGTGTTTTAGAAAATGAACGCACTAAAATTGAGATTATGGACACCAAGACAATTGATGGCACGATAGTGCATTTTGGCAAGATGTTAAAAGGCGAGGTTAATGTTAATGATAACCTTTGCGTAACAATCGATGCAAAACGTAGACTGGCAATTATGCGTAATCATACCGCCACTCATTTATTGCAAGCCGCGTTAAGAAATATCTTAGGTAATCATGTTCGACAGCAGGGTTCATTAGTTACTGACAAATATTTGCGTTTTGATTTTACGCATCCCAAGGCAATAAAAAAAGAAGAACTGGAAAGAATCGAAGAATTGGTTAACGAATTTATTATGGCTGATGATCCGCTAAAAAAAGAAATTAAATCTTTAGCTGAAGCTAAAAAGTCCGGAGCATTGGCTTTCTTTGACCAGCGTTATGCTGATACGGTCAAGGTTGTGTCAATTAATGATTATTCCAAAGAATTATGCGGCGGTTCACATTTAGACTCAACCGGACAGGTTGGTTATTTTAGGATAATTTCTGAGTCATCTATCGCCAGCGGAATTAGGCGCCTTGAAGCTTGCACTGGTGCTTTTGCCGTTAGTCTGGGCAAAATTGACAGAGCGATTCTTAATAGCCTGTCAAAAGAACTAAATGCCTCAAGCGAAAATTTGACTTCTGAAGTCCAAAATTTAAAGGAATCTCTCAAAAATTTTGAGAAAGAATTGTCGGTTATGAAATTAGATACATTTAGAAAAACTTGCGCTAAGT
Source organism: Candidatus Omnitrophota bacterium (assembly GCA_020058285.1). Lineage (GTDB taxonomy): Bacteria > Omnitrophota > Gorgyraeia > JAHJTE01 > JAHJTE01 > JAGVEL01. The sequence goes on from JAGVEL010000039.1 coordinate 36,252, forward strand.
TTTTAGAAGCCGTAATAAACATAGATGGGGTAAATGTTGTTTCAGGTTTAGTAGATAATTGTGATTATGAGTTAATGCGCAAAATTGCTGATGAATTAAAAACAAAGGTAAGTCAGGCAATTATAATTTTAGGCTCTATTTATCAGAATCGCGCGTTGATTATTGTTAGCCTGACCCCGGATTTGGTAAAACAAGGATTTTTAGCATCGGAAATCGTGAAACCTTTGGCAAATTCGATTGGCGGCAGTGGTGGCGGCACCAAGCAATTAGCTCAAGCTGGCTCAAGCAACGTAGCTGGCTTAGCTGAGTTTTTTAAAAATTTAAAACAGATTATTGAGCCGGAGTTAAAAAAGTGAAGATTATCCGATTAAATAGCAAAGAGATTGAAAAAATATATAACCGCACGCTTATTGATAGAAAACGAATTCGTGAACGTGTCCGCAGAATCTTAGAAGATGTGCGCTTGTTTGGTGATGAGGCATTAATTAAATATACTCGTAAGTTTGACAAGGTAAAACAAAGCAGTAAGCAATTGCGCGTAAGTGAGAGCGAAATAAGTGCTGCCTATCAAAATATAAGTTCGGATTTTATCTCGACTTTAAAATTGGTTATTGAAAATATTAACCGATTTTATAAAAAACAAATCAAGAAATCCTGGAAGACAGGCAACAGCGACGGCGTAATCTTAGGCGAACTGATTAACCCCATAGAAAATATCGGAGTTTATGTGCCGGCCGGTACTGCGCCGTTATTTTCCAGCGTGTATATGTCAGTTCTTCCGGCAAAACTTGCCGGAGTAAAACGTATTGTTCTGGTTACTCCGCCGAGAAGCAATGGATTTGTTGACCCGCATATCTTGGTGGTTGCGGACCTTTTAAAGGTTAATGAGATTTATAAAGTTGGCGGAGCACAGGCAATTGCTGCTTTAGCTTTTGGTACAAAAACTATTTCACGCGTGGATAAGATTGTCGGGCCAGGCAATATGTATGTAACTGAGGCTAAAAAGCAGGTTTTTGGCTTCTGTGACATTGATATGCTTGCTGGGCCTACAGAATTAGCAATTATTGCAAATAGATTTTCTAATCCGGATTTTGTCAAGGCAGATATCCTGGCTCAAACTGAACACGCCGGAGGCCTGGCAATATTGATTACTAATTCCAAACAGCTGGCGCGGCAATTAAAGAATGAAATTAAGCCTGGGTTTATCATAATTACTGAAAACTTAGAGGCTGCTGTTGATGTTGCGAATAAAATCGCTCCAGAGCATTTAGAAATTCTGATTAATAATCCGCGGCGTTTGCTTAAAAAAATAAAGAACGCCGGTGCAGTATTTTTAGGCCCATATAGCCCGGTTGCGGTCGGAGATTATGTTGCCGGCCCGAGTCATGTACTGCCTACCGGAGGCAGTGCCAGGTTTTTCTCAGGTTTAGGTTTAAATGACTTTTTAAAATCAACGCATGTAATCTGGTATTCTAAAAAAGCCCTGGAATCAGTAAAGGGTGCTTTAGAAAAAATCGGCACAGCTGAAGGCTTGATAAAGCACATTGATTCAGTCAAGGCAAGATTTATTGAAAAACCAAACAAATAAGCGAGGTTACGATGGCGAATAAGCGGCAAGCAAATATTGAACGTAAGACCAATGAGGTTAAAATCATTGGTAACTTTGTCTTGGATGGCGAAGGTAAGCAAGATATAAAAACGCCGTTTGATTCTTTGAATCATATGCTCGGCTTACTTGCTTTTCATGGTTTTTTTGATTTAGAGTTAAAAGCAGAAGGCGACTTAAGTCACCATATTGTTGAGGATATCGGTATTGCTTTAGGTGACGCATTTCGAAAGTCGCTGGGTGATACTTTATCAATTCAGCGCTTTGGGTTTGGTTCAGCGCCAATGGATGAGGTGTTGGTTAATATTACAGTTGATATCAGCGGAAGGTCAAAGTTAGTCGAGGAATCTGTTGGGTTTAACGAAGACAATCTTGATTTAAAACAAGGCGACTTTAAGAATTTTTTAGACGCGTTTGTAAATCATGCTAAAATTACCCTGCATATACGTATTTCTATACCCGGAAGCCCTGCGGTTCGGCAAGTTCCTGATTCTCATCACTATTTTGAAGCTTTATTTAAAGCCCTGGCTATTGCCTTGGATAAAGCCTGCCAGATAGACCATAGGCGCAAAGGAGTTCCCTCAACAAAAGGCGTGATTGATTTATGATTCTGATTGTTGATTATATGATGGGAAATTTGCGCTCAGTCCAAAAGGCCTGCCTTTTAACTAGAAAAGATTGTAAGGTTAGCGCAAGCTGGAGAGAAATAGAGAAGGCAAAAAAGATAATTCTGCCTGGCGTAGGCGCATTCGCAGACGCAGTCAAAGAATTAAAACGCTTAAAAATTTTTGATGTTTTAAAAGATAAGCTAAATTCCGGCACACCAATTTTGGGCGTTTGTTTAGGCATGCAGCTTCTTTTTTCATCTAGCGAAGAGGCGCCGGCAGCTAAGGGTTTAGATATTATTAAAGGAAAAGTTAAACTTTTTACCGGTAAGGTTAAGGTGCCTCAAATTGGCTGGAATCAGCTTGGAATAAAGGATAAGAACTGCCCAATATTAAAAGGCGTAAAAAATAATTCATTTGTTTATTTCTGCCATTCTTATTATTGTGCGCCAATGGATAAGAGTATCATAGCTGGCCAAACAGACTATGGTGCTAAATATGCAAGCGTAATCTGGCAAGATAATATTTTTGGAGTTCAATTTCACCCGGAAAAAAGCCAGGCTAACGGCTTAAAAATATTAAAAAACTTTTTGCTTCTTTAAATTGACTAATGCTCATAATTCCTGCCGTAGATATAAAGGATGGCTTGGTAGTAAGATTGTATCAAGGCGATTTTAGCAAACAATCTGAATACAAGACTGATCCCTTGTCTGCGGCTTTGCATTGGCAGACGCTCGGGGCTAAGCTAATCCATGTCGTTGATTTAAATGGCGCCTTGGAAGGAATACCGAAGAATAAAGATTGGTTGATTAAAATAATAAAAGAACTGGATATTGATGTAGAGGTTGGTGGTGGTTTAAGGGATGCCAAGATTATCAATGAATTACTGGATGTTGGGGCAGCGCGGGTAACCTTGGGGTCAAAAGTTTTTTCTGACTTTTCGTTTCTGGATAATTTTTCTTCGATTCTTAGTGAAAAAATTAGCGTGAGTATTGATGCTAAATTTATGAAGCTTAATACTCAAGAGGGTATTGTCAGCGACATAATTATGGAAGTCGCAAATTCCGGTTGGAAAAAATCAAGTGAAGTAAGCCTTAATGACTGTTTCAAGAAAATTTATGATAAAGGCGTAAGATTTGTTAATTTCACCAATATAAAGCTTGATGGGACAATGTCCGGAGTAGATGTCCAAGTAATAAGCGCAGTTATTTCCCGTGCAAATGTTTTCCCCGGGCTTAAATTAATTGCCTCTGGCGGCGTTGGTTCAATAGCTGACATAGAAAAACTTAAAAAGATTCCGGGCCTTTTCGGAGTTATTGTCGGAAAAGCCTTGTATGAAGGAAGGCTTGATTTTAAGCAAGCTGTTAAGGTAGCAGAAGGTAGTTAGCCTATGCTTACAAAACGCATAATTCCGTGTCTGGACGTTTTAGATGGCCGGGTAGTTAAAGGTGTTAAATTCTTGAATCTTTTGGATGCCGGAGACCCGGTAGCAGTGGCTAAAATCTATGAAGCAGAGTGTGCTGATGAGCTTGTATTTTTGGATATTACAGCGAGTTTTCAAAAGAGAAAAATTCTACTTGAGGTAGTACGAAAAACTGCCCAGGCTATATTTATGCCGTTTACGGTTGGCGGCGGAATAAGAAATATTGACGATATCCGCGATATCTTAAATGCCGGAGCAGATAAGGTGAGTATTAATACTGCAGCAATAGAAAATCCGCAGTTAATTCAATCTGCTTCAAAGCGGTTCGGCGCACAATGCATTGTTGTAGCTATTGATGCCAGGCGAGAAGGAAAGCTGTTTCGGGTTTTTAGCCATGGCGGCAGAAAGCGTTGCAAATTAGACGCAATTAGTTGGGCGAAAAAGGCTCAAAAATTAGGTGCGGGTGAAATCTTACTTACGAGTATGGATGCTGATGGTACACAAGAAGGTTTTGATATCCAGTTAACCAAGGCAGTTAGTTCTAATGTAAATATTCCGGTTATTGCTTCAGGCGGAGCAGGAAAATTAAAGGATTTTGCCGAAGTTTTGACTAAGGGTGGGGCGGATGCTGCTTTAGCAGCATCGTTATTTCATTTTCGTACATTGTCCATAAGCCAGGTTAAAAAATATTTAAAATCAAAAAGAATTGCAGTGAGGGTTTAGAAAATGAACAAGAATGTTAAGATTTCCTATGACAAAAAAGGGCTTATTCCAGCGGTTATCCAGGATTATAAGACCAGCGAAGTGTTGATGGTGGCTTTCATGAATAAGGCGTCATTATCTAAAACTATTAAAGATGGTCTGACTTGTTTTTGGTCGCGTTCAAGGCAGAAGTTTTGGACCAAAGGAGAAACCTCAGGTCATTTTCAGAAGGTTAAAAATATTTTTTATGATTGTGATAAGGATTGCTTGTTAATAAAGGTAAAACAATTAGGACCAGCTTGTCATACGGGCAATAGGAGTTGTTTTTATAGGAAGTTAAAATAAGCGAGACCACAACTTACGGAAACGCAAGTGACGTAAGTTGTATGGTCGAACTTACCCAGCACTAATTTTCGATAACGCATTGTGGTATAATTAGTAAGGTTAATTTTTTAGAAAAATTTAATCTATAAATCCAGACTAATTACAAAAATTAGTGCTGGGTTAAATTCGCGCAAATAATTTACGTCGTTAACACTCCGTAAATTATGCGCTCATTTAATGTATTATCCAAACGAAAAAGAATTTTTAAAATTAGCTAAAAAAGGAAACCTGATTCCGGTGTATAAAGAGATTTTAGCTGATTTGGAGACACCGGTAAGCGCATATTTAAAAGTTTCAAAAAATGATGATTATTCATTTCTGCTTGAATCAGTAGAGGGGCAGGAGCGGGTGGGGAGGTTTTCATTTTTAGCCACAAATCCGAAATTAATCTTTAAATCAAAAGGCGCTGATATTTCAATAATCGATTATATTAAAAAGAAAGCCTTAAAATTTAAAACTAAAACTAATCCGCTTGACGAGATAAGAAAGATAATGAACCGCTATCGCTTTGTTAAGTTGGCCCAGCTACCCAGGTTTTGCGGAGGCTTTGTTGGTTATATCGGCTATGATTGCGTGCGGTTTTTTGAAAAGTTGGAAAATAAGACAAGTGATGATCTAAATTTTCCGGATAGCCTGCTAATGCTGGCTGAAGACTTATTGATTTTTGATCATGTGCAAAAGACCATAAAAATTATTTGTTGTGCCTATGTTCAGGATAAGTCAGATTCAGAATTGAGAAAAGCGTATAAGGATACTTTAGGCAGGATTGATCATTTGCACATTAAGCTTAGCGCTAAATTAAAACCCAGTCTAAAAGAAGCAAGGGCTCAAGAAATTAAGGATATTAAATTTTCTTCCAATATCGTCAAGAAAACTTTTACCAGTAGCGTAGAGAGAGCAAAGCAGTATATCAGAGCTGGAGATATTATCCAGGTGGTATTATCACAGAGATTTTCAATGCCGGTGAAGTGTGAGCCGTTAACAGTTTACCGAAACTTGCGTTCGATAAATCCATCTCCGTATATGTTTTTCTTAAAATTAAAAGATCTTATTTTAGTCGGCTCTTCTCCGGAGATGTTAGTGCGTTGCGAAGATAGTTTTGTCCAGACCAGGCCTATTGCCGGAACCAGGCCGCGTGGTCAAAACGAGGCGCAAGACGAAAGGTTAAAACAGGAATTGCTCAATGATCCTAAAGAAAAATGCGAGCACACGATGCTTGTAGATTTAGGGAGAAATGATCTAGGCCGGGTTTGTGAGTTTAAAAGCGTCCATCTAAGTGAGTTTATGAAGGTCGAGATGTATTCGCATGTTATGCACATTGTATCGAATGTTTGTGGTAAGCTGAAAAAGAACAAAGATATTTTTGATGCACTTATTGCGGCTTTCCCAGCAGGTACGGTAAGCGGCGCGCCAAAAGTCAGGGCCATGGAAATCATTGAGGAATTAGAGAAGAACCGCAGAGGTCCATATGCCGGCTGCGTGGGTTATTTTAGTTTTTCAGGCAATTTGGATTCCTGTATCACGATTCGAACTATTGTAATTAATCAGGGTAGAGCTTATGTTCAGGCTGGAGCAGGTATTGTAGCTGATTCAAAACCAGAAAAAGAGTTTCAAGAAACTATAAACAAAGCTAAGGCAATGCTTGAGGCAATAGCCAGAAATTAAACTAAAAATACTTAACTTACGGGAGGCAAGATGGCAGTTGTAATGAGGATGACAAAGATTGGCAAGTCTGCAAACAAGGATTTTCATTTCCGGATTATAGTTATTGATTCTCATAAAGCCCGGGATGCAAGATTCATCGAGGAATTAGGCTATTACAATCCAGCAAAAAAACCACCGCTCTTAAAAATTAACATGGAGAGATTTGAACATTGGCGCAAACTTGGAGCAAGGCCTTCAGATACCTTAGCTTCATTGGTCAAGAAAGTAAAAAAAGAAAATAAATAATTTATGGAGGAAACATGGGTTCAACACAAGCACCTTTACTTGTAAGTCTTTTTCCGTTTATTTTGGTTTTTTTGGTGATGTACGTATTGATAATTTTACCTCAACAGAAACAGCAGAAAAAACATCGTCAGATGCTCACTAACCTTAAAAAGAATGACGAGGTGGTTACTATCGGCGGCGTTCATGGTACAATTGTCAATGTTAAGGAAAAAACTTTTATTTTGCGTATTGATGATAATGTAAAAGTTGAGATCGATAAAAGCGCAATTGCTTCTGTTACAAGAGTAGCTTCGGTTTAAATAGGAATATATCCCTTGCTTAAACAGGCTAAAATTCTCTTTGATAATTTTAGCCTAAGCTTCGCCCTGCAGAATTTTTACCCGCGAAGCGCGGGAAAAATTCTACAGGATTAGTCCTAAGACAATCTTGGCTATGCCAAGATTGTGTAGGAGGATCAATTCCTCTTCGCCATTTAGGCTCGGGGGTCATTGAGAGGATCATATGTACAAAAATCTAAACTTAAAATTAGGTTTCATTGTAGCTGTAGTTATAATTGCTTGTTTGTTAGCCTTCCCGCTTAATAAGAAGATTAATCTGGGTTTAGACCTTCAAGGCGGGATGCATCTGGTTATGCGCGTTGATGATTCTAAATTATCAGAGGAATCTAAAAAAGATGCAGTTGACCGGGCAGTTGAAGTTATACGTAACCGCATTGATGAATTTGGGGTAAAAGAGCCATCGATACAGCGCCAGGGGGAAAATGAGATTGTTATTCAGCTTCCGGGAATTACTGAACGCGGCCGGGCAATAGAGCTTATTGGCCGGACTGCACTTTTAGAGTTTAGATTAGTTAATAGCGATAAGGAAAATTTAAGGTTGGCTCTAAGCGGCCAGGTGCCAGAAGGATTTGAGTTAAAATATATAAATGAAGAGCCGATATTGCTTGAGAAGAATGCTGTATTAACCGGCGATGCATTAGTTAATGCTGCTGTGAGTTTTGATCAGTCAAGATTTAATGAGCCGCTTGTTACTCTTAAATTTAATTCTAAGGGAGCTGCTGAATTTGCTCAAATTACAACGAGCAATGTTGGAAAGCGCCTGGCAATTGTCCTTGATGGTAAGGTGCAGTCTGCTCCGAGGATAAATGAGCCTATACCGTCAGGAGAAGCAGTGATTACTGGAAGGTTTACTCCCCAAGAGGCTCAGGATTTAGCCATAGTTTTACGCGTCGGCGCATTGCCTGCACCAATTTATATAGAAGAAGAAAGAACAATCGGCCCATTGTTAGGTCAGGATTCAATTAAGGCCGGAGTACACGCCGCAATTATGGGCTCAGTGTTTGTTTTTGTGTTTATGATCGGTTACTATTTGCTTGCCGGAGTGATTTCTAACATTGCGCTTATGCTTAACCTTTTAATTATGCTTGCCGGTTTAAGTCTGTTTCATTCAACGCTTACTCTTCCGGGTATTGCGGGTATTGCTCTGAGTTTAGGCATGGCTGTGGATGCTAATGTCTTGATTAATGAGCGCATCAGAGAGGAGTTGCGCTTAGGCAGGTCTTTAGCTGCGGCAATTGCCAATGGTTATCATCGCGCACTTAGTGCAATCATTGATTCTAACGTTACAACATTGATTGCGGCATTTTTGCTTTTCCAATTTGGAACAGGGCCTATCCGCGGCTTTGCTGTAACTTTAACTATTGGTATCTTAGCCAGCTTATTTACTGCGGTTATGGTTACAAGGACGATATTTGAGTCATTATTAAGGCATCGTTTATTAAGTTCCTTACCCATGGTTAGCCTTTTAAAGCAACCAAAACTTGATTATATCCGCTATCGATTTGTATTTTATACACTTTCCATAGTTGTTATTGTAGCGGGTTTAAGTCTTTTTGCTATGCGGGGGAGTAGTTCTCTGGGGGTTGATTTTTCCGGAGGCCAGCTGCAGGAGTATAGATTTAAAACTCCGCCTGCGCCTGAGGAGGTTCGTAGTGCCTTAAAAGAGATAAATTTCGGCGATGCAATCATCCAGCAATTTAGCTCTAATCCCAATCAGATTATAATTCGCACCCAGGAAGATTCTTTAGAAAAGATATCAAATAAATTAAAAGAAAAATTTGCGAATAATCCCTTTGAGGTTATCAAGGTGGAAAAAGTCGGGCCGATTGCCGGTAAAATCTTAAAGCAAAAAGCGATTTACGCGATTATTCTTTCTCTTTTAGGCATACTTGGTTATGTCTGGATTAGATTTAAGCGTTTTGATTTTGCTATTGCCGGAGTTATAGCTTTAATCCACGATATCTTAATTGCCACAATAGCAATGGTTGTTACTAGGCGGCCGATTGATTTGTTGACAGTTACCGGACTATTAGCTATTGCCGGCTATTCAATTAACGATACAATTGTTATCTATGACCGCATTCGGGAAGTAAGCCGGAGTTTGCGCAAAATGACCCTTGCTGAGATTATTAACTTAAGCGTTAACCAGACTATGGCCCGGACTATTCTTACGTCTTTGTTGACGCTTTTTGTCGTGCTTTCTTTATTATTATTCGGCGGAGAAGTTTTAAATAGCCTTGGTTTTTGCCTTTTTGTCGGGCTTATTTCCGGAACGTACTCTACAGTATTTATTGCCTCTCCTTTAGTGCTTTTGTTCAGTAAGCGCCGTCCCGTTAGATAATTTCCCTGGAGTTTTTTAATCATCTTTTGGAGGAGCAGTATAAGATTATGTTTAAGCATTTTTTACTGCGCATTAACGAGAGAACACTTAAGCAGACTGTTTTGGATAAATTAGTCGAACTTAATTATTCTTATCAGCCTAAGGTTAGCGAGCAAGGCGATTTTACCCACCGCGGTTCCATAATTGATATATTCCCCGTTGCATTTAACTGGCCGATACGCCTGGAGTTCAATATCAACCAGGTTGAATCAATTAAAAGTTTTGACCCGCATTCGCAAAAAACACTCTGGGGCAATAATAAAGCAATAATTCTTCCTTTTAAGCGTAAGGTAAGCATTCACCCTGATAAGCTAAAGCTTGATGAGGCAAGAAAAGCACATATCAAGCTAACTGACAATAAAGATATCCGGCTGGATGATTTTCTTAATTTAGAGTTTGGCGACTATGTTGTGCATGAAGAACATGGAATTGGCAAATTTGTTGGAATAAAAAAAATTAAATTAAAAGATAAGCTAACTGATCACTTGATAATTCGTTATCTAGGCGGCGATTCTTTATATGTTCCGCTTAATGAAATCAATCTTGTATCGCGCTATATGGCTTTTGAGGGATTGCGGCCAAAGATGTCGCGCCTGGGAAGTTCAGAGTGGCAGAGGATTAAAGATAGAGTAAGAAGAGCAGTAAGAGTGGTAGCTTTGGATTTATTACAAACCCAGGCTGCGCGTAGCTCTCTAAGCGGTTTTAAATTTTCAGCTGATACTGATTGGCAGCGGGATTTTGAGGCAACATTTCCCTATGAAGAAACGCCGGATCAGAAGAAGTCCTGGATCGAAGTAAAAAAAGATATGGAATCTGACCAGCCTATGGATAGGCTTCTTTGCGGGGATGTTGGTTACGGCAAAACTGAAGTGGCAATGCGCGCTGCGTTTAAGGCAGTGATGGATAACAAACAGGTTGCGATATTAGTACCTACGACCATTTTAGCTGTCCAGCACTACTTTAATTTTAGCCAGAGAGTTTCAAGCTTTCCGGTAAACGTGGCAATGCTTTCGCGTTTTAATTCTAAAGGCGAAAATAAAAATATCGTAGAGGCTACAAAAAAAGGCGCGATTGATATATTAATTGGAACGCACCGGCTCTTAGGAAATGACGTGCAATTTAAGGATTTAGGCCTGATTATTATTGATGAGGAGCAGCGTTTCGGCGTTAGGGCAAAGGAAAAATTGAAAAAGCTTCGCTTGCTAGCTGATATATTAACTCTAACAGCAACGCCTATTCCGCGTACATTGTATATGTCCCTCACCGGGATTAAGGATATTTCGGTTATTGATACGCCGCCTAAAAATAGGTTAGCTGTAGAGACTATAGTTAGCGAATATGATGAGCACCTTGCAGTTCAGGCAGTAGAACAAGAGGTTAAGCGGGGAGGCCAGGTATATTTTGTCCATAATCGCATTGAGGATATAGACAAAGTTGCCTTGCGATTAAAGAAGGATTTGGATGAAAGAATTAATATTGCAATTGCGCATGGCAGAATGCACTCCAATGATTTAGAGAAAGTAACTCTATCTTTTCTCAAGCGCAAGATTGACTGTTTGGTAACGACAACGATTATTGAATCAGGCATTGATATTCCTAATGCCAATACGTTAATTGTTGACCGGGCAGAACATTTTGGCCTCTCGGATTTGCACCAGTTGCGCGGAAGAGTTGGAAGATTCAACCGCCAGGCTTACGCATATCTGTTTATTTCAAAAGAGGCTGTTTTGAACCCGGATGCAAAAAAGCGGCTGAAGGCAATAGAGGAATTTTCGCAATTAGGTTCAGGCTTTCAGATTGCTATGCAGGATTTAGAAATCAGGGGAGCGGGAAATCTACTCGGAACAGAACAGCATGGGTATATTATGGTGGTTGGTTTTGATTTATATAGCCGGCTTTTGCGACAGGCTGTAGATGGGTTGCATTCTTTAAGAAAGGAGAAAGTACATCATGCATCAAATTAAGGCTAATAAGATTATATCTGGGCTTATATATTTAATTGTTTTTTTGTTCATAATTGTGAAATCTGCTCAGGCTGTTGATGTGGTTAATGGGGATAAGATTGTAGCAGTGGTGAATGATATGGTGATTACACAAAGCGAGGTTCAGGATTATGTGAATTTCGCCTATGTTCAACTTGCCGCGCGCTTAGAAGAGAAAAAATTAAACGAAGAGATCTCTCGCGTTGCTAAGGACGCCTTGGTCAGGCTTGTTGAGGATAAGCTTATTCTGCAGGAGGCACTCAAACAAGGAATAAAGATCGAAGAAAAATTTATTGATGATCGGCTTTCCGATATGAAGGAAGGCTTTAAATCTGAAGAAGATTTTCAAAAAACATTGCAAACTCAGCACATTTCAATTGGCGATTTGAAGAAAAGTATCCGCGATCAAGAATTAATGCGTGCAATTGTAGATAAAGAAATTAAATCCAAGATTTATGTTTCACCCCAAGAGATTACGACCTTCTATAATGAGCATCCTGAAGAATTTAATTTAAACGAAGGCAGATTAGTTAGTTTTTTGTTCTGCGATAACCAAAAAGAAGCTGAAAGCATATTAGCTCAAATTAAGCAAGGCAAAGATTTTGCTATATTTTTTCAATCAGATAATAGCCGGGAACGCAATAAAGAGATTAGAAAAGGCAAGTTAGAGCCTGATGCAGAAAAACAATTGTTTGCTGTACCGGTTGGCGCAATTTCTCCAGCGGTTAAAATTAATAATAAATATTATATTTTTAAAGTTTTAAAAATTCTGCCACAGGAAAAACTTTCTTTAACCCAGGCGCAAGATTCGGCATATGTGAGTATTTTTGATGAAAAAATGACTCAAGAGTTAACGGATTGGCTGGATAAGCTCAAAGATAAAGCATATATCGTTATCAAATAAAAAAAATGACAAAAAAAATTGCAATTACAATGGGCGATCCATCTGGCATTGGCCCGGAGATAATTATAAAGGCCTTAGATTATTTTAATTCCAATGAAAGAAAACAGTTTATTCTCATTGGGAACAGTTTTGTGTTTAATAAATTTAAAGGTTTTAAAAAAATAACGGATTGTTTAGAGTTCATTGATATTAATAATGTTTCAAGGAATAAATTTAATTTTGGCGAGATTAGTGCTTCCAACGGACAAGCGTCTTTGGATTATTTAAATAAAGCATTGGATTTAGTCAAAACTAAGCAGATTTCCGGTATAGTGACTTGCCCGGTATGCAAGATATCGATAGACCGGGTAGCAAATGGCTTTCGCGGCCAGACTGAATATCTAGCCAGACAGATAAACGTTAAATTAGTGCGCATGATGCTTTTATCCGGCAGGTTACGCTTTGTCTTGGTTACGACTCACCTTGCTTTAGCCCAGGTTCACAAAAGATTAAATATACCGGATTTAGTAAGCACTATCGTTTTGACTGATTTAGAATTAAACCGGCTGTTTAATATCAAGATTAGATTGATAGGAGTTTGCGGCTTAAATCCTCATTTAGGCGAAAGCGGCTTGTTAGGTCAGGAAGAAATTAAATTAATCACACCAGCAATAAAATTAGCTCAAGATAAAATAACCGGGAGCAAAATTTTAGGGCCATTATCATTGGAAAGGATAGTTTTCTCGTTATTTAATAGAAAGCTGTCAGCTGGCATATGTATGTATCACGACCAGGCAATGATGCCGTTAAAGCTAATATGTCCAGCAAGAGGTGTGAATTTAACGCTTGGCCTTCCTTTTGTGCGGACTTCGCCTTTACATGGCACAGCCTTTGATATCGCCGGAAAAAATAAGGCAAGCCCGAGGTCATTAATCGAGGCTATAAAATTAACCTTAAAGTTAAGCAAGCGATGCTAAGTAGACACGAAAGATTTACGCGAAGACCAGTCAGGCTTAAAATTTGCGGTTGCCCGATTGAAGTAATGCCCAAAAAATCATTAGGCCAAAATTTTCTAATTGATAAAAATATAACTTCTAAGATTATTTCTTGCGTATGTTTAGGCCCGGGCAGCATTGTTGTTGAAGTAGGCCCAGGAACAGGAGCATTAACTGAAAAGTTGCTCCAAACAGGCGCAGTTGTTTATGCGATTGAAATAGATAAGCGATTGTGCAATATCTTAGAGGATAAATTTAAGGGTAATAACAATTTTTTCCTTAAACACGCAGATATCTTAGATTTTAAACTTTCAGAATTAAACCTAAATAAAAAAGCTACTTTGATTGGTAATTTGCCGTTCAATGTCTCGAGCCAGATAATTGCAAAATTTTTGCCGCAAAGCGAATATCTAAATGAGATCTTTGTTACAGTGCAAAAAGAATTAGCCATTCGCTTAGTTAGCAGTGTGGGAACAAGGGATACAGGAAGTATCAGTCTTTTTGTACATTTTTATTCAAAACCGAAGATTCTATTCACGATTAAGAGAACTTGTTTTCGGCCGGTTCCAAAAGTCGATGCTTGTTTTGTCAGCTTAAAGCTTAAAAGTAGCTCTAAAATTAGCCAGGTTGACACACAAATGCTGTTTTCAATAATTAGAGCTGCTTTTAACCAAAGGCGCAAAACCTTATATAATTCGCTCAAAACTTCTTTTGATGCGCAAAAATTGAAATTTGCTTTCAGTCACTCAGGTATAGACCAAATTCGTAGGCCGGAGACGATTTCCCTAGATGAATACATAGATTTGATGAATTGCCTTAAACAAAGTGATTAGGAATAGAGTTTACATTGTCGTATCTTTCTGTTATTATAATATTTTGTATCGGAAATCGGATATCTGTTATTCCGATACAACTGTAGGGGGTTTGGGGGATTGTAGCCAATCCCCCAAGGGGTGACAGGGAGTAACTGCGGATATGTTTAGCAAAAAAGAACTAAAACACTTAGCTACCTTAGCCCGCATAGAGCTCAGTGACGCAGAATTAGAAAAATTCAGCCGTCAACTTGTGTCTATTTTAGAATATATTGAACAATTAAAAGAGCTTGATGTAACTAAGGTTACGCCAACAACACATGTTATGAGTATTGAAGATGTTTTTCGCGATGACGTAGTTAAGCCATCCATAGATATTGAGCAGGTTTTAAAATTCGCGCCGGATAGATATGGCAATTTTTTCCGTGTGCCTAAAATTATTGAATAAATAATCTGATGATAGATATCGCAAATAAAAATGATTTGTATAAAGCTAATGCTCATGAATTACTGGATAGCTTTGCCGCCAAAAAAGTAAATCCGCAGGATCTATTACTATCTATAATTAAGCGTATAAAAAAAGTCGATTCTAAGATTAAGGCTTTTGTTAAGGTCATTGAGAAGCCCAAAATTCATTTGCCAAAAAAGAAACTTTCCGGTATTCCTGTGGCAATAAAAGATAATATCTGTATTCAAGGGTTAGAAACTACATGTTGCTCCAAAATTTTAAAAGGCTTTGTTCCTCCGTATAATGCGACAATAATTGAAAAACTTGAGGAGGAAGGCGCGGTAATAATCGGTAAAACAAATATGGATGAATTTGCTTTTGGTTCTTCAACGGAAAATTCTTGCTTGGGCCCAACGTTAAATCCCTGGGATACCAGCCGGGTAAGCGGAGGCTCTAGCGGTGGTTCAGCCGCAGCTGTAGCAAGCGAGCAAGCAATCCTTTCTTTGGGTTCTGATACTGGCGGTTCTATCCGTCAGCCAGCTGCGTTTTGTGGAGTAGTCGGCATGAAGCCAACATATGGTCGGGTATCGCGTTACGGTTTGATTGCTTTTGCTTCAAGTTTAGACCAGATAGGCCCATTCGCAAAAGATACGCAGGATTTAGCATTATTATTGTCAGTTATTTCCGGTTATGACGAGAGAGATTCGACAAGCGTCAACAATCCAGTTCCGGATTATACAAAATCTTTGATAAATAATGTTAAAGGTTTAAAAATCGGAATTCCTAAGGAATATTTTTTTACGGACTCTGGCAGTGGCAAAGATGGGATTGAGCCTGATGTAAAACAGGCAATCCTGGAAGCGAAAAAGGTATTTAGCGACCTAGGTGCAGAACTTATCGAAGTTTCTCTGCCTCATACCAAGTATGCCGTAAGCGTTTATTATATTTTGGCTACAGCTGAAGCGAGTTCAAACCTGGCGCGGTTTGACGCAGTGCAATACGGCCATAGGACCAAGAATTTAGATAATAATGCAGATGAGTCTATTATTGTTCAGATGTATAAGCGCAGCCGCCAGGAAGGCTTTGGCGATGAAGCGAAGAGAAGGATAATGCTTGGGACATTTGTCTTATCCAGCGGCTATTATGATGCTTATTATTTACAAGCATCAAAAGTGCGCACATTAATCCGGCAGGATTTTTTAAAAGCATTTGAAGACTGCGACCTGCTTATTGCTCCGACAACTCCGACCACTGCTTTTAAAGTCGGAGAAAAAATTGACGATCCGCTCAAAATGTATCTATCAGATATTTTTACTATCTCCGTAAACCTTGCCGGTATACCTGCGCTTTCCCTGCCCTGTGGGTTTGATTCACAAAATCTGCCGATAGGTTTACAGATTATTGGGAAACCGTTTGACGAAGAAACTATTCTCAGAACAGCTTTTACATTTGAACGAAATACACCCTGGCATCTTAAGAAACCAACGCTATGATTTACGACACAGTTATCGGGCTAGAAGTGCATTTACAGCTTTATACGCAGACAAAGCTATTCTGTTCTTGCAAGATACAATTTGCTTCTCCGGAAAATTCATTAACCTGCCCAGTATGCTTAGGTTTACCGGGTAGTTTACCAGTGATTAATCGCAAGGCAATAGAATATGCCTTAAAGGTTGCTTTGGCTTTGGATTGTAGTGTTGGCAGCACTGTCAAGTTTGACAGAAAAAATTATTATTATCCGGATTTGCCTAAGAATTATCAAATTTCACAATTTGATATGCCTCTGGCGCTTAAGGGAAAACTGGCTATAAAAACCAATAATCAAGAAAAGGTTATTAATATCCGGCGCGTGCACTTAGAAGAAGACGCGGGTAAGTTAATTCACGAATCAATTGCAAGCCTTGTTGATTATAACCGCTGCGGAGTGCCGCTTCTTGAGATAGTAACCGAGCCAGACATTAATTCTCCGGATGAAGCTTACAATTATTTGGTTGGTTTAAAAACATTATTGAAATATTTAGATGTCTCTGACTGCGATATGGAGAAGGG
>JAGVEL010000021.1 GCA_020058285.1 Candidatus Omnitrophota bacterium
CGTTTGATTTCTTGTATAGATACACTGTTAATTGCCTTTTCAAATCCTTGATAATTATTAAATCCCAGGCCGTATAATTCGTCAAATGTAGCAAGACCGGCTAAGCCATCATTTGTTTCTAAAGAAATTTTCATTTTACCGATAAGACCTCTTTTAATCCGACCTAACTCTTCAACAGTAATTGATTGGTTTTTTAATTTTTTAATCTCCTGCCAGACTAAACTTTGCGCTTTCTTCAAATTTTCTTTTGTTGTTGCTACATAAAATATAAAATGTCCCCCTTCTAAAAGCTCGCTATTTTGAGCGCCCAACGCGTAGGCTATCCCTAAATCCTTTCTAATATTTTTGAATAATCTGCCATCCAAGCCCGAGAGCGCCTCGGAGATTATGGCTAGCGCATATTTATCTGGATTGTTTAAGCTGATAGTAGAGAAACCAAGCATATAAAGCGATTGTTCTTTTTCGAGTATTTCAAATTGAGTTATATTGCGAGAAAGCGGTTTAGGCTTAATGTTTATAATTGGCAAGGGTCCGGTTGAATTAATTTTTGAGAAGAATTTATTAACGAGTTCTAATGTTTCCTGAACTTCTATATCGCCGAATATACTTATAACCATATTCGGTTTAATTATTTGTTTTTTATAAAAGTCAAAGATCTCTTCACGGGAGATATTTTTAACTATATCTGCATCGCCTAAGGGGTTGAATGAATAAGGATAATTGGGATACAACTCTTTTTTGAGTAAAAGAGAGCCAATGGTAAATATATCCTCTTTTTGTTGTTTAAGCATTGCCAGGATTAGGACTTTTTCCTTTTCAATCTCCTCTAAGCTAAATGCCGGAGATGTAATTATCTGCGAAAGAAGCTCCAGGCCTTGAGGTAAATTTTCTTTAAGAATTTTTAAATATATGCCGCTAGAGTTATTGCCTGAGAAAGAGTCTAATTGCGCCCCCCAGGATTCTACAAGATTGGAGATTCCTAGAGCTGTTTTTGAATTTGTGCCTTTTAATAATACGCTGCTAGTTAAGTTAGCAATGCCGTTATTCTTAGAATCTTGAGCTAATAAACCGCCTAAGAAAGCGATTTTGATAGTAACCAGCGGCAAAGATTTGTCCTGGCGCAGCAAGACTCTTAGGTTGCCGGGTAATTGGAAAATCTTCGTCTCTGGCTCTGGTGTTGTTGGCGGGATGATGGCATTACTTTGTTTCTTTTGAATAGTTGGCTCTACGCTAACAACATTTGAAGTGAGAAGATTTAGATATTTGACAGCAATTGTCTGGATATCGGAGGCTTTAAGTCTATCTATTTTTTCCAAATACTGCTGGTCGAAATCAGGATTATTTACCGCTGCTTCAAATTGGGCTGCAGAGTTGGCTAAATCATCGCAGCTTTCGCGGCTAAATAAGAAAGCGCTCTTTACTGCTTGTTTTGCTTTCTGAAGTTCTGGGTTGGTTATTCCGGAAACTTTTAAGTTTTCGATCTCCGTGGATATTACGTCAAAGGATTGTTTTAAGTTTTCTGGTTGGGCGCTAAAGGTTATTATAAATAGTCCTGGTTCCTGAGGTGTGTAATCTATAGCGGATATTGAATAAACAATTTTTAAATTTTCTTTTAGTTTCTGGTTTAGACGAGAACTTTCTCTTCCTCCTAAGATAGAGGAGAGTACATCCAGGGCATACATATCCTGGCTGGCTAAGCTTACTGAAGGAAAGCTTATAGCGCCGTAAGCAAGGCTTGTTGTTTTTAGCTGCCGGCTGACTTTTCTAGTGGCAATTTGAGTCGGTTCGTTGATGGAGCAGTTTGGCCAAATAGGCCCTGAGGGAATTTTTGCGAATAACTCGTCAATTTTACTAAGAATTTTTTCTTTATTAAAATCTCCTGCAAGACTCAGGATGATATTTCCAGGGGTATAGGCGTGGGTATAATATTCTTTCAATTCTGATAAATTGATTCTTGCGAGTAACGGCTCATAGCCAATAACCGGATAACGATAAGGGTGTTTGGTGAGCGATGTTTCCATGAGCAAGTCCCAGAGGCATTTTCTAGGATTATCTTTACCGAGATTAATCTCTTTTAATACCACCTGTTTTTCTTTTTCTAAATCTTCAGCTTTAAATTCAGGTTTAAACAGGAAAACTTTCAATAATTCCAGGGCTTTTAGGCTATTTTCCTTAGGCAGGGTAATTGTATAAATTGTCCAATCATAAGATGTAGAGCCATCTATGTCTCCTCCTAAAAAACGGATTTGTTTTGCTATTTCGCTTTTTGGGTTTTCCGGATTGTCTTTGAATAACATGTGTTCAGTAAGATGGCTGATGCCACTACCCAAAAATTTATTTTCTGTGGCACTTCCGGTTTTTACCAGCGCTACAATACTGACAATATCAGCATTGTTTTTTTGTTTTAACAAGATAGTGAGCCCGTTATCTAAAACAGTTTTTTCTACTGGCGTGTATATCTGATTACTCGGTGAGGCAGGAGGATTTATTGGCCCGGCAAGGGATGATACAGGCATGGTTATCAGGCAGATAAACAGAATTGCTAGAAATCCGCTAATATAATGTAACTTTATTCCAGACATATAGATATGTATAACCTGTTTTTGTCAGTTTGTCAATAATTGATTATTGGCTATGAGTTATGGGCTACAACACATTAACCCAAATTGCTTGTTGACACACAGTTTATTTTATGTTAAATTAAAAATAATTGTAATAAGGATGTAAGTTCGTCCATGGTAGGGCGGGCTTAAATTTAAGGAGGTGGCGGATGGGATTAAGTAGAATATTCGTTGATCCGGCGAGAGAGATGTTAATTAAGATCGGAAGTTTTTTGGCAACCTTGCTCGGAATAATAGTTATACTCGTTATTGGTTGGCTTATTGCTAAGTTAATTAAAAACCTTGTTATCAAAGTTTTGAAAGTTATTCAGCTGGATAACGTTGCAGACCAAGCAGGCATAAGTAAGTTTTTTGCTAAAGGCGGAATAAGCTACAGTTTGTCAGAATTAATCGGGATTCTTTGTTATTGGCTGGCAATGTTAATTGTGGTTGTCGTTGCCGTCAACGCTGTTGGTTTGAATGTAGCTGCTGAACTCTTAAATCGGGTAGTACTCTATATTCCCAATGTTATTGTCAGCATATTTATTCTTGTCCTGGGAATGTTTCTGGCTAATTTTTTTGCCATAGTGATAAAGACAGCTGCATCTAATGCCGGAATAGAGCAAGCTCAATTACTAGCTAAGATAGTTGAGGTTGTAGTTATTGTATTCGCTATTGCCATTGCCCTAGAGCAGTTACGCATCGGTGCAGATATCGTTAGATTGGCCATAGCTATCATTTTAGCTTCGTTAGGATTGGGTTTTGCTATTGCTCTTGGTTTAGGTTGCAAGGATATTGTCGGAGAAGCAGTTGGGAAAACACTTGATAAGCTAAAATCTAAAAAATAGATTTTTTTAGCTAGTGTCCTTTAGCCCCTAGTAGAAACTTTTCTACTAGGGGCTTTTAATTTGACCTTGCAATTTAGCATTAACTGTAATACAATTTAATTCCAACAAAAATGATTTACAGACCAAGCAATCCGGAGATGCTACTATGTATAAGATTCTTATAGCTGATGATGAGCAAGATAGTTTAGAGGCAGTAAGCGTTCATCTAACAAATTGTGGTTATGAGGTTATCGCGGCAAATGATGGTCAGGAAGCCTTGGATAAGAGTGGCAAGGAAAACCCGGATGTGATAATCCTGGATATCCAGATGCCTAAGATCAACGGTTTTGAAGTCTTAAAACAAATTCGCTCTAATCCGCCAACGGAAAAATGGCAGCCAGTGATAATCCTTTCTTCTAAAGATGAATTTGACAGTTTCCGTAAAGGCTATGAATTAGAAGCAGATTTTTATGTTACTAAGCCATTCAACGCAGAAAAAATTTCTAATGCTATTGAGATTTTGATTTCACTTATTCCCTTAAGAAAAACTA
>JAGVEL010000015.1 GCA_020058285.1 Candidatus Omnitrophota bacterium
AAAGGGTTTAAAGGCCTAGTCACTCAATTAGTTAGAAATTTTTTGCATACATCACATAATCCAGAACGCATAACACTTTACGCTTGCGGGCCTAGGTTGATGCTAAAAGAAGCAGCAAAGATAAGTAATAGTTTAGATGTAAATTGTTTTGGGCTATTAGAGGAATATATGGCCTGTGGCACAGGTGCATGTTTCGGCTGTGTTGTATCTACGCGTAGCGGATTTAAGCGCGTATGCAAAGACGGACCAGTGTTTGACTTAAAATTAATTCAATGGTAAAATTATTGCAAGGAGGATACATATGGATTTTCTATTCTTGAAGGATGTATTTAAGGTTTCTGGGACAGTTTGTGGTTTAGTTGGCGCTTTAGTGTCCCTAGGCTTGATTTTCTTCCCCAACCAATTGCTTAAGTTAAATAATCTTTTGAACAAAGAGATCTCTACCGATAAACTGAGACTCGCCCTGGAAAAGCAATTTGATATTACTAGCCTTGTTATGCAGGCACGATTTGTTGCCGGAGTGATCATTTTCTTGTTATCGCTGATCTTAATAGCAATTGCTGTAAAGCTCTAAAGATAAAAAAAGCAAAACCAGGCCAGATAAAATGAAACAGACACCTTTTATCTCAATAATAATTCCGGTTCGTAACGCCGGCCGGACCCTGCCCACAACATTTAATTATCTTTTCCGTATTGATTACCCCCGAGAGAGCATGGAGATTGTTATAGCTGATGGCGGGAGCAGCGATGATACTGTTAATGTGATTAAACAATGGCAAAAACAATACTCATTTATAAAATTAGTTGAAGTACCGAATTGTCCTTCGCCCGGGTTTGCGCGTAATAAAGCCCTGGAAGTGGTTAAAGGAGATTTTATATTTTTTACTGACGGAGATTGCGCTCCGGCAGCAGATTGGGTTTGGCAGATGTTAAAGGTTTTCGAGCGCGATGAGAAAGTGGCTGCTGTTGGCGGAGAATTATATACTTTGCGCGTTAATAAAGATAATCTCGTTGAGGCCTGGTGTGAGCATTTTAGGTTTAATATGGTTAGCCCACGCTATGGGTTTATTCAAGAAGGCTACTTCCCGGATTTTCCTACTGAGCCGTTGCCAGTGGATATTGCCGGCCACAAAGCGTATTTTTTTGGCACATGTAACGTTGCTTATCGCCGAAGCGCTATGCAAAAAATTGGCGCCAGGTTCTGGGATAGACCAACTGGCGAAGACATGGACTTAAGTTATCAGCATCGCTCTAATGGTTTTAAGTTTTATTTTGCGCCTAAGGCTAAGGTGGACCATATGCATCAGGCAGATTTAAAATCCCTAAAAAAGGTCTGGGTTACTTATGGTCAGGCGCATATTCCGCTGATTGATAAATATGTAAAGAAAAAAGGATTGGAGATTGTCTTGCAATTCCTGCACGGTAATCCTTCTTTTGTCCTGCCTTTCCCTATCAGGGGATTTATTTATCTGGGCAATTTTCATCTTATGCATATATTTGGGTTAATTTTCTTAGCCGCTGTCATCTTAAGCGTTATTTTTAAAAGTATGGCCATATACATTCTTGCTTTGGCTAGCTTAATCTTGACAATTTATTTTGTTTATCAATTTGTAAAATGGAATATTGGTATGGAGCCCAGGAATAAATTCTTAACTTGGTGTAAAATGAAATACTTGACTAACCTTAGTTTTATCCAGGGGGGCTTAAAGGATTTCAAGAAGACAAAGATTTTGTGTATTGAACCGAGCTTCTAAAGCACAGATGAACACAGATGAAAAGATGCAGATGACCACAGATTCCTTCATGCCGGTAGGCAGTGATTAGCGCAAATAGGAGAAGAAGATGGAAAAAATAAGATCTAAGGGGGTCGCAATGTTTGGCTGGATATTTATTATTTTTGCGTCTTTGGGATTATTAATTGGCCTTTCTTACAGGCCGTTATCCGTTTCATTAGATAAGCTGACATTTTATCGCTTATATTTTTTCTTCACTGCATTCTTTGGTTTAATTGCAGGTATATTTATTTTAAATCTTAAAGAATGGGCAAGAAAATTAGAAATCGTTCTCAGGCTACTTGCTATTGGTTTTTTGATTTTTAGCAGTATAGGCATAGTGTCAATGAAGAAAATCATAGACAGTGGAGAGACCATGCCAATAGCTAAGAAAGCTTTTGACTATAAGATGCAAGAAAAGGTTAAAATGTATAAACCAGAATACCAGCAGGAAGCATTAAATAAGTACGAGAAGGTTGAGAGATTGTACTACGCATTTATTAAAAAGATGCCCATGTTTGTATTGATCTTTTTGTCTATCTTGTTGGTATGGCACATCTCTATTATTTATTTTTTTACTCGGCCTCAAGTTAAAGCCCAATTTATTCCAGAGCAGCCGACTTCGTGATCCTGTCTAGGGTATGGAATTAATGCAAAAAAATCTATCAATAAAAATCGGGAAGCTAAGACTTTCATCCCCCCTTATTGCTGCTTCAGGCACATTTGGTTATGCCAAAGAATTAGACGGCCTGGTTGATTTCAATTGCTTCGGAGCGCTGATTACAAAGACGGTTACCCTGGGGCCATTAACGGGTAATAAGCCGCCAAGAATTGTTGAGACCCCTTGCGGTTTATTAAACTCAATTGGTTTAGAAAATCCCGGAATTAATATTTTCTTAGAGGAAAAATGGCCGTATTTCGCCGAGCTTAATCTGCCGGTTATTATAAGCATCGGAGGGAAAACAAAGAACGAATTCATAAGGTTGATTGAGCGGCTTGACGAAGTAAAAAATCTTAGCGCAATTGAAGTTAATATCTCTTGTCCAAATATCGCTAAGGCCCGCGGCGCAACAATGTTTTCTCAGGATGCTGATGAGACATATAATTTGATTAAGGCGCTTAGGCGCATAACAAAAAAAACGTTGATTGTAAAGCTCACGCCTAATGTGACAGACATTGCCCAGATTGCCGCCAGCGCAGCTAAGGCCGGAGCAGATGTGCTATCTTTAGTAAATACATACTTTGGCATGAGTTTGGATATAAATAGCCGAAAACCAATTTTAGGTAATATAATCGGCGGGTTAAGCGGTCCAGCAATAAAACCTTTAAGCCTGTATGCCTTGTATCAGGTGCAAAAAACGGTCAAGTTGCCGATTATTGCCGGCGGTGGCATAATGGATACAAAAGATGCTTTAGAATTTCTAATCTGCGGCGCAGATGCATTATCCTTAGGTACCGTGAATCTTATCAATACCAAAGCTGCTTCGGAGATTTTACAGGGTATAAAAAAATATTTGCAAAAAAATAAAATGTCTTCTATCCGCAGATTAATTGGTTCCTTAAGATGCCAGAGCTAACTGACAAACTTATTGTTGCATTAGATTGTTATACCCTAAGCGAGGCAGAGAGCATTGTAAAGCGTTTATATCCTACAGTAAAAATGTTTAAAGTCGGGAGCCAGTTATTTACTTCTTGTGGTCAGGAGGCGCTAAAATTTATTTATCAAAAAGGCGCTAAGGTATTTTTGGACCTGAAGTTTCTTGATATACCCAATACGGTCTTTTCAGCTGTTGCCTCAGGTACAGGCTTAAGTGCAGTTTTTATGATGACTGTGCATACGACAGGCGGATCAGAAATGTTAAAAGCAGCCGTAGCTGGCGCCACAAAAAGGGCCAGCGAACTAAAAATTGTCAGGCCACTTATTATTGGAGTAACCAGCTTAACCAGCGAAAAAGAAAGTGTGGCTACTTTAGAAACTGTTTTATTAAGAGCTAGGCTGGCCCGCGATGCCGGACTTGATGGCGTTGTTTGTTCTGTCAATGAAGCAGCCAAAGTTCGCGAGACACTCGGTAGAGATTTTAAAATTATAACGCCAGGGATAAGGCCAAGGGGTTATAAAAATGATGACCAGGCGAGAGTTGCTACAGCGCAAGAGGCGCTTAAAGCGGGCAGCGACTATTTAGTTGTAGGTAGGCCAATTTTACAAGCCGATGATCCATTGAAAGCAGTAAAGGATTTGTTATAGATTGAAAAGGGGCAGCAGGTGGAGTCGATGAAAGATTGTATTTTTTGCAAGATTATCAACAAGCAAATCCCGGCAAAGATTGTTTTTGAAAACGAGGATGTAGTTGCTTTTCATGATATTAATCCCAAGGCTAAAGTTCATGTCTTAATTGTTCCCAAAGAACATAGAGAAGGTTTATCTGCGCTTAAAAAGGATGATGCGTTATCAGTGGGTAAACTAATGGTGAATATCCCAGCTGTAGCCAAACAGGTTAATCTCAAGGATTTTCGGGTTGTAATAAATAATGGCAAAGAAGCTGGCCAGACAGTTTTTCATCTTCACGTCCATCTTATGTCCTGCGACGGCTTGCTAGCCTGAAAATATAAATTTAGTAAATCCTTCCTTTTAGCTCATGAAAATCTTAATTTTTTCATTAATCTGCGTAGTGTTTTTATTTTTTTACGTTAAATTAATAGAAAAAAATAGTATATTCTTTCCTTCCAAGTTAATAGAATTCAATCCAGAAAGCATTAAGCTTGGCTACGAAGATGTATATTTTTATTCCAGCGATAGCCAGAGGCTTTTTGGCTGGTTTATTCCATCGAGCCAACACAAATTTGTAATATTATTTTTTCACGGCAATGCCGGCAATATCAGCCATAGACTAGAAAAAATCACCATATTTTATAATCTTGGTTTAGATACATTTATCATTGATTATCGGGGGTATGGCCGTAGTTCTGGCAAGCCGAGTGAGCTGGGAATTTATCTTGATGCTCAAGCAGCTTATGATTATCTAATTAAAGAAAAACACATTGCTTCTGAAAAAATTGTGCTTTACGGAGAATCATTAGGCGCTCAAGCAGCAGTTGATCTGGCTAGTAAAAATAAAGTAGGAGCCTTAATTCTGGAAGGCTGTTTCACGAGCGCTAAAGACATATCCCGGACGTTATACCCAATTTTGCCAACGGTTTTTCTTTCTGTGCACTTTGATGCTAAGGCTAAGATTGCCAAAATACCTTATCCAAAACTGATTATTAATACCCGGGATGATGAGATAGTGCCATTTAGGTTAGGGCAGGAATTGTTTGCGGCTAGCCCAGAGCCAAAAATGTTTTTAGAGCTTTCTGGTGGGCATAATAGCGCTTTTCTTGATTCTGGTGATAAATTTAGCGAAAAGATAAAGGAGTTTTTAAATCAAATTTAATAATTATATATACAAATGATATTAAATGTTCTGTTCAGGGATCTGTTGAGACTTATCAAGCATTGGTGGTTATTTTGTATTTACTGCTGCCTTATATATATTAGCCTGCCTTTTGCTCCAGGTTTGTGGGAGAAGGTCATTGCTCATCTTGGCCAAACCGGCCGCGATCTACCCTATATAATAATTAAGATTACCGCAGTTATGATTATTATTCGGTTTTTAGTTTTAAACAAAAAGCACATTTTCACCGGCCTGGCTTTGATCATCTTTACCTTTTATATGTTTTTTTTGATTACCCAGAGGTTAGAATTCCTTGCTGAAAAAATGCATTTGATAGAATATGGCATATTGGCTCTAGTTATTTATTGGTCGATAAATAAACATCAATCCCGGATAAGTATTCATTTTAAAATCCTGACAATTGGTTTTATTGCTGGCAGTATTGATGAAATTATTCAATATTTTCTGCCTAACCGGGTCGGTGATATTAGAGATGTATTACTAAATACAGCGAGTGTTGTCCTGGGCCAGTTATTGATTTATAGCTTAACAGATTTAACTTAAATTTATTAGGATTGAAGTTTTAGTGTTATAATATTTACATGCGAACGTTTAATTGAATTTAGAAATGATGCAAGTAGATACAATCCCGATTTTTCCAGAGAAACGCGTAATTGCTTTAGAGGATAAAAAACTAGTTTGTGACCTTTTTCTAGAATTAAGCCCGCAGGTTTCAGAATTTACTTTTACTAATCTTTTTTGTTGGCGCCAGGCTTATTCAATAAATTTTTCTAAACTGAATGATTTTTTAATTATCTTTTCAGAGGTTAATAACCATAAGGCATTTTTTGATCCAGTTGGCCAGGGCGATAAAAAGAAAATAATAAAAATTTGTTTGCAAGAATTCCCTCAAGCAAAATTTTTTAGGTTGCCTGAATCCAGCGCCCAGTTGTTTAACACGGACGACGGCTATAAACTACTAGAAGACAGGGATAATTTTGATTATGTTTACCGACGCGCAGATTTAGTCCTGCTCAAAGGTAAAAAATTTGATGCCAAAAGAAATTTTATAAAACGTTTTTATAAACAATATAACCCAGTCTGCAGGCAAGCTTCTGAAAAAGACATAGAACACTGTATCCGGCTCCACGATGAGTGGTGTGACGACAAGGCCTGCGATTTGGATATCAGCCTGAAGCGCGAGAAAGAAGCGATTATCGAGATGCTCAAAAATTGCCATACCCTAGGTGTCCTAGGCGCAGTTATCGAAATTGAAGGCGAGGTGAAGGCATTTAGTATCGGAGAGCCATTGAATAATACAACTTTTGTTGTGCATGCCGAGAAAGCCAACGCAAAGTTTGTTGGGATTTATCAGGCAATGAACAATTTTTTTGCTTCAATTGTGCCTGAAAAATATGAATTCATCAATCGCGAGCAGGACCTGGGCTTATTAAACTTACGAAAGGCAAAGTTGTCTTATAAACCGAGCAACTTAGTCAAAAAATTTACTTTGACTAGGAACTAAAGGGGTGGTAAATTTGAAACAGATAATATTCTTTTTGATATTGATAAATACATTGGTTATCGGGGGTGGTTTAGCTATGGCCTTAGAAATCAATAGTTCGGCATTTAACAATAACGCGTTTATCCCAGAAAAATATACTTGTGGCGGACAAGACATTTCTCCTGCCTTAGAATGGTCTGGCGCGCCAGCCGGCACAAAAAGCTTTGTGTTAATTAATGATGATCCAGACGCGCCGTCAGGCGATTGGGTGCATTGGCTGGCCTATGATATCCCCGCGCAGCTGAACTCATTAGGGGAAAACAAATCTAAAATTTTATATTTGGAAAAAAGTATTACTAATCTTATTAAACAGGGCGAGAATGATTTTGGCAACAATTATTATGGTGGGCCATGCCCGCCGCCAGGCAAAGTCCATCGTTATTTCTTTAAACTTTATGCTTTGGATGCGATATTAGGCCTAAAGCCGGGAGTAGCAAAATCAGAATTGATTAAGGCTATGCAAGGCCATATCTTGGCAGAAGCACAATTAGTTGGTTTGTATAAGAGATAACTCTTCTTTTAAATAGAATATGTTCAAAAAATATTTAGAGATATTAGGCAAGGAGATCATTTATTTTTTACATCTTTGCGGCCGGATTATTTATTTTATTTTTGATTGTTGCGTCCTTATCTTGAATAAGCGCATACGAATGCCGCAGGTGATGACGCAGGTGTATGAGTTAGGCGTAAACGCGTTTGCCATGGTTACAATTGCTGCGCTGGCTACAGGCATGGTTTTGGCAGTGCAAGCTGCGGTTGTGTTAAACCGCTTTGGTGCAACTGAATATATCGCCAAATTAGTATCCTTATCCTTAGTCAGGGAGCTAGGGCCGGTGCTAACCAGTTTAATCTTTATCGGAAAATCAGGAGCAAAAATCTCTGCAGAGCTTGGAGCAATGAGCGCAAACGAGCAAATCTTAGCTACCCGCGCCTTAGGCATTGATCCCCTGGATTTCTTAGGCTTGAGCCGGATTTTAGCCTGTATAATTGCCCTGCCCATACTTGTATTCTGGTGCGAGATTATTGGCATCTTTGGCGGCATGCTGATAACTGTATTACAGGAAAATATCAGTGTTTTTTCTTTTTTAAGCCAGACCATTGATTCGATACGCATGGTTGATTTTATCGGAGGCATGATTAAAACGATATTTTTCTCTATCCTAATCGGCGTAGTCTGTTGTTTCAAGGGTTTTAATACTTCTGGCGGTTCTTTGGGGGTGGGAAAATTCACTACTGAGGCAGTTGCGCTTTCCAGTATCCTGGTGATCGTAGCTAACTTTTTATTGACCAAAATAATTATTAATATCTGGGGGTAGAAATGAGACAAAACCAATTTGGTATTTTCTTAGTAAGCCTTTTTTTTATTATTTTATCTGGATGTACTTCAACATCCGGTGGTAATTATGGCCGGGATTATGCGCTGAGAGAGGCCGATTGGATTAAGGAAGGCAAACCAATTATTTTTGATAGCCGGACCTGGAATCCGACGGAATATATTGAGAATCACCTGGACAGCGAGATGGATTACGTCGGCGAATTCCAGAAAGTGCCGTTTTATGTTGAGCGCCGGCAGATAAAGCCCTATAACCGGATTTATACTAAATTTGATTATCATAAATACCGGCTATTTTTAGAGAAAAAGAATTATGATTCAAATTAAGAATCTAATAAAATATTTTGACGGCAAAAAGGTTTTGGATGATATAAATCTAAATATAAATACCGGCCAGTTTTTTACGCTTATGGGCGGTAGCGGCCAGGGTAAATCTGTATTTTTGCAACACATAATTGGCCTGCTTAAGCCAGATAAGGGCTCAATTTATATTGACGGCCAGGATATAGTCCCGTTAAAAGAAAAAAATCTGCTTGAGATCCGCAGAAATTTTGGCTATCTTTTTCAGGAAGGCGCACTTTTTGATTATATGAATATTTATGATAATCTTGCTTTGCCGGTCAGGGAGCATACAACAAAAGATGATCGCGAGATATCAATCTTGATAAAAAAAGCCTTAGAAGAAGTGGAGTTATCCGGCATTGAACAAAAATTCCCTTCCCAGCTTAGTGTGGGGATGAGAAAAAGGGTTGGTTTGGCTAGGGCAATTATCTTGCAGCCAAAACTTCTATTGTGCGATGAGCCTACTTCTGGCCTTGATCCGGCAACAGGTTATGCTATTTCATGTTTAATTTTAAAATTATGCCGGGAGCTTAAAACCACAACTATTGTCGTGACCCATGATGTTATAAATTTTTTTGACATTAGTGATTGCATTGCTATAATCCATGAAGGCCGGATTGCCGCAATCGGCACAAAAGATGAAATCCGCAAAAGCGAAGATGAGCTTATAAGGCGTTTTGTTATCAATCATCCTATATAATAATTAAGATATGCGTAATATTTTGGGAGGCTTAGAATGAATACTTCCGCTAATAAAGAAATTATCGCCGGCCTATTTTTTATTGTAACCCTTATTTGTATTGTTTTAATTGTCTTTGTCTTGGGAGCTAAGACCGGAATAGGCGAGCAAAAATTTTACCAGTATGTATTATTTAATAATGTTTCCGGCCTAAAAACCGGGGCGCCGGTAAGGATTGCCGGTGTTAATGTTGGGTCGGTGCTAGATATAGAGTTTATGAGTCATAGTATGGATTCTGGCAAAAGAGTCAAGGTTACATTAAGTATATTATCTAAGTATAAAAAAGAGCTGAATAAATTTTCATTATATACTATAAGAACCGAAGGTTTGCTGGGCGACCAACTTATAGATATTCAGCAGGCTCCAGACAATCAGCCAATTACCATTTCAAAAGAAGGGTTTGTTTCCGGTCAGGAACCACTTGATTTACACAATCTTGCAGATGATTTTAGCCACACCACAAAATATTTTAACTACCTGTCTTTAAAAATGGCCCAACTCGTAGACGACCTACAATTGTTTGCGCGTATTTCCAGCCGGACTATTGAGCGCTTAGAAGATAGGCTTATTGAAGGCAATCTTTTTAGTTTATTCTCCCCCTCAGTCAGACCAGAGAATAAATAAGTTAAATATTCTTAAATTTATATTGAGCGGCGCGAACCGATGTGTTATTATATAAATTAAATAAATACATAGGTTCGTATATGAAAACAATAGAAAGAGAAAAAGCTAGAGCTTTACGCCGCCAAGGGTTATCTGTCAGGTCTATTGCAAAAAAGATAAATTGTTCTAAGAGTTCTATTAGTGCGTGGGTAAGAGATATCCCACTAACGGACGAGCAGATAGATAAACTTAAATCAGCCCAAGACAAAGGCAGGGCAAGAGCAGCGAATCATTTCAATAGTTCTAAGTTGAAATGGGCGAGAATTCGCCAGCAAGCAATTGATTTGGCAAAGAAAGATATCCCGCCAGGTTGTTCATTAAATAATTTAAAATTAATTGGAGCAGCGCTTTATTGGGCTGAAGGATATACTGCTTCAAGAAACTTGTTCGTCTTCGCCAATACTGATCCATGCATGATTAAACTAATGATGCAGTTTTTAAGAAAAGTATGCAATGTGCCATTTAATAAGCTTCGCGGCAGAGTTAATATTCATCCTACCCTAGATATCGAATCTGCTCAGCGATATTGGTCAAAAATAAGCGGGATTCCTCTTCGGCAATTTCACAAACCATTACTCGCAGTAAGTATAGCTAGTAAACAAAAAAGGAAAACTTTACCATATGGGACCTATCGAATTGTTATATCTGACGTGATGTTATGCTCTAGGATAAAAGGATGGATTGAAGGACTGAAAAATTGGGCGATTAGCTCAGTTGGTTAGAGCACCTGCTTTACACGCAGGGGGTCAGAGGTTCAAGTCCTCTATCGCCCACCAAAGAAAAACAAAATAGATTAAATTAAAGCCTCAAGCTTTGAGCCTCGAGGCTTGAGATTTGGGTAAGAGAAGG
The DNA here is from genome assembly GCA_020058285.1 of Candidatus Omnitrophota bacterium. Taxonomy (GTDB): domain Bacteria; phylum Omnitrophota; class Gorgyraeia; order JAHJTE01; family JAHJTE01; genus JAGVEL01. The sequence continues at coordinate 10,694 of JAGVEL010000015.1, forward strand.
GCGGGCGATGATATTGTTGAAGGTAATAACGTGGGCTTGGGAATTTATAAAATATCCATTAAATTTTGCTGAGCATCTAAAATTGCTAAAAGAAGTTAATGAAAAACTCGATTCCCCAGCTCGATATAATCAAGAATTGCAATTAATAAGTAAATTATATGAAGTTAAAATACAGAATTTAATTGAAGAAAAAGACAAGTTATCTAAAACGGGGGATGTTAATAACAAAAATAAAATTAATGATTTAATCAACAAATTGAATTTTGAAAGTGAGAGTTTTAAAAAACTGATTGAACACAATGAAAAAATATCACTGGAGATAGAAATTTTACGCACAGTTTTAAGTGATAATTCGAAAAAACTTAATTTTGGAGGGTCTCCAGGACCAAACCAAATTTTAAGCAATATTCCATTTACAAAAGTTATAATATTTGAGCTCATTGATTTAGATAATGTTATTAAAACTTCTTTAAGAGAACTGCAATATGTACTCAATTTAAATAAAATTGGCATCAAACTCGATTATGATAAAAATTTACCTAAAATAACAGCAAATTTTGAAGGGCTCCAACTCGTTTTTACCAATCTTATTAATAATGCCTGTTATGCAATTAAGCAAAGGAGAAAAGAATTAGATGAGAAAGGCTCCGATGGGGTGATTAATATATCAGTTCATCGAGACAGTAATAAGTTAAAAATTATTGTCGCCGATAATGGAATCGGTATAAAAAGAGAAGATTTTAGTAAATTATTTAATCCATTTTTTACTACTAAAACTACTAAAGATAGACCTGAAGATGAGCTTGGAACAGGCCTCGGTTTGTTTATAGTTAAAAAAATCATTGAAAACAAACATAAAGGAAAGATTTCTGCCAACTCTGATTATAAAGAAGGAACATCTTTTACCATTGAGTTGCCTATCAAATAACTCCCATCCAAGCACAGTGCCGAAAGATTTACACCTGACTTTTAGGTCTAGTATTTTGAGATAAACGGAGGGATCTTAAGCTCCAGCCTTAAGACGCGCCCACTTGGCTAACAATCAACGTTTAGCTAGCGTCAATTTCTGAACGATTAGCTTAGCCGTTGGAGTGCTGCTCCCACCTTTGCGCCTGGATATTAGTCTAACCCCCTGCCATAAAAAAACTTTTAATCCAGCTTGAAAATCTATAATTTATCAGTATACTTTATGCCGGAGGCTCTAATAAAATGCCTGAAGAGCCGAAAAATTGCTGGGAATTTTGGGATTGCCCCGAAGAAACCAAAGAGAAATGTTCTGCTTATACAGCAGGCGTAGGTAAATATTGTCTGTTTTTTACAGAGAATTTCAAGCCACGCGTAAAGCGCGATTTTTCTTCTTGTATAGAGTGCCAGTGGTATAAAAAACGTTTTTGTTAAAAAACGAGAGAGTTTGTTTTTACCAGCTATCTCCGTAACTACTTACGGAGATTTTTTATTGTCTGTTTATTCCTCCAGTCTATCCAATTGACAAACTAGGCTTTTGAATTATAATAATAGCTACCATTTTTGGGGGGCGTAGCGTAGTCTGGTTTAACGCGTCAGATTGTCGATCTGAAGATCGCGGGTTCAAATCCCGTCGCCCCCGTTTAACTTCCATAGGGATTTGAACAAAAGGGGTTTGGGGAAAAAATTTCCCCAAGCTTTCGGGGTGACAGCGAAACGCAGTTAAGCGCCAGAGGGGCAGAGCCCCTATGGAGAGGACGAGCAATAGCGAGGACGATGTGAAAATCCCGTCGCCCCCGTAAATTTTTGTTCTGCAAAAATTTACAGAGCAATTGAGCAATAGAAAATACCTGCCTGCCGAAAGGCAGGAAACAATAGACAAACAAAAGCTCAATTGCGGTCTATTGTTCTATTGTTCAAATAAACTTTTCGAACAACGGGAATACTTATCTGCAGTGTTGTCCGTACTTTTGATTGATTTTCTTTTTCTTCTGTGATATCTTAGTAGTTGTAATGAAGTTATTAAATTCTTTTTGAGGTAGAACGGATGTTTAGATTATCCAAAAATAGCAAAGGCTTAACCCTAGTGGAATTGATGATTGTTTCTTTGGTTTTGGTGGTTACGATCGTGACGTTATTGGTTGTTTTTATTAATGCCTTGAACCAGATAGCGTTGGCCAAAGAAATAAGCATTGCCACTGAGGATTTACGCGATACATTAGAAAAAATGAAAACAACGCCTTTTTCAGCTGTTACGACTCAGTTTCCAGATGGGGCTAGCGTCAGCGAAAGCGTAGTCGGCGGGTTTAATCTGAGAAATGAAAATATCATTGTGCGTTATCCTTCAGGTACAGGCGTTGATCCTTTAGTTATTGATACAGAGATTAGCTGGCTAGGCAAGGATGGCCGCACGCGTTCTCAAACATTTCGCACAATACGCACGCGGATGTTTTAAATATTAGCTAAAAGCAATTATGCACAATCAATTACTTACGAATAAGATGGCTAAATGGCGTTTGTCGTCTATTAGAGCCATGACATTAATCGAGATATTAATTGTTGCGGCGATTCTTGCGGTATTAGTAGGCATATTAAGCGTGGCTCTTCTCCAGGCCCGTTCAGTTTTTCTTGTTGCGGATGTTTTGGCGTCCCTGCAGGCTGATAGCCGCCTGGCTATGAATAATGTGGTAGCTGAACTAAGGAGTACAGCACGGACGCAAATTGCCATTATCCAGAATAGCCCGGCTGCAGGCACAGATACAATCGTCTATCACTTGCCAGCTGATGTTAATGCTGATGAGATTCCAGATATAGCTTCTGACATATTGCAATGGGATGCTGCGGCTGTTACCATTGCTATAAATCCGGCAAACCGCCAGCTTTTAAAGACTGTTGGCGGAAATACTACAATATTGGCGAATAATATAAAACGAATAAATTTTTTAAGTCATGCTCTTGATGCCAGCCTTGCCTTAGATGAGTTAAAGATAACCATCGAATCAGAAAAAACAAGCCGGGAAGGCCGGACGTATAATTTTGTTTCTACATCTGTAATAAATATGCGCAATTGATGAGGTTGTTTTAATGCCCAAATTTTTTAAGAAACTTAACAGAAAAGGCATAGTCCTAATAACTGCTTATATGGTTATAGTTGTGGCTATTATTCTGACCGTAGCTGTGATTCAACGCGCCTTAAGCGAATATAATATTGCCCGAGGTAACCGGATTATAACTCAAGGTGTTTTTGTAGCTGAGGGCGCTATAGAGTACGCAGCATATACCCTGGGGTATAACTTAGCAAATTATATGGTTGTGCCAGATAATTTCTCTAACTCTCTGGGTTTATTCTCAGACTTTAATGTTACCTATACCTGGACAGCTCTAGATGCAGACCATGCGATTGTCGATCCTTTAGGCATAACAACATTTGTGCGCAACTATCATATAAGCGCCACAGCTGTTGACACTACTCATAATATTTCAGTAACAGTTAATCAGATTGTTAGCCGAAAAAAAACCTATACTTTCCAGCATGCAGTATTTTATAACTATGATTTAGAAATGCTACCTGGTCCGAATATGACCTTATCCGGGAGAATTCATTCTAACCAGGATATTTATCTTGGCACACACAATACATTCACAATTGATACTACTTACTTATACAGCGCTGGTGATATTTATAACAAGCGCAAGGATAGTACTGACCCGATGGCAGGCACTGTGCGCATAAAAAAGACCGGTACCTCAGACTATTACGCTATGTTAGAAGGTGGAGAGCCAGAGCCGCTGGATTGTGATCGCGCTGATTGGACTGATGAGTCGCAAAATCGCTGGGCAGGAACTGCGAAGAGCAGCGTTCATGGCGTAACTTCTTTAGCCGCACCTAGCGTAGCTTCAATTGAGCCCACTGGGTTTTATGCTTCCAATGCGGATTTAAAAATAGTTAACCAGTCTGCTTATAATAATGCAGGTAGTCCGGTTAGCCTGCCTGTTGGCACAGTAACCCAGAGTAATATGTATAATTACCGCGAGGGAAAATGGGTTACGGTAACGAATATAGATATGAATTTACTTAATACCTCAGGTTATTTTCCTTCAAACGGCTTACTTTATGTTACGCGCACTGATGCTAGCCCCGCTACCCCTAATGGTGTCCGCCTTCAAAATGGTTCACAACTAAACGGAGCGCTGACAGTTGTCTCTGATGATCCGGTTTATGTTCGCGGAGATTATAATAATACCGCTAAGAAGCCAGCAGCAATTATCTCTGATTCATTAGATATCTTGTCTAATAACTGGAATGACGCTAACAGTAATAAGACTTTAAGTAATCGCATTGCTTCTAATACAACTGTTAATGCTGCGTTTATTGCCGGAGTAGATACCACTATCCCCGGCGGATATAATGGCGGACTGGAGAATTACCCGAGATTTCTGGAAAATTGGACAGGCAAGATATTAGGCATTCGCGGTTCATTTGTTGGTTTGTGGAACAGCCAGATTGCCCAGGGTGCTTGGGTTTATGGAAGCCCTCAATACACAGCACCTAATCGCGACTGGAATTACGATACAGATTTTAATAATAGCGCTAATCTGCCGCCGTTTACGCCGTTTGCCGTAGAGACTGCAAGACTTGCCTGGTGGAAAAATTAAACATACATTTCTTGCCAATAAATAAGCCTTAATTTTATCTAGAGCATAGCCATTCGCTTAACCGTTAAAACGCCTGCCCGTCGGCAGGAATTCGCACAAACAAAGGTGTATCTTAGAGAAGATTGACTTATGTCGAATTCGAAGTTCCGAGTTTTCATAAGTCAAGTGTTCATTGAAGGAGGAGCAGATTATGGTAACGATTGATGATTTTAAAAAACTAGAATTCAGAGTCGCCAAGATTATAGAAGTTAATGATCATCCTAACGCCGATAAGCTCTATGTGATAAAAGTTTCTTTGGGTGACAGAGAAAAGCAACTAGTTGCTGGTATCAAGCCAAGTTATACAAAGGAAGAGCTTATGGGAAAGCAAGTCGTGATAGCTGATAATTTAGAACCAGCAGTTATACGCGGCCAAACCTCTGAGGGGATGATCTTGGCGGTGAAATATACACAAGGCATTGTCGTCCTAAGGCCGGACAGAGAAGTGGAGTTAGGTAATTTAGTCAGTTAAATTATGCAAGAGATAAGAATAAAACAGGTTGTACCTGAAAATCTCTGTCGGAGTTGTGATGTTTGCTGCCGCTTTTCACAAGAAGCGAGTATTTATGCGCCACACCTTACGCAAGAGGATGAAAAACAATTATTTAAAGCTGGCCTATCTCAACAATTAGTCAGAAATAACCGTTTAGTCTTGAAATCTTTCCAATCATTGTTTCTTTGTCCGTGCTTTGTACCTGCGGAAAACAGGTGTAAATTATATAATTGGCGTCCGCTAGAATGCCAAATTTATCCATTTTTATTGGTAAGTAAAAACAAAAAAATATTTTTAGCCCTGGACAAAAAATGCCCATTTGCCAGGGAAAATCTTGCTAAAAATCAAACGCAATACATAGCGTATTTAAGGGAATTTTTTAATTCTCCCGAGACAAAGCAGCTTTTGTTAAAAACCACTAATTTTTTCGGAGATTATTCTAACGATACGGATATTGTTTATTTAGAAGAGTTGTTCACCCCGTAAGAGATAGGTCGCGCTTGCGCGACCGTTTAGTGGGTTTATTTATCAAACAATGCTCAATTTACCTTCTATTTGTATTATTATAAAATATAACTTTAATTTATAATCTCTTACGGGGTAAAATGCGAGAACTAAGATTAAAAGATAAGGTTGTTTTTGACCGATTCTTTTTGAGTTCCCCCCAAAACCTATCAATGTATTCCTTTGCCAGCATTTTTGTCTGGAGAAAATTTTTCAAAATTAAGTGGGAAATTATTGAAGGCAGCCTTTGCGTTTTTTTCGCAAATTCTTTAGGTTGTTTTATGCCCATTGCTCCGCTGGGCAATATAAATCAAAAGACAATTAGCCAGGCGTTTAAGGTTATGGATAGCCGAAATTGCGATAAGCAAGCAAGTAGGATTGAGAACATCCCGGAAATTAACCTAAAAATTTATAAAGACTTAGATTTAAAAATTAAACAAAGATTTGATGAGTATATTTATGATGTCTCTAATTTGACAAAACTCTCGGGTAAAGATTTCAAAACTAAGCGCTCAACGCATAATTATTTTGTCAAAAACTACAATTATAGCTTTGAGAAATTGGATATTTCCATGAAAGATGATTGTTTAAAAGTTTATCAGGATTGGGCGCATACGAGATCTCTAAAATATAATGACCCAATATATCAGGCTTGCCTGGAAGATACTTTCTGTGTTCAAAAAGAAGCGTTTGAACATCTTAATGATTTGGGTTTTTCTGGCTGGGTGGTAAAAGTAGATAATCATATTAAAGGTTATAGCTTGGGTATAGAATTAAATAAACAAATATTTTTTATTATGTTTGAGACAGCAGATTTAGAAATTAAGGGTTTAGCCCAGTTCTTATTTAAGAGTTTTTGCCAGAATTTATCTGCTTTTAAATTTGTTAATGCTGGGGATGATTCTGGTTTCTTAAACTTAAAAACTGTTAAGCAATCATATAAGCCGGCGAAGGTCTTAAAATCTTTTGCTTGCTCATTAAATGCATTAAATGATTGATTTAAAGGATAGGCAGATAGTCATATTTGACCTAGAGACAACGGGTTTGGCTCCAAAAGAAGGCGACCGTATCTGCGAAATCGCCGCTATAAAATTTAAGGATTTTAAGATAATTGATTCATTTAATTTTTTAATCAATCCTGGCCGGCCAATATCCCCGGCAGCTTATGCCGTAAACCACATTAGCCAGGAGATGGTTAAAGACGCGCCTAAGAGCTCAAAGATATTGCCGCAATTTTTAAAATTTGTTTCGGGAAGTTTTGTTGCCTCTTACAATATCGGCTTTGACCTAAATTTTTTACAGCAAGAATTAAAAGATTTAAACAAGGCATTACCAGGCGATTTATTATTCTTCGATGTCCTTACCCTGGCTCGGCGTACTTTATTATTCTTGCCCAGTTACTCTCTGGCAAATGTTGCAAATAGCTTAGGGTTAGCTACTAAACAGATGCACCGGGCATTAAGTGATGTAGAAATGACGTTTAACGTTTTTAAAATATTAATTTCTAAATTACAAGAAAAAGGCATTCAATCTTTTCAAGAGGTTTTTACAATTTGCGCCTTTACCCCGGGATTACTAAACCAGGAAAATGAGCAGAAGATTGCATTTATCCTCCGGGCAATTGATTTTCGTTTTGATATTTCCATTCGTTATTTTTCTAAGAACTGTGCTGAGGTAACCGAGAGAAAAGTCACGCCAAATCAAGTTATTGAAGAACGCGGCAAGAAGTATCTTGTCGGGTATTGCCATTTGCGAAAAGATGAGCGTAACTTTGCCATTGATTCAATACTCCATTTAGATGTCGAAGAATAATTATAAAAAATTTAACCTTGGATTTGTATTTAAAGCTCCGATAATCGGCCTGGGTGCGCAGACAAATACCTGTTTAGCGCTTGGCGTGGGCAGGGATATAATTTTAAGCCAAACGTTTAGTGATTTAAAACAACCAGAGGACTTAGAAGAATTTCAAAAAACCCTAAAAAAGTTTATCCGTATTGCCAAAGTAAAAAGGTTTGCCTATGATTTACACCCTGATTACACCTCGACTCAAATAATTCGTGAAAATCTAGCCAGTTCAATTAAGGATTGCCGATTGTTTGCAATTCAACATCATCATGCGCATATTGCTGCTTGTCTGCTTGAACACAACATCAGATCCAAGGTTATTGGCGTGGCTTTTGACGGTACAGGTTTTGGCCTGGATAATAATCTCTGGGGAGGCGAATTCTTTATAGCTGATTTCAAAAATTGCCAACGCGTTGCCCACCTTGAATATTTACCGTTAATCGGAGGAGAACAGGCGATTCTAGAGCCCTGGCGCTTAACCTGGGCAATGCTTTATAGAATTTACGGCGATAAATTTTTAAACTTAAAAATCGACTTCTTAAAAATCGTGGATAAAAACAAATGGCCGTATTTAAATATGATGCTGGAAAAAAATATTAATTGTTTCTCAAGTTCCAGCGCCGGCAGATTGTTTGACGCAGTAAGCGCGCTTTTAGGCTTGGTAAAATCCCGGATTAGCTATGAAGCCCAAGGCCCGATAAAGCTGGAAAAATTAGCGAATAGTTTTAATGATTTGAAATCTCCAGGATTGGATTATAATTATAAGGTAAAGAAGCTAAAAGATGTCTATATTATTGACCCAGCTGAGATTATTAAGGCAATAGTTTTTGATTTGGAAAAAAATATAGATTTAAGTAAAATTGCCTTTAAATTTCATAATACACTGGCTAAAATAATTCTCGATATATGCATCAGAATAAATAAACAGAGCGGTTTAAACAAAGTCGTTTTAAGCGGCGGCGTATTCCAGAATAAACTATTAAGCAATCTTACGAGAGAGTTGTTGGTTAAAGCCGGGTTTAGCCCTTTTGAGCATAAGATTTTTTCTAGCAGCGATGCGAGTATTTGCTTAGGCCAGATTGCTGTCGCTAGCAAGAGAGAGAGGTAATTATTATGTGTTTAGCAGTACCGTTAAAAATCATTAAGATTGAAAAAAAATTTGCCGTTGCCCGGGTTGGTTCGCTAAAACGGCAAATAAATATTGAGATGTTGGATAATTTAAAAGTCGGCGATTATTGTCTGGTTCATGCCGGGTTTGCCATCCAAAAAGTAGATATAAAAGCTGCCAAAGAAATGCAGGATATATTAAGCCAAATACCCAATGCTAGAAAGCCTAAAAAATAAACACATTATTTTTGGTCTTAAAAAAATTATTGCCGATACTTGTTTCAGTCTAGGGCGTATAAAGATTATGCATGTTTGTGGTACGCACGAGCAGGCGATATCCAGATATGGATTAAGGGCTTTATTGCCGGAAAACCTAGAAGTAATCTCTGGGCCAGGTTGTCCGGTTTGCTGCACTCCGGCATTTGATATCGATAACCTGGTTACATTGAGCCTGGAAAAGAACGTTTTAATTACCTGTTTCGGCGACATGTTAAAGGTAATGGGCTCGAGAATTTCGCTTAGCCAGGCAAAAGCCAGGGGAGCAAAAGTGAAAATCGTATATTCTATCCTGGATGCAATTGAATTTGCCAGAGAACATTCCGATATTCAGGTAGTACATTCAGCTATAGGCTTTGAAACAACTGCGCCAACAACAGCTGCGGCTTTACTGAATAATTGCCCAACAAACTTCTCAATACTCTGTTCTCATCGGTTGATTCCGCCGGCTATGGATGCGCTTCTCTGCCAGAAAGATAACCGCATTGATGGGTTTTTAGCTCCGGGCCATGTTTCAGTGATTATTGGGGGAAAGGCTTACGCGCCGCTAACTAATAAATATAACCGGCCGATTGTGGTCAGTGGATTTGAGCCTGCGGATATCTTTTACAGCATATATTTAATCGCAAAGCAGATAAAAGAAAACCAACCGAAGGTTGAGATTGAATATCGCCGGGCAGTTGAGTGGCAGCCTCAGAAAAAAGCAGTAAGCATGCTTAAAAAAACCTTTGATATTGAAAATAGTTTCTGGCGGGGCTTAGGTGAGATTGCAAATTCCGGCTTTGTTTTAAAAAATAAGTTTAAGGATTTCGATGCCTTGCATAAATTTAATTTAAAAAAACAAGTTCAAGATTCAGTTAGTTTTAAGAATTGCTTATGCGCAGAGGTTTTAAAAGGTAAGATTTATCCGAATCAATGCCCGTCTTTTGCCAAGACCTGTAAGCCCCAACATCCCTTAGGCCCATGCATGGTATCTTACGAGGGCAGCTGCGCTATATTTTATACATATAGAGGTAACAAAGACTAAATTTAAATAAGCGGAAAATTGATTTAAAGCCGGAGGAATAGAATGCGTAAAATTTTGTTATTTTTTTTGATTTGTTTTTGCATTACTAATCCCAGCTATGCTGCACCGTGTTACGGCACAAGAATGCCGCAACAGAAAAAAATCTTTGCAGGAATACAGGCATATTCCGTATTCAAGCGCACATTGGAAAAAGACTATGGTAAAATTCGCAGCCTCCAGAATTTTTTCCTTCTATCATACGGAATTTTTGATTGGCTTTCTCTGGATTTAAAAGGCGGCGCAGGAAATATAAAACAACGCCCAAAGATAGGCGAGGCAATAGATTATCTTACTTATTTAGGTGGTGGTTATGGCCTGCGTTTAAGGCTTTACGAGAGTGATTTAACAAAAATGGTTTTTGGATTCCAACATATAAGTATTCATTCCCGCACCGAATCTCTTGGCGGTTCAAAATATAAGGCTGTTTTGGATGATTGGCAATTCTCCTTTCTTGTGTCGCATGACTTTTCAATATTTACTCCTTATATCGGCACACGCTGGTCGCGAATGGATAATATCAACTGGATAGATACTGTAAGAAATAGAGAGAAATCCGATTTGTCTAAAAGCCTAGGTTTGATTATTGGCACAGATATTCCTTTAAACAAAAAAACATGGCTCAATGTTGAAGGCCAATTTTTCGACGCAACCGCAATAGCGGGAAGTGTTAATTTTGCATTTTAAATCGAATTATTATGATAAATAAAAACCGTCTCATCAATTTAACTAAAGAATTAATCAGGATAAATTCCGAAAATCCTCCGGGAAGGGAATTAGAAATAGCCAATTTTGTTTTATTAATAATGCGCCAGGTTGGATTTAAGATTATAAAGTCGTATGCTTTTGAAAAAAACAGGCCCAATGTCATCGGCGTATTAAAAGGGAAAAGAAGTACCAAGGTTTTGCTTTTAAGCCCGCATTTGGATACAGTGCCTGCTGGTAAGAATTGGAAACACAACCCATTTAAGCCGGTTTTATTACAGGATAAGCTTTTTGGCCGGGGCGCAACAGATTGCAAGGGTAACCTGGCAGTATGCCTTGAAGTATGCCGTAGCTTAATTGAGGATAACTTCAAACCTAAATTTGATCTAATCATAGCTGCGACAGCAGATGAAGAAACCGGCAGTAAGCTGGGTATGATTAAACTCTTAGATAAAAAGATTTTAAAGCCTGACTTTGCCTTGATTTTAGACAGCGATGATTTTAGAGTAATTATTTGCCAAAAAGGCCTGATTCATTTTAAGGTTAAGATTTTCGGCATTAAGGCCCACGGCGCATATCCGGATAGAGGCGTAAACGCAATTGAGATTGCATCTAGGGTAATCTGTGATTTAAAAAATCTGGATTTCAAATTTAACAAGCATCCGTTCTTAAAAGCTCCGACTGTAAATATCGGCAAGATTTCCGGTGGAGAAAAAGTGAATATCGTGGCAGATTTTTGTGAATTTGAAGTTGATTTAAGATTTTTACCCGGGATGAAGCCTGGGGTTATTTTAAAACACATAAAAAAAATTATTCGCTCAAGAGCAAAGCGTTTTTCCCTCCAGGTAGATTCCATACAACAGCCTTATGAAATTTCAAAAAACCATTATTTAATAAAGGGGCTGTTAAATTCCGATAGAAGGTTTAATCTTGGCGGCAGCGAAGGGGCAACAGTTATAACATTTTTTAAAAAGCATAATATCCCGGCTGCGGCTACTGGTTTTGGTTCAAGCGGCTGTGCCCATACCGCTGATGAGTTTGTCAGCGTGGATAATCTCTATAAAGGCGCGCTGGCTCTGGAAAAGTTTATAAAAAATTTTGATCCGAAATAGCCAAAGGAAGTTTAATGACCCTGCTAAATTTCTCGTTTTCTGTTGTTTCTTCTTTAATACCTTTGGAAAATGGGTCCTGTCAAGGTTTGTATTCGCAGGAACGTTCGCTTTTCCCCGGCTGGTAAAAGCTCACTCGAATCGGCTTCCTCGCTCGTCCTCGCACTTTTGTGCTCGGACACCGTGCCCGCTCGTCGCCTCTACGTCCTGCTCATATCAAACCTTGCCACCCATTTACAGGTAGCAAGAAACTCAAGACTGTTTCCGAACGAGCATGCGGAGCACAGGAGCTCTAGCTATGAGGCGAAGCTTTTCCGTGCACTTCTGCTACGAGATAACCCCCTTTAGGGGGATGGGGGGCATACAGGAAAAGTTGAGACGAATGGCTCCGAGCACCGTAGCGAGAGAGGAAAGCGGGATTGAGGTTAAGGGGCAGCCTGCCTGCCGGCAGGCAGGGACCCGCCTTTCTAGGCCTAGAGTTGTTGCCTAATTGACGTAAGGCTGATTTTGTGATAAGGTAGCCTAATTATGAATACTTATTGGAAAAAGAATTTTAGCTGGTCAAAATCACGCCAGGGGCTTTTAGAAGATTGCCCTCTGGCATATTATTTTACTTATATCGCTAGATTTGAGCCCGGGCAAGAGGCTTCGGCTATTGCGCCGTTACTTAAACTTAAAAAATTCCATTTTTTTAAAGGCAATCTACTTCATGATGCAGTAAGGAATCAAATAACTCAAAGCCGCTTGGCTAGGAATATGAGCTTAGAGGCAGCAAAAAATTTCGTATCCTTGGAATTTGAGAAAATTTTTAGCAATCAGGCTCAGTATATATCTGAAAGCTATAACGGCCTACCTCTGGATAAGAGTATTGTAGAAGCAGAGAAACAGGATTGCCTAATTCAGCTGACTAATTTTTTTACGGTTATCTGGCATAATTATAAAAATCTAGAAATCCTTACCCATGAGCGTCTGGAAAGTTTTATGTTGGACACTTTTAAGATTTGGGTTCAGCCGGATTTGGTCTCAAAAACCAGGCAGGGGCTAGTAATCTCGGACTGGAAAACAGGTAGTGCTGATTGGGTAGATGCGGATACTGATTTACAGCTGTCTGTTTATATCCTCTGGGCAAGTAAATATTATTCTGTTAACACTAACAATATAGCCGCTGAGCTGGTGTATTTAAAAACTACTCAGAGTTTGCCAACGAAACGTACAAATGAACAGATAGAATGGGTAAAGCAATATATTTTACAGCAAGCAAACAAAATGCTCGAGGCAAAAGACAAAACCGAATTTATTCCAAAGCCAAGATTTAATTTATGTAAGGGTTGTAATTTTTCTACAATCTGCACAGCTTCGGCGATAAATAAAGGACAAATTGAGGTAAATCATGAAGAATATGCTAAAAATCACCCGCAAGGTTAGTTTAAAGAATCCTTACTTAATCGCCGCCTGGCCAGGTATGGGCAATGTTGCGTTTAAGACAGCAAGTTATCTGATTGAAACGCTTCATGCCCAGGAATTTGCCATTCTTCAAACAGCTGATCTTTTTTATCCTGAACAGGCACAAGTCAATGACGGCATATTGGATATGCCGCATTTTCCCAAGGATAAGTTTTTTTATTGGAAGCAGCCTGTAATAAAAACTCACAATAAACAAACGAATAATGATTTGATAATTTTTCTCTCAGAGGCTCAGCCTAGCCCGGATAAGGGGTATTTGTACGCCCATAAGATACTGGAGATTGCTGAAAGCCTTAAAGTAAAAAGAGTTTTTACTTTTGCGGCAATGCCTACACCCATAGAACATACCCACGTATCAAGTGTCTGGGTTAGCACTACAGATAGGAGTTTGCTTTTAGACATGAAGCACTTAAATCTTAAAACTATGGAAGCTGGTCCGATTAGCGGTTTAAATGGCCTTTTGCTTTCAGTGGCAAAAGAAAGGGGCTTGGAGGGCATCTGTTTGTTAGGTGAGATTCCGCTTTATACTATACAGATTGATAACCCTAAGGCGAATTTTGCCATCTTGGACATCCTAGCAAGGGTTATCGGATTAAACCTGGATTTAGGCGAATTACGGCTGCAGATTCAATTGCAAGAAGAAGAGATAAACAAACTTATTGAATATTTTCGTGGCGGCCCTGAACACAAAGAGGCGATAAGCGAGGACGAAATCGATCGTATAAAAAAATCATTGCAGGCATTTACCAAATTGCCTAATTCTGTAAGGGAAACAATTGAAAAGCTTTTCGAATCAGCAAAAAAGGATATCGCCAAGGCACAAGATTTAAAAAAAGAACTGGATAAGTGGAGTATATATAAGGATTATGAAGACAGGTTCCTTGATTTGTTTAAGAAAGAAGGCCAGAACACAGATAATCAGTAAGTGTTTTAGGGTTAATAATAAGCCTGTGCTGGGTTTGAGTTTTCAATTAGGGGCTAGGCCCCTGGTTTTATTGAAAGCCAGTCGCGGTTTTATTATGTGTGGCTACTTAAATCTAAAAATAGCCCAGAAATTCAATGACGCAGCTTGTTTAGTAAAAGGGGTTTCCAGTATTGAGCAATTGCTTAATGCGCCGATTGTCGATTTGACAAAAGCAGCTAAAGCTGCCGGAGTAAAAAAAGGCATATCTGCTAAACAGGCCATAAAATTTTTAAGTTAAAATGAGCTCTAAATTTAAGTTGATTATAGTTGATCTAGGTAATGTGCTTATAACTTTTAATCATTGGATTGCCGCAAACAAATTTTTAAGGTTTAGTAAAAGCTCTTTAAGCGATATTTATAATTTGTTTTTTGATTCCCAGCTTTTGCACACTTTTGAAGAAGGCCATATTAAGGGAGAAGAATTTTTCTTAGCGGTTAAGCAGGAAATTGAGCTCCAATTAGATTACGATAAATTTTTACCGATATGGAATGAGATATTTTATTTAACCTCAGAAAATATTGAACTTTTTCAGCTCGTGCGCACATTAAAAGCTAAGTACAAGGTAATAGTGCTTTCTAATATAAACCAGCTGCACTTTGATTACTTAAAGCAGAATTTCCGGATTTTTGATCCGTTTGATGCAGTAATCCTGTCTTATGAAGTTGGGTTTAGGAAGCCCGATCCGCATATTTATAAACACGCCCTTAATTTGTTTTCTGTCCATCCTGAAGAAAGCTTCTATATTGACGATCGGCTGGACCTGATTGAACAGGCACAGCAACTTTCAATACCCGGCGTACAGTTCAAATCGTCCCAAGCATTGAAGAGTAAATTAGAAGAGATTGGGATTTTAGAGCCGGAACGGAAGCAACCTGCACTTCGTAGCTAATCTTAAAATGAAACCTGATAAAAGAGTGATAAGTTTAAGCCATGGCAGCGGCGGAAGGCTGATGTATGAGCTTATTCAGAATCTATATTTAAAATATTTAGGAAATAAATTTTTAAATAAATTGACTGATGCTTGTGTCCTTGACTTAACCTCAAAACAAGTAGTATTTAGCACAGATTCATTTGTGGTGAAGCCGTTATTTTTCCCTGACTCTGATATTGGGGAATTAGCCATAGCCGGCACAGTTAATGATCTCTTAATGTTGGGAGCTAATCCAAAATATATATCATTATCATTAATTATCCAAGAGAACTTTCCGTTTATTAGCTTAGAAAAAATTATTAAGTCCATCGCTAAAGCGAGTAACAAGGCGGGAGTGCTTGTTGTTACCGGAGACACAAAAGTTGTGGACAGTAATGCCTGTGACGGTATTTTTATTAACACTTCGGGAATAGGCGTGAAACTTCCTCAGGCGCGGCTTGGGTTTGAAAATATTAAACAGGAAGACTGCCTGCTTATAAATGGTAGTATTGGCCAGCATGGTTTGTCAATAATTTCTGCGAGAGAAAATCTAAAGTTCAATGTAAAAAGTGATTGCCAAAGCTTGGAAGGTTTAATTATCCCGGCACTAAAAGAGTTTAAGTCAGATATCCATTTTTTGCGCGACCCAACTCGCGGCGGGTTAGCTACAACATTAAATGAGATTTGCTTGGGTGCTCATTGCTGCGTAATTATTGATGAGGCAAAAATTCCCCTATCTGAAACTATCCAGTATTCCTGTGAGGTATTGGGTTTTGATCCTTTATATCTGGCAAATGAAGGCAAAGCAGTATTTGTGGTGGATAAAAGAATAGTTAATCAACTGCTTAAATTTTTGCGTAAAAAAAGTCTGGGCAAAAACGCTTCTATTATCGGAAAAATTAAAGATTTTAAACAAGCAAAGGTCGTTGCTCAAACAAGTGTAGGCAGTTCTCGCCTGATTGATATGCGCGATGGCGACCCCTTGCCGAGAATATGTTAGAAAATTTATTAATTATTTTAATTTACTCTGCATTAAAAATAATTTTTCATTTCTCGTCGATAAAATTGATTTTTTCCCTGTATAATATTTCAAATATAGCTTGACATCTTACGCTTAATATTATAAAATTTTTATAGAAGTAAAATTATTGGAGGAAGTAAATACAAACTGGAAAAAATAATAAGGGTAAGGATGGCACGATGCCATAATCTTTTTTGGGACGGGGACTTAAAAAATAATTTAAGCGCACCGTCCTTTTTTCTTTATTAAAGGCGATGGAATGGGAAAATTTAAAAAAATAATCGGTTTTACTTTTGATGTGCGTGAGGAGCATCAGCTTAGGGCGGGCGAGCCTCAGGATCAATACGCAGAAATGGACAAAAGGGAAACCATTGATGAAATAATAAAGGCGATACAAGATTGCGGCCATGAGGTGCTGCCGATTGGTGATGCGCATAAGCTTTTGGCGTTAGGAGAAAAATTAAAAGTTGATATTGTATTTAATATTGCTGAAGGCCTATATGGAAGAAATCGCGAATCTGAAGTTCCGCAAATCTTAGAATTAATGGGCATACCATTTGTCGGCTCAGATGCTTTAACGCTCGGTTTAAGTTTGGATAAGGTTATGGCAAAGAAAGTGTTTATCACCGAAGATATTCGCACGCCAGCGTATTTTGAAGCCAAATCAAAAGATGATTTAAAAAATTTGAAATTAAAATTCCCTCTTTTTGTTAAGCCGCGTTTTGAAGGCTCATCTAAAGGTTTAGATGGGGGGTCATTAGTGCGCGACTTTGCAAGCTTAGAAAAAAGAGCGCTTTCGATTATCGAAAAATATAAACAGTCAGCATTGATTGAAGAATTTATTAGTGGCAAGGAATTTACCGTGGCAATAATCGGTAATAAGCCAGCGCACGTTTATGAACCAATTCAGGTTAAGATCAAAGGAAAATTGGAATTAGGCGATTTATTTTATTCATTCGCGCATCTCGATTCGCCGGAATTAGAGTATATTTATCCGCCGCAGATTTCCAAAAAGTTAAGTGCTTGCTTATGCGCAGTGGCGCTTAAGGCATACAATGCTGTTGATTGCCGCGATTTTGGTCGGGTGGACCTCAGGGTAAATGCATTAGATGAAATCTTTGTATTGGAAGTTAATCCTTTACCGTCTTTGTGTTCAGAAGATGTATTTGTAATAATTGCTCAACATGAGGGACGAGAATTTTCAGATATAATCGCCGAGATCTTAAATGCAGCGTTTAAGCGTTATAAATTTTCTGATAGTCGAGAGGAAGAAAAATGCCGACAACAAGTCACGAGCAAGAGATAAAGATAAAAGAGGCACCCAGCACAGATTATCAACGGTTTGAAGTTTATAAAGATGTAGTTGAAGCTGATTGGGAGGATTGGCATTGGCAGATAAAAAATAGGATACAGACTAAAGAACAATTGTCCAACATTTTGGCGTTGGCCAGAGATGAAGAAGAAGGCCTAAAACATTCTGAAGGCAGGCTGGCTATGGCCATAACGCCTTACTGGGCGAACCTTATGGATGCGGCAGATAAAAACTGTCCAATACGCCGTCAGTCTGTTCCCTTGGCTGCAGAGTTTAAAAAATATCCACATGAGATGATTGATCCTTGCGCAGAAGACAGAGATTCTCCTGTGCCTGGGCTTGTGCACCGCTATCCAGACAGGGTTCTATTTATTGCTACTGAACAATGTGCGATGTATTGCCGTCATTGTACTCGCCGCAGGTTGGTGGGCGGAAAAAATTTAGGTTCTTACGCGAAACGCTTAGACGCAACGATAGAATATATAAAAGCCAACAAGAAAATCAGAGATTGCCTGATTTCTGGCGGCGACCCATTGATGCTAGAAGATAGCCAGCTGGAAGAGATAATCAAGAGAATTCGTGATATATCAAGTATTGAATTTTTACGTTTAGGGACGCGCGTTCCGATTACCATGCCTATGCGCATAACCGAGCAGTTAGTGACAATGTTAAAAAAATATAAGCCTATCTGGATAAGTATTCATGTTAATCATCCTCTGGAAATTACTCCCCGTTCACGTAAGGCGCTGGATATGCTCTCTGACGGCGGAATGCCCCTGGGTAGCCAGACAGTATTGCTTAAAGGTATAAATGACCGGCCATTTATTATGAAAAAATTAATGCAACAGCTTTTAATTAGCCGCGTGCGGCCATATTATATCTATCATTGCGATTTAGCGAGAGGCACTGCGCATTTCCGTACCCCGGTTGCCGCAGGAGTAAATATTATTGAAAAATTACGCGGGTTTACTTCAGGCTATGCTGTGCCTAGCTATGTAATCGATGCCCCGGGCGGTGGAGGTAAGGTTCCTATTGGCCCAAATTATGTAATATCTCAAAATAAAGGCAGATTTCTATTTAGAAATTTTCAGGGGAAAATCTATAAATATATAGAATAGAATAGTTTTAGTCTCTAAAGAACTTCTAACGTATTGGGTTGGCGAAAATGTTGAATTAATTGACGCCATCCCTTTTTTTTATTATAATAGTCTTCCTGACTTATCAAATGAGGCCAAAGTTACGGAAGCTAAGCTGAACGTAACTTTGTTGCTGAATTTGTCCCTCACCTTTTTAGGTATTAAAGATGTATTATTTTTATCAATTAAAACTGAGAATTAAAAGAATTTGAATATTTAAAAGGTGAGGGATTAATTCGCACATACGATTTAGCTCACCGAGAAGAAAGATTCGCTAAATCGTGTGCTCATTGAAGGGGGTAAATAACATGGAAGGTTTTAATCCTAATATGGTACGTAGCCTTGTTATTGCTGGTCATGCCCAAATAGGAAAGACATCACTTTCTGAAAGCCTTTTGTTTAGCTGTAGCGCAACCTCGCGTCTAGGCAAACCCGAAGAAGGCAACACCCTAAGCGATTACAATGAAGACGAAATTCAAAGGAAGATCTCGATTAATGCTAGCGTCCTCAATTGCACTTATAAAAATCATTATATTCAGATTATTGATACACCGGGTTACGCTGATTTTATCGGAGAGCTTTATGCTGGTGTCCGGGCTGTGGATAGCGGCCTGGTAGTTATTGATGCAGGCTCAGGCGTTGAGGTAGGGACAGAGAGGGCCTGGAATATCTTAGATGAGAATAACCTCGCACGCATAATTTTTATCAACAAGATTGACAAGGAAAATGTTAATGTCGATAAAGTTTTAGGGGACATTAAAACAAGCCTGTCTAGAAAAATTGTTGTTTTAGGGGACAAATTGGAGAACTCGGATATTGAGACAATTGCTGAGACCGATGATGCATTGTTGGAAAAATACCTGGAAAATGGCTCTTTAAGCGCAGAGGAACTAAAGCCTGCCTTGCGCAAGGCAAGTTGTCAGGCAAAGATTTTCCCGGTTATTATTGGCAGTGTGCATAAGCAACAAGGGATAAAAGAGCTCCTGGAAGCAATTGTAAATTATCTGCCCAGCCCATTAGAGCGGCCAGAGGTGATCGCGATAGATGCAAAAACAAAAGAGGAGAAGGTAATTGCGCCATCCCTCACCGATCCATTGAGCGGTTTTACATTTAGGTCAATTTCTGATCCTTATGTTGGCCAGCTTTCATTAATCCGAATTTTTTCCGGCACACTTGTTGCTAACACATCTTTTTATAATGTTACCAAGGATACCCAGGAAAGGATTGGCCAGCTTTATAGCCTTCAAGGAAAGAATCAGACATCTATACCCAGCGTAAGATGCGGGGATATCGTAGCGATTGCCAAGCTTAAATCAACTACCACCGGAGATTCTATTTCAAACGGCACAAGGAATCCCCAGTTTAAACAAATGGAGTTTCCCAAACCGGCAATATCTTCATCTATTAAGCCAAAATCCCGTGCTGATGAAGATAAAATCTCTGCTGCCTTGGCAAAATTAACTGCTGAAGACCCGACTTTTAAAGTAAGCCGCGATATCCAGACAAAAGAATTAATTATCTCTGGCCTGGGCGATGTACATCTTGACGTGATGGTTCATCGGATGCGCAAACGCTATAATGTTGATGTTGAAGTATCAACGCCCAAGGTTGCATATA
>JAGVEL010000063.1 GCA_020058285.1 Candidatus Omnitrophota bacterium
TCGTTTGGCGAAATTCCCTTCGGTCAGTTTCGCCACTCGCGTGCCGTAATTCCTTGCAGACATTTGCCAAAAAATTTCTTATGCACGCTCACAAATCCCATCGCAAATTAATTATTCACGTACCCCTTCTTAACATAATGAACCTGCTGGAATTTCGAGCGAAGATCACGATTTTAGCCAATGGAGCTTGAGCGCTGAGGGCATCCCGAACCCCGAAGGGCAATTTCGGGATGGCGAGGATGTCTGAGCGACTCTGCGCTAGAGCGCGAGTCGCGAGTTCCGCAGCCACCGAAGCGCGAAAGATCATTGGCGTCAAAAAATCGTGCTGAAGCGAGAAATCTAGCAGGTTCATTCAAGTAACCCTTCTAAATTCCCCCCTAAAATCCCATTCTTATCTTGCTCGCTTATATCTAAATCTTTAACTACCTGCATGGAGCTGGCAATATCCTTTTTCGCCGGCCAATCAGAACCCCAAAAAATATGACTTGGGCCAAACAGTTCCAGGCTAGCGATAAAATTTGCTTTGCGCGTATCGCCGCTTGTATCCACGTAAATATTTTTTAAATAATCCGTGGGGCTTTTTTTTAAATCCTTAACAAAATTTATTCCTCTTAGCATCTGATAGGTTGAGTCAAAACGCTGTGCCAGATGGGGAATTACTCCGCCAAAATAAGCAAAAATAAATTTTACCCCAGAATATTCACGCAAGATTTCCGCCATCAGGAGTTTGCCGATACATATCGTAGTATCAAATACATACTCAATAACCGGGGTTAATAACGGATCCTGGACGCGCTCAACGCCAATTGGATTAACTATCTGGGAATGAACAAAAATCGGGATTCTTTCTGTCTGAGCTACTTTATAAATAGGGTGAAATAAAATATCATCCAGATATATAGCATTATAACTGCTGGCTAGAGAAATTGCCTTAAACCCTAATTCCTCTTTTGCGCGCTTTAACTCATCTAACATCTCTTGTTGATTACCCACGGGTAAAACTGCTGCACCAATAAACCTCTTTGGATAGCGCTTAATAATCTTTGCGATTGTTTCATTGTAAATACGCGCCAGTTTGTCTTGGCCGCCTAATTTTAAATGCGCATCAGATGTTGGGTAACTCAATACTGCCATATCAACGCCCGCATCATCCATCATTTTAACCTGGGTTTCTATATCACCCCAGGCTTTGGAGAAAAAATGGGCGTTATCTATAATCTCTTGGGCTAAATAGTGACTATGGCTATCAATAATCATTCAACTTCCCTACTTTTTAAAATTCGCTCAATCATCTCTTTTTCATAGAGAGATTTTATTTCCTCTAAATCCGCTTTGCCAAACTCTTTAACTATTACTTCCTCAATCACCTTTAATTTAGATACTAAAAAACAATATTCCGGCTTTAAATCTTTAGCCTCAAATTTTAAGCTAATACCATCATTCTCTTTATTTTGAATATAAGTCTCGAAATCTTTAATAAATTTTATTATCTTTCCTCGGTTTTTCTCTGCCCTTAATTCTTTTAGAATTAATTTATCAATCTCCAATTGAGTAAACTTACGCTCAATTCTATCCAGTGAATCCTTGGTAGTCTTATACAACCACAAAAGGTATCTCTTTTTTAGGTTTTTGGCGTCCTGAATATTCATTATTTACCAGGGTGCTGTTGTTTGTATGGTATTACCGGTGCAGTCCAAGGAGTCTGCTGATTAATCACGGAAATCTCTAAAGGGCAAACATTTGCTGGAACAGTTAAGGCGAATTTGACTGCGTTCTCAATTGCCTCAGTAGTCATAAGCCGAGAGGTGTCTGCGGTAATTTCATTTAATTTACCTGTAAGATCTGTATCAGTTACTCCGGGAAGAATTGATGTAACCTTAATCCCCTGGTCGCGCAATTCCCAGAACAATGCTTTAGAAAAAGCGCGCAAGCCGACTTTTAGAGAGCTGTAAACAATGAAATTTCTGGGCAAGGGATCGCAAAGAGTTGATCCGGAAACCATATTTATAATGCTTCCCTTTTTATTTTTTATCATGTCATTTATCACTAAGCGGATTAAACGCACATAACCCAAATAATTCGTATGCGCCAGCTTTTCAAAATCCTCAATCGGCTGCTTCTCAAATGGGTATTGGCTGGAAACTCCGGCATTGTTAATAAGAATGTCTATTGAACCGAATTTCTGTTTTGTGTTATTAACCAACTTTTCAAGGTCTTCTAATTTGGTTACGTCACAAGGCGTAGCTAAAACCTTTACCTTGTATTTTTTTTCCAGCTCAGCTGCAGTTTCATTTAGCGGGCCTTCTTGGCGCGCTGCAATACTTAAATTTATCCCCAGGCTGGCTACTGTTGAAGCAATTGCCTTACCAATACCGCGGCTTGCTCCGGTAATAATTGCAGTTTTACCAATTAAGTCATCTTTCATAGCTAACTCTCCTTACTAGATCTTATTTGTTTGCGGCTTTTTCAATTACATCCTTAAAAATTTTTAAGTTATCCTTGGAGTGCTTATTGATAAAGCCTTCTACTTGTTCATCATTAAACTTGGCTTTTTCATCCATTTCAAAATGCTGGATCCAGGTCATCTCTATAGCGTTATTCTTAGGCGTATAAAGCCAGACAATCTTCATGTACTTAAAAGGAAACTTTGGCTCTTCTCTCTCTGAATAAGTAAAATATTTTTCTTTAAACAATAGCCTCCATGATTGCCAGGACTTATTTTCATCATCAGTCAGGCGGAAGGTAATTTTGTTACCTTCTTTTTTTACAATCTCTGCTTTTTTATATTCTTCGCCAAAAAGTTCTGTCCAGCGAGGAATATCATTGGAAATTTCAAAGACTTTTTCATAAGGCGCGTTAATTACTATGGAATTGCAAGTGTGTCCCATGTCTACCTCCTAATTCAATATTGCTACGACGCGGGCCCAAGCTGCCCCCACGCCATTAATCTTCACCGGAAAGCAAGCAATTTTAAAACCAAAATTGGGTAATTTATCAAGATTGGCTAATCTTTCAATGTGTGCGTATTCCTTAATCCTGCCAAAAAAATGCGCTGGCCAGAGATATTTTGCATCATGAGTGCGCAAAAAATCACCGATCATAAACTTATAAGGCCGGTCAAAACCCAATGTATCAACACCAATAATTTTAA
>JAGVEL010000016.1 GCA_020058285.1 Candidatus Omnitrophota bacterium
CTCTTTTTTACCCGGTAACCTGCCGATCCTTATCCGCAAGCCCTCTAGATCCTGAAGTATACCCACGTTACTGCGGTAGGCTTTATTTAACCGCCGGATTAAGCACATGGTACGTTCATGCTCCCTAAGGCTCGCGTGAGAAAAATTAAGCCGGGCAATATTCATCCCGGCAAGCATCATCTTCCTCAACATACTAAAACTACTGCTAGCTGGCCCAATAGTACAGATTATCCTTGTCTTATGCATAAAAATATTCTAAAGCTTGCAAACAAAGATGTAAATTGATAAATTATCTTTTTTCAGTAAATAGCTTGAGACCCAAGCCATTCAGAAATGCTCTTCCTAATCTGGTCTCGCACTTGTCTGGTTTTTTCTAATTCTTCCAGGCTGCCTTTAAAATCTGCCGGATCTTCAAAGCTCCAATGTAGCTTTTCAGCTTTCCCGGGGAAAACCGGACATTTACCTGCCTGAGATTCATCGCAAACCGTAATCACATAATCATAGCGCCTGCCCTGTTTGTAAAAATCAAAAACGCTTTTAGTCTTGTTCTGCGAAATATCAATGCCTATTTCTTTCATAACCTCAATAGCTACGGGATTTAGTATTCCTGGCTCAAGCCCTGCACTTTCAACATCAAATCTATCCCCAGCCATAAGCTTTAAGAATGCTTCAGCCATCTGGCTCCTTGCTGAATTATGCACACAGACAAATAAAACTTTCTTTTTACCCATTGAAATACCTTTTCTTGAAATATAACGAAACATTAACTAGGCTAATCAACACCGGTACTTCGACTAATGGCCCTATAACGGCCGCGAATGCCGCACCTGAATTTATTCCAAAAACTGCAACTGCCACCGCAATGGCAAGCTCAAAATTGTTGCTTGCTGCCGTGAATGAAAGCGTAGCTGTCTTTGAATAATCCGCTCCTGCTTTCCTGCTCATATAGAAAGAGACCAAAAACATGACTATGAAATAAATGACAAGCGGAATCGCTATGCGCACCACATCAAGCGGGATCTTAACAATATATTCGCCTTTAAGAGAAAACATAACCACGATGGTAAAAAGAAGTGCGATAAGGGTTATTGGACTGATGCGCGGAATAAACTTCTTCTCATACCACTCTTTACCTTTAAGCTTAATCAAGCTGAAACGGCTGATAATCCCGGCAAGAAACGGTATCCCCAAATAAATAAAAACGCTTCCTGCGATTTGCCCAATAGTAATCCGCACTATCGCCCCCTTAAGCCCAAGCCATGTCGGAAGCACTGTAATAAAAACCCAGGCATACACAGAGTAAAAAAGCACCTGAAAAACGGAATTGAATGCCACGAGCCCTGCGCAGTATTCGGTATCTCCCTTTGCCAACTCATTCCAAACAATCACCATAGCGATACAACGCGCAAGCCCAATCATAATGAGCCCGGCCATGTATTCAGGATAGCCACGCAAAAATACAACCGCGAGAATAAACATAAGAACAGGGCCAATTACCCAGTTCTGAATAAGCGAAAGCCAAAGCACTTTTGTGTTGCGGAATACATCTCCCATCTCCTCGTATTTAACCTTTGCTAAAGGCGGATACATCATAAGAATCAGTCCAATCGCAATCGGAATATTGGTCGTCCCTACCTGAAACTTGTTCCAAAACCCGACTATCTGCGGATAGAAATATCCTGACGAAACACCTATGCCCATGGCTAAAAATATCCACAAAGTCAAAAACCTGTCTAAAAAGGATAATTTTTTTACAATACCTTCACTCATACCTATCCCTCCATTATCTTAATCAGGCAACACCTAATGCTTCTGCCATCTCCTGCATAATTTTCTTATTCTCTGCGAATCTTAATTCCGTTGACAGAGGCGCGCATTTTGAGAGTTTCTGCTCTCCCTGTAAAAGCTTCACTGCAAAAGCAAGACACGTTGCCTCGCCGCAAACCTTACAATTGCTTTTAGGAAGCCAACCATATATCTGCAAGGCAGTCACCTTAACTTTCTCTTCATAATTTGGTTTTATTGTATCGGTGTTTTTATAAGTCCTATTTATGAGCTCTTTAACCCCATCCAATACTTTCCAAGCATCAATAATGTCATCCGCTTTTGCAACAGTAATCTTAATGCTATAAAGATTAATCAGACGGCGCTCTTTGGCATAGGTAAGCGTCGACGCATTCTTGTTATACGATGCTCCTTTTATGACGGAATTAAGATAAGGTAAAAGTTCTGACATATCACGGTCAAAATAGGCAATCAAGCGTATCTTTTTCTCATCAGCCATACAAGGCGCAACGTAGCAAAGCGTGATCGACTTTAAGTAATCATCCTCTTCGCCGGAGGGTTTATATTCCCGTGCCGCTTTAAAAAAATCTTCTTCATAATCGCGATATAAAAAAGGATAATGCCCACTAATCAGCACATTCTCATTAATAACAACTCGACATACCTCTTGATTACGCTCTTTGGGCACGACCACTGCCAAAGTAGAAATATGTTTGAAATCCTCACATTTAGCAATCAAAATCCTCTGGGCTTTTAACCCTTCATCCTGATTGGGAAAAACGATTATTTCATACTTCTTATTCTTTTCTATTTCCAATTCGTCACCCTGGAGCCCCCTCATAGGGGCGACGTCCCTATCCATCATCATCCACGGGCCTAGCCCATAGAATTCTGGCAAAGGGACTAAAATAATCTCAAAATGTATATTCCCGTATAATACAACCCAATAATGATAAAAATTAAGCCAGTTATACTGCGCATGTAACACTCAAGCTTTGTGACTTTGCCAAACCAATGGCTAAATGAAGTAACGCCAAACGCGATCGCTACCGCGAATATGAGTACTGGAAGACCTGTACCCACTCCGTAAACAAGCGGTAGTAACGTCCCAACCTTACTGCTAAGCGCTAAGGGTATCAAACTTCCAAAAAATAATGCCGCGGAAATCGGACAAAATGCCAAAGCGAAGATAAAACCTAGAAGAAAAGCTCCAAGAGCTCCAGCCTCAACTAACTTATTTTTATATTTTTCAGAAAGCGCAATACCGGGTAGGCGCAGAGTGATTATTTCCAATAAAAAGAGTCCAACGAAAATTAAAAGAGGTCCTAAAGCTTTGCCCATGTATTTCTGCAAGAATTGGGCGACTTGCGGCACACTTAAAAGAGAATTGATAATAATCCATCCTAAAAACGCATACGAAACCATCCTGCCTAACGTATACGCCAAGCCAGAGATAAACACAAGAGTCGGATATGTTATTTTTTTTGAAAGAAATGATACTGCGGCAATATTTGATGCCAAAGGGCACGGGCTAATTGAAGTCAATATCCCAAGCCACAATGCCGATGCAAAACCTATTAATATCTCCATCACTGGGTTTCTTTCAATAAATCGGCAACTCCACCCTTAACGTAATCAAGAAATCTCTGTTTGTTACCGACATAATCCCAAATCTTATCAAGGTTTTTCCATTTTATTTGCTTACCGTCTTTGACTAAGGACAAAATAAGCGACTTAGTATAAAGCTGGTAATCGTTTCCATAGTGCTCATTACCTTTATCTTCTACATTGACTACTTTAAACTCCAACTTTCCAGACGCGAGTGCATCTTTAAAGTTATTTTCTATAGCTTCCTTTGAATACTGCTCAAGCTTATGACAGGTAGGACAACGCATTGTTCCGTGGAAGTAATAGGCAACAACTTTACTTTTAGATACATCTTGGCTAAAAGCAGGCACCACCAAAACTAATAAAAGAATTAAAACAGCAAATTTCTTCACATTGCTCTTCCAGACTATCATCTGCCTTTTAAACTAATATTTTTTGCAACAGATTAAACAAATAACCTGTAAATATAATGCCTAATGTGGTTATGCTAAAAAATATGAATATTAACTTTAGTTTCATTGCACGTCTTAGCATAATTGCTTCGGGTAAACTCAATGCTGCAACTGCCATCATGAATGCCAAGGCCGTACCCAAAGGGAATCCTTTTTGAAATAGAACAACTGCAATGGGCACAATCGCTGCGCAGCTTCCATACATCGGCACTCCGATAAGAGTTGCAATCGGCACTGAGAAAATTCCAGTCTTACTGATTATTGCCTGGACTATTTCTTGCGGAACATAATTGTGGATTAGAGCTCCCAAACCTACGCCAACAAGCACCCAAATCCAAAGCTTACGGATAACGCAATTTGCTTCATTAATCCCAAAAAGAATACGTTGTTTTATTCCCTTTTTACTTATTTCACAAGCCCCTTCGGTATCTGCTGACACAATATCCTTTTCAATGTATTTTTCCAAATGCATTCTACCCAGGATTATTCCTGAAATAATCCCGATAAACATTCCGCTTATACAATAAGCTAATGTAATCTTCCAGCCGAAAAATCCAATCATCAATACAACCAAATACTCATTAATTAATGGCGATGTAATTAAGAATGAAAATGTAACGCCTAAGGGTATTCCTGCTTCTAAAAAACTAAAAAAAATAGGAATTGAAGAACATGAGCAAAACGGAGTAATTGCCCCAAATAACGCGGCAAAAAAATTACCCCAACCTTTCTTGCCAATAATCCAGGATTTTATTTTTTCCTGCGATAGGAAACTACGGAGAAAGCCGATAATCGAAATCATAACGAATAGAAGCAGCATAATCTTTATTGAGTCATAAATAAAGAAATTTAGCACTGCTCCTATCCGTGATGAAGAATCAAACTTTAGGACTGAATATACCAGCCAATCCGCTATTAACTGCAGCATGACTTATCTTTCGGGTTACAGCAACAGCAGCCGCTAGACGAAGCCTTTTCCTGCATCTTTTTATCAATCCTTTCAACTAGCTTTTTAAATAAACTTTTTTTCTTTACATCTTTCTTACTTTCCATACCTACCTCCTTAATTTGCCCTTGGTTTCGTGGCTGCAAATTATTCCTACACAATCTTGGCACAGCCAAGATTGTATTAGGACTAATCCTGAACAATTCTTGGGCCGCTTTGCGGTCCGCGAATTGTGCAAGGCCCGCAGCTTGCTGGGAAAATATCGCAAGAGATTTTCCCAGCGTTTAAGCAAGGGACAGGTTTATATTCCTTAATTTTAAGCCTAAGTGGCTACGGTTAATTATCTTTTACAGCAAAGCCTGGTTCTGTTAACTTTTTTTAACTTTTCCAAATCATGCTTAATAACACTCTGTTTATTCAGGTGTTTATTAAGACAAGTTAAAAGAGCTCGCGACGTTAAATTATCCTTCCTTAAATAATAATTTGTCCAGAAACAATCCTGTTCGCTATCAATCATAGCGGCGTTGCTTAGTTTTTTAAGGTGTCTTGAAACGCTGGGTTGGGTAATTCCCAGGATAAAGGCTATTTCGCAAACACAAAGTTTGCGCTTCTCAAGCAGCTTAATTATCCTCAGCCGGTTTCTATCTGCTAACGCCTTTATAATTTTTTCCAGTTCTTTCAAGACAACCTCCAGACTAAATAGCCATATGGCTATTTAGTTTAGCAAGCTAGTGCAGAAATGTCAAGTAAAAAACTACCAACTGGTGATTAGTTTTTTACGCGTGTCGCAAAAGCTTTTGCGACCAATTGTTTTTTTAAATGTGGAAATTTTTGGGCGGGATTATTTAAACAGTAGCAATAAAACAAAGCCTGCTAACATCACAATTAAACCTAACGGTACGCCAAACCTGGCCCACTCTGAACTTTTTATCTTAAGTTTTCCAGCTGCAATTATATTTGGTATATTGCCGGGTATAAGCATGCCTCCGGCTATCAACAAGCCTAATAATGCTGACTTTATTTGCAATAAACTCATTCCCGGGTCTATTTCTGCAGCAGCAAGGGTTGCATTATCAACTACAGCTGAAATCATATTCAGCCAGTAAAGCCCCAGCGCAGGCATCTTTGAAACATAGGTATCAATAATCGGTTTAAACCCCTTGCCAAGAAAAACCAGCGCCATGACAAAAACATAGACCTTAAAGGTTCTTATGTATATATCTTTTAGATTTTCTTCTTTAGCAGCGTCTAAACCATGCTTATTTTGATGCTTGCTAGGCATAAGAAAAATTCCAAAGAGCCCAAAGATAATAACTCCGGGTATTATAAATTGCCACAGATTCCTTAATAAGAAAAAGAAATCAGCCTGGTAAGGTGCTCCTTTTAGTTTAGCTATTGCAATAGTTGAAAGCGGCTCGCCTATCGGAGTTAATGCTGCGCCAAAGCCGATAGAAAAGCAGGCAAGTATTACAAGATTTATTTCGTACTTGCGATCAAGATTAAGATGTGAAATTATTTCAACAAGCAGGAGCGCGGCAATAATTGCAGTTATAACGCTTGATAAAAATCCCAGGATAACTATTAATAAAAAGGCAAACGGTTTTAAGCCGATTGCGTCAGCGACCTTGTTTACGTTAGCAGCAATTGGTTTTTGGCAAACCCTAAAAATAAATCCGGCAATAAAAACCGCAATGGTTATTTTTATTGGTTCAACTAAAGCCTCATTTACCAAATGCTTACTCCACTGCGATGTAAGGCTAACTGCAATACATCCCATAACGAACAGAAAAAATTCAAGATCACTTTCTATCTTCTTTATCAAAAAAGGCAAAAATAGAACCAAAGCCAATATAGCGAACAAACCCGAAAAAACCATTTTAAGCCTCGTTTAAAAAATAAGAGGCGTTTCTAGGAACGCCTCTTATTTAAATATATGATTTCGCAAACTTAAAATTTTCAACGATGCCCCGAAACCACCATCTCTTCACTCAACTTATCTGCTTTGTCGGCAACCTTTCCTTTTCGCTTAATAAAAAGCGGTTGGGGATTTTCCTGGACTTCTGTGGGCAAGCCCATTTTATTAAGCAGTTTTATAAATGGATCAGGATTTAATTCTTCAACATTAACCATCGTCTTTACATCCCAGGTGCCTTTAGCAATTAGAATTGCTGCAGCAACCGGTGGCACGCCTGCAGTATAACTAATCGCTTGCGATTCTACTTCCTTGTAGCACTCGCGATGGTCACAGATGTTATAAATAAAAATCTCCTTTTCCTTATTGTCTTTTTTGCCTCTAATGTAATTGCCGATACAGGTTTTCCCTGTGTAATTCGGCGCAAGCGACGATGGATCAGGTAAAAGCGCTTTTAAAACTTTTAACGGCACTACCTCAATTCCTTCAGCAGTTTTAACCGGCTTCTCAGAAGTTAAGCCTAATTTAGTAAGCACGCTAAATACATTGATATAGTGATCGCTAAACCCCATCCAGAAACGGATGCTGTTGGCATCAATATTTTTTGACAAGGAATGAAGTTCATCGTGGCCGTTTAGATAAATCGGCAGCTTACCCACAACCGGAAAATCATAAATCATCTTCACGGTGTGGACATTCTCTTTCACCCATTTGCGGTCAATCCAGGTCCAGACCTTTTTAAATTCCCGGAAATTTATTTCTGGGTCAAAGTTTGTGGCAAAATATTTGCCGTGGCTTCCGGCATTAACATCAAGTATATCTATGGTATCAATCGTGTCAAAATAGTGCTTATTTGCAAGCGCACAGTAAGCATTTACTACGCCGGGATCAAAACCTACGCCTAAAATTGCCGTAATATTATTTTCTTTGCAGAGATCTTTACGTTTCCATTCATAGTTAGCATACCAGGGCGGATCTTCGCAGACCTTGCTCGGATCTTCATGTATAGCGGTATCCATATAAGCTACGCCGGCTTTAATGCAGGCTTCAAGCAAAGACATATTCACGTAAGCTTGAGCAAGGTTAATCACTATCTGGGAATTAGTTTCCTTTATGAGTTTTATCGTTGCGGGTATATCTAATGCATCAATCTGGCGGGAATATATTTTTTTCGTCGGATCTTTAATATGCTTTTTTCTTTTCACGCTCTCAATTATTAAATCGCATTTATGCTGTTTTCTTGAAGCAATACAAATATCGCCTAAGATATCATTATTTTGCGCGCATTTATGTGCAGCCACGTGGCTAACCCCACCAGCTCCAACAATCAATACGTTTTTTTTCATTTCGTCTATTCTCCTTAATTTGCCATCGGTTATGTTTCTGCAAATTATTCCTACACAATCTTGGCAAAGCCAAGATTGTTTTAGGACTAATCTTGAACAATTCTTGCCCGCGTTCTGCGGGCGCGAATTGTGCAAGGCCCGAAGTCTACCTCGAAAATATCGAAGAAATTTTCGAAGTGCTTAGGCAAGGGGTTCAGTTCACGATAAACTCCCCACATAATCTCTATAATTAAATCGCCGGACCAAATCAATCGACCCGTCGAGTCTTTTCACCGCGATTGACGGCATCCTCAGGCCGTTAAACCAATTTTTCTTAACCATGCTGTAGCCACAAGCATCAGTTAATCTAATTAATTGCCCGATTTTTAACCGGGACTTAAAATTGTATGTGCCGAATACATCTCCAGCTAAGCAAGAACGGCCGGTAATCATATATTGATACCTGCCGTTAGTTTTTATTTTAGCATTTGTGCGGTAAATTAACAGGTCTAACATATGCGCTTCTATTGAAGCATCTACAATTGCAATATCAATCTGATTGTGGACAATATCCAAAACTTTTGTAACTAATTCACCGGATTCGGTAATCGTGCTCTCCCCGGGCTCTAAATAAATTTGCACATTAAACCGTTGAGCGAAATCTTTTATTTTTTTACAAAATTTTTCCAGGGGATAGCCTTCTTTAGTAAAATAAATTCCTCCACCTAAGCTAACCCATTCCAGGCGTTTGAGCAAATCTCCAAAAGTGCGGCTGATATAATCAAGATTGGAAGAAAAATTTTTAAAATCAGCATTCTCGCAGTTAAAGTGGAACATCACACCACTTATCCGATTGATTACTTTTAAAAGTGTTTTTCTATTAATCACACCCAGACGGGAAAATTTGCGAGCCGGATCTGCTAAATCAAATTGAGAATAGCTTACTTGGGGATTAATCCTTAAGCCGATTTTACGATTTTTCACATAAGAGGAAAATCTCTCTAGCTGCGATATTGAATTAAAAATAATTTTGTCGGCAAATTTACTAACTTCCTTTATATCTTCTCTGGAATATGCAACCGAATAAGCATGAACTTCCTTGCCGAATTTTTCAAATCCCAGGCGTGCCTCATACGGCGAACTTGAAGTTATTCCATCCATGTATTTTTTCATCAAATTAAACACACTCCACGTCGAGAAACATTTAAGTGCTAATAAAGATTTCGCGCCAGAACAATCTCTAATTTGTTTAATAATTTTGAGGTTTTTTAACAACCTTGATTCATCAATCAAGTAGTAAGGCGTTTCCAGGTCCATAGAAAAAATTTTAATCAAAACTAAAAAGTACTCTCAATATTAATATTAATCAATATTTAATTCGTTTGCAAGACCTTTTTTTGTTTTCTTTGCCGGTCAAAGTTTTAAATTACGCAGCCTTAACGAATTACTGATAACTGAGACCGAACTGAAGCTCATTGCGGCCGCAGCAATCACCGGGCTTAACAGCAAACCGAAAAATGGATACAAGACTCCGGCAGCAATAGGAACTCCTAGGGCGTTATAGATAAACGCAAAAAATAGATTCTGGCGGATATTTCTCATAACATTGCGGCTTAAATGTAACGCCTTAACAATGCCGTTTAAATCGCCTTTAATTAGAGTTATCCCCGCGCTCTCTATAGCCACGTCTGTGCCTGTAGCCATCGCCACACCAACATCAGCTTGCGCCAAAGCCGGCGCGTCATTTATACCATCACCGGCCATCATAACAATCGCTTTATCTGCCTTAAATTTTTTGACTATCTCCTGCTTAGTCCTCGGGCTTAATTGCGCATAAAAACCATCAAGGCCAAGCTTAGCGCAAATAACCTCAGCAGTTTTGTTATTGTCTCCGGTAACCATGATAATTTTTAATCCCATTTTATGAAGCTCGTGTATTGCATCAGGCGTTGTTGGCTTAATTGGGTCTGAAATCCCAAGAATCCCAGCTATTTTTCCCTGCACTGCGAGCCAGACAACAGTTTGAGCTTGATTTTGTAAATCAATAGCCTGTTCTTTTAAATTTTCAGGAATATTTATATTGAAATGTTCGATGAATTTTTGTTTACCAGCTACGACAGCTTTACCTTTGATATCTGCAATGACACCTTCACCGGTTACTGATTCAAAATTCTGAACAGATTCTATTTTTATGTTTTGTTCTTTAGAATACTCAATAATTGCCCGAGCTAAAGGATGTTCGCTTGCCTGCTCAAGACAAGCAATTAAACCTATAATCTGTTGTTTATCCCAGCCTGATGCGGGCATAATTGCCGTAACCCGAGGCTTGCCTTGCGTCAATGTGCCGGTCTTATCAACCAGAACATGGGTAATTTTTTCACTCTTCTCAATCGCTTCAGCATCTTTAATCAACACCCCGGCTTTAGCACCTTTTCCCACGCCGACCATAATTGACATTGGCGTTGCCAAACCCAAGGCACAAGGACAGGCAATAATCAATACACAAATAGCATTAACCAAAGCATGCGCCAGCTTTGGGCTTGGGCCCCAAATAAACCAGATGATAAAAGTTAAGCTTGAAACCAACATAACAATCGGCACAAAATATCCGGATACTCGGTCGGCAATTCTTTGAATTGGCGCGCGGGTACGCTGAGCTTGAGAAACCATCTGAACAATCTGCGACAATAAAGTTTGCGAACCGATTTTCTCAACGCGCATTAAGAAAGTTCCGGTTTGATTAATAGTTGCGCCAAACACCATATCAGCGGTAACCTTCTGAACAGCTACAGGCTCTCCGGTAATCATCGATTCATCAACAAAACTACTACCTTCAATGATTTCGCCATCAAGCGGAATTTTCTCTCCAGGCCGCACCCTTAATATATCCCCCTTGCCAACATTATCTATCGGAACATCCTGTTCAATACCATTCTGGACGCGATGCGCATTTTTTGCTGCAAGGCCGAGTAATGCCTTAATCGCCTGGCTTGTTTTAATGCGCGCCCTTGCCTCTAAGTATTGACCAAGCACAACTAAAACTGTAATTGCCGCAGCTGATTCAAAATAAAGATCAAGTTTCTCAACCGCAAATATTACAGCTGCTGCGCTATAGAGATAGCTTACGCCCACACCCAATGCAATCAAAGTAAACATATTTAAACTTTTATTTATAAGCGACTGCCATGCTCGGCTAAAGAAAAATCCTCCAGCCCAAAGAACAACTACTGAGGCTAAAATAAGTTGAATCCATTTGAGCATCCCTCCGACAGCCAACAGCATAATTGGAATCAAAAGGATTAAACCTATCCAGAATTTTCTGGATAATGATTTAGCTGCGCGAATTTCTTCATCTGAATCAGCGGATGGGCTTATCGGCTCTAAACTCATGCCGCATTTTGGGCAGTTGCCCGGCTTTTCCTGCCTGATTTCGGGATGCATTGGGCAAGTATACATTATTTAATCCAACATCTTTAAAAAAAACATAAGCATAATTCCCAAGACAAAGGTTACCATAATAAGCGCGGATCTCTTGCCGTCTTCTTCTTTATGCAATTCCGGAATTAAATCACAAGAAGCAATATAAATAAACCCGCCGGCAGCTATGGGCAATATTATCCCGGCAAAACCCTTAATTTGAGTAGCAAAATAAAAACCGACTAATGTACCGACTATAGCAAATAACGATGATAAGAAATTAAAAAATAAAGCTTTAAATTTAGAGAAACCACCATATACCAAAACACTGAAATTTCCCAGCTCGTGCGGAATTTCATGAAAAATAATTGCTAACGTAGTCGCTACCCCAACCTTAATATCTATTAAAAATATCGCTCCAATAATTAATCCATCGCTAAAATTATGAATCATATCTCCGACTATATTTAAATACGTAAACCGGTGCATATGGCAATCTGCGCTGTGGCAATGACGCCAATGAAGATATTTTTCCAATATGAAAAAAAGCGTATAACCCAGTATCACATAAAGAAAAAGATGGGTTCTATTTTGTATATATTGCTCAGCCTCAGGTATAATGTCTAAAAATGCGCCGCCGATCAGGCCGCCGGCAGCAAAAGCAACTAAAAAGATCATGATTTTTTTTAATAGATTATCTTTTATTAATAAAGCAAAAACACCAACCAAAGAAATAAGGCTGACAACAACACTGGCAATAATCGCGTATAATAAATTCATAATTTGTTACCTCATTCTAAAATTCCGCTAACGCATACCTGACTGTATTTTTTAGCGCTTTCCCTGACTGTCCGTTTATAAGTATTGTAATCTATACCCAATAACCCGAACCTCGGGCCAAAACCCTTGTCCCACTCAAAATTATCCATCAGTGACCAATAAAGGTAACCTAGCACATTAACACCTTGTTCCATTGCTTGGTGGATATTTTTTAGGTGGCTCTGAATATAATCCCAACGTTGATTATCGTCTGCTGTGCATATGCCATTTTCAGTTATAATCACCGGCAGGTTGTATTTTTTGAGTTTTAAAAGCAGCTCACGTAAGCCTTCGGGATAAATATCCCAACCCAGGGAATTTTTCAAAACCGGATGATGGTTATCTTTGCAAACGCCCATAAACAAGTTAGCAATGCTTGGCTTACTAAACTCTACCACTTGCCGCGAGTAATAATTTATCCCGATAAAATCCATGGACCTTTGCCTGATTATTTTATCCAGAAAATTAAAATTATACCATTTATCCCTTAAGTTCGCCGCAAATCGGTTTTGTGGACTTTGTGTACATGGCATATAAGCCTGTGTAAATTGGGAAATACCTACACAAGGCTTTTCAATATTTAGTTCTTTATAAATTTTATGTATCAGTTGATATGTTTTTACGTGCGCGCAAACAAGATTGTTTTCAACTTTATTTGCCCTTAAGAATGATTTTATCTGAGGAGGCCAGGCCCCAATAATATAAGCATGGTATAAAAATATAGTAGGTTCGTTTATTGTAATCCAATAATGAACGTGTTTTGCAAGAAAGCTTGCTACATAATCACAGTAACGCAAAAAATAACTAACAGACTGCTTATTCTCCCATCCGCCTGATTTAGCAAACCAAATCGGATTGGTATAATGGTGCAGCGTAACAATCGGCTCAATGTTGCGGGACCTTAATGATAATATTACCTTTTGGTAATGCTCTAATGCTTCTTTGGAAAATTTTCCTTCTTGGGGCTCAATACGGCTCCACTCAATAGACAAACGATGAACATTATGGTTTAAACTTTTAGCCAGGTCAAAATCCTGTTCATACAATTCATAGTGGCGGCAGGCTGAACCGGATTTTTCGTGCCTTGACTCTATCTCCCACTCCCACCAATCAGAATTGACATTATTTCCTTCAACCTGATAAGCAGATGTGGCTGCTCCCCAGAGAAAATTTTTAGGGAATTTAATCATATTTTAATTATATCATTACCGCGCAAATTTCCTAATAAAAACTGCAGTGCTTGACTTAAATGTTAAAACAATGTAAATTAATTGCATGCATTCTCTAATAAAATTGATTAAGAAAACTTACCGCATGGTGAAACCCCGCGAGCGCAAGGTGGTAATGAAAAACGTTGCCTCTCTCTCGGTGCTCCAAGCCATAACCTACATCCTGCCGATTATAATTTTGCCCTATCTTTTCAGGGTAATTGGCCCGGAAAAATTCGGGTTGATTGCTTTTGCCCAGGCTTTTGTACAATACTTCATGATTTTAACGGATTATGGATTCAGCGTCTCAGCTACAAAAGAAATTTCTCTCTGCCGCAACGAACATGCTAAAGTCTGCCAGGCCTTCTCTTCGGTTATGACCGTAAAAATTATCTTAGCATTTTTGAGTTTACTGATAATGGGGACCTTAGTATATTTTATCCCGAAGTTTAGAAATGATTGGCTAGTTTATGTCTTGAGTTTTGGTGCAGTACTTGGAAATACTCTTTTTCCTGTCTGGTTTTTCCAAGGCACAGAAAAAATGAAGCATATTGCTGACCTGAATATTATCGGCGGGATTATTCTAGCGCTTTCTATTTTTTTATTTGTAAAAGGGCCCCAAGATTTTCTGATGGTTCCGCTTATAAACTCCTGTGTATTTCTAATCACCGGCATTTTGGGCCAATATATTGTTTTTAAACATTTCGGGGTGTCGTTTAAATTCCCGGGGTATAACAATATCCGCAAACAACTAAAAGCCGGCTGGGACATTTTTATTTCTATCGTGGCAATTAACGCCTATACAACTACGCGCGTTTTTACTGTGGGGCTCTTAACTAACAACACTATTACCGGATTTTATTCTGTTGCCGAAAAAATTGCCAACATATTCCAGACTTTTCCCTTGGCTTCTTTTTCCCAGGCGATTTTCCCGAGGCTTAGCAAGATATTCCATAAAAACAAACTGAAGGCGTTTAAGATTATGCAACGCGTCCAGCAGATAACCATCAATATCTCTTTAATCTTCCTGCCGTTAATTTTTATCTTCGCGCCTTTTATTGTGCGGGTTGTTTGCGGTGGGGATTACCAAAAAGTAGAATTATCCTTGCGGCTTTTAATTATCTCAATATTCTTTATCAGCGCTAACGCTTTCCGCGTACAGTTCCTGCTCGTCTGCGGTAAAACGCATATCTATTCCCGGATTCACGTAATCATGGCAATGATCGGCTTACCTTTAATATTCCTTTTAACCTATTCTTTTTCTTATGCCGGAGCAGCGATGGCAACAATAGTTATTGAGGCAGGAATATTCAGCATTACCTATTTCACAGTAAGAAAGCTCACCTTCTAACTTTCTACTTACCAAATATCAACTTAAACGGCATGGTCGCAATCTCCCAGGCGCTTTTAGTCCCAACCTTAGCAGTACCCCAGGCAGAGTCGAATGTGTTTGAAACCCCGGAAAAAACCGGCGTCACAGTCAAATGGACCAATCTTCCGATATCTGTATTTTGTATTGCGTTATAGATAATCAACTTGATAACTTCGTTTTCATCCTGCAAGAGAACAAATGGCTTATTCTTTATATTGATATGATAGGTGTGCGTCTTGACGCTAGAAGCAGTATATTCTGTATATTTCACATCGCCGATGCTTAAGACCAAAATATCAAAAAAGAACGGTGTACCATCCTGTGAAATAGTCCATTGATTTTGGACTGGCATAAGTTCTTCAATATTTACTTTACCTTTTTCATTCTTGATAACATTCAACCGCTCCAGATTCACGCCACAAACATATATTGACGGTTTTTTCAAGATAATCATATCCCCTGGATCCCAAACCAAATGAATGGCCTTAATATACGCTAACTCCTCCCCCTTAAACCCCGGCGGATTGTGAATAGTTATTCCTTTGGCAAAGATATGAGTCAGAAACGGAGAGCAACCCAATTCTTTTATTGTCACATTAATTCCAAGCTGCTGTTCAATCTCGTACTCAATGAGATCCTTAATCCTGATATGTTTGACAATGACAAAGGTCGCCACTGACAACAAAACAATAAATAAAAAAATTATTCCAAGTATAATTGTTAAAGATTTAAAAATTTTCATTTTGTATAATACCCCCCTATTTTCCAAATTTAATGCGGTAATTAAGCCAGATACGCAATAAAATAAGCACGGCAATACATCCAAAGGCAATATTGCGCAAATGCCTAAAAAGATTGATATCCCTTCTCTTTTCCTCCAAAATATTCTTTAAAAATTTATCCGGCGCCTGAATTTTATTTAAGTCTTTCTTAAACGCTTTTGCCAGTATTAGCTCGCGAGGTAACTTGTCTTGAGAAAGAATATTTTCCAATTCCTTATTTAATCCGTTGTTGCCGCCAATCTGAAAAGCAACAAACAACTTATCGTAAAAATAAAATTCAACTGCATAACGGCTAAGCCGCCTTATTGTATAGACATTGGCAAAGACAAAAAAGAAGAAAAGCGCAACTGTAATCACCTTGCTAATCGTGTGCCTCTTTAAAAACGTCATATTTAACATTCTCACATTAGATTTACTATTATGCAAGTTTTTTCCGGAATCTTAAAGTACTTAAGGTAATTACCACAAAACCAATAATTACCAGAGGAACAAGCTGTATCCAAAGAGTCTCTATTCCCACCCCTTTCAAGAATATGCCGCGAACAACAACCAGAAAATAACGCATCGGATTTATAAGTGTAAACCATTGGATAACCATCGGCATATTTTGTATTGGATAGGCAAACCCGGAAAGAAGAAACGTCGGCATATAAAACAGGAAAACCGACATCATTGCCTCTTGCTGAGTGGAAGAAATGGTTGAAATAAATAACCCCGCCCCCAAGGTTGTGAATAAATATATGCATGTAGACAATATCAATAAAAGCAGACTTCCCCGGAATGGTATATGAAACCATAATATACCCACCGTGGTAATCAGACCTGTCTGGATAAGAGCAATCACTCCAAAAGGCAGAAGCTTTCCAAAAATAAGCTCTATTGGCTTAAGCGGGCTGACAATCAACTGCTCCATAGTGCCAATCTCTTTTTCCCTCACTATAGCCATGGCTGTCAACAACAGAGACATTATTGTAACAATTGATGCGATTACTCCAGGAAGATAATAATTCCTGGAAATAAGATTTTCATTAAACCAGGCTCGGTCTCTTAAATCTACGCTGGGAAAGCTTATCGCATTGCCTATTGAAGCAATATCGTTCTTAATAAGATCCTGCTGATAATTTCCCATAATCGTACCCGCATAACCCATAATAATCATCGCTGTATTTGAATCTGAACCATCGAGGATTAATTGGACATTCGCGTCTTTACCGGCTTTAAGGTCACGGCCAAAACCGCGGTCAATGCGTAACACCACGTTAACCACTCCTTTATCAATAACCCGGTCCTGCTCATCTTGACTATGGATATATTGTTTGGGAACAAAATATTTAGAGTAGACAAACCTATAGCGTAACTCGCGGCTTTCTTTGGTGTTATCCTGATCATAAATTGCCATAGGTATATAATTGATATCTTTA
The DNA here is from genome assembly GCA_020058285.1 of Candidatus Omnitrophota bacterium. Taxonomy (GTDB): domain Bacteria; phylum Omnitrophota; class Gorgyraeia; order JAHJTE01; family JAHJTE01; genus JAGVEL01. The sequence continues at coordinate 17,048 of JAGVEL010000016.1, forward strand.
TTAGCAGCATAACCGAACAGGATTATCTGTATAAGCGGCGAAACAAAAATAACAGTTTTCATCCGCTTATCGCGTAACACCTGCTTGAATTCTTTTATTAATATTGCCTTGGCTCTCTCAAACATAAATCAATCCTGCTTTAGACCACCCTTTTCTTAAATTTCTTTAACGCCAGGCCAAACATCATAATCGCAAATAACAATAAAAACAGCGCCTCGTCCCACATAACATCAATACCATTTCCTTTTAAGAATAATCCCCTGACTATAACAATGTAATAGCGCGCCGGAACAAAATAAGTGACTGCCTGGACTGCCGGCGGCATATTAAAAATCGGATAGATAAATCCGGAGAGAAGCATAGTCGGTATAAAAGTAGTCAATGTGGCTAATTGAGATGCAAGTAATTGCGTCCGGGCAACAGCAGAAATAAAAATTCCTTGCGATAACGCCCCAATTAAAAATAAAGCGCTTAAAAAGAAAAGCAAAACATAACTACCCATGAACGGCACGCCAAACACAAACCTGGCCATAATTACTCCCACGGTAAGATCAAACAATCCGATTGTAAAATAGGGAATGAGCTTACCAATAATAAGCTCCGGAGGCTTAACCGGAGTAGAAATTAGTTGCTCCATTGTTCCCCGCTCCCATTCCCGGGCAATACAAATTGAAGTAAGAAGCGCAGCAATAATCATAATAATCATTGCAATTACCCCAGGGACGATAAACCATCGGCTATTTAACCCCATGTTAAACCAAACCCTTGAGCGCATTTCTACAGTTCTAGAAGGTTTTAAACCATATTGCGCTAAAGTATAAGTTAGCAAATTAACATTGTATTTTCCTACTACTGAATTCACATAACCCATAGCAATCGTTGCTGTATTAGAATCGCTGCCATCAACCAAAAGCTGTAAAGGAGCGGTTTTGCCGGCTTTAATATAATGTGAAAAATCCTTAGGAATTACCAAGGCCATCATTGCTGTGCCGTTATCAATAAGCCGTTCAATATCCCGGTAGTTATCTGTATAGCGGATTATCTTAAAGTATTTGGAGTATTTAAAATTAAGCAGGAAATTTCGGGTCAGCTGCGAAGTAGTGTCCTGATTCCAGATAACAGTAGGAACGCGGTCAATATCTAAGGAAAGCCCATAGCCGAAGATTATCAACAAAAATACCGGAATTACTAAGGCCAGGCCCAAAGAACGCGGATCGCGCCTAATCTGGATAAATTCTTTATTAGCAATCGCCAATATTCGCTTCAGATTCACCCCGCTCTTCCTCCTGTATATAACCCAGCCCTTTAGGAAGGGCGGGGTTCA
>JAGVEL010000061.1 GCA_020058285.1 Candidatus Omnitrophota bacterium
TCCCACATACCAGAAAGAGACTGCAAACCAATGTCAGCTGTGCCACCGTCTCCTGCCTGAGTAATTATATTAATACCTTCTTTTTTACCCAGATATTTTAAGGCGCTCTCAATCCCTGAAGCAACAGCTGCTGCGTTTTCAAAAAGAGAATGAATCCAGGGGACATTCCAACATGAAACAGGATAAGCAGTAGAAAAAACCTCTAAGCAACCGGTATTATTTGCGATAATCGTATTTTTACCAGCAGCTTCAATCACCAGGCGTGCCGCTATTGCCTGGCCGCAACCAGCACAAGCAGCATGTCCTGATGTAAATAGCGGTTTACTCATCAGAAAAACTCTCCTGAGGATTTTCCCCGGTTAATAACTCCGGCTTGATTCCAATGAACTGGCAAGTTTCATCTGTTTTAACTAATTTTTCAAATATTTCACGAATTGTCTGCTTACTAATGTCTCTACCGCCAAGTCCGACAATAAAATTACTAAGTTTCTGTTTAGGATTGGCTGAGAGAACTGCTTTTATATCAGCAAATAAAGGCCCAAATGCACCTAATGAAATAGCTTTTTCAACCACTGCGATATTCGCAATGCCTAAAAGGCATTTATTTAGAACCTCGGCTGGGAACGGCCGGGTGGTAATGATTTTTACTGCCCCGACTTTTTTGCCTTCATTTCTTAATTCGTCCACTGTATCTTTAATCGTTCCAATAATTGAGCCTTTAGCTACTATAACTGATTGCGCATCTTCAGCGCGATATGTTTCAACTAACCCGCCTCTACTTCTGCCAAAAATATTTTTAAAATCAGCAACAATCTCAGGAATTATTTTTAGGCAATCTGACATTGTGGACTGAATCGCATAGCGAGTTTCTAGATAATAATCCGGGCCAGCTAAAAACCCTAAAGTCATGGGTTTATCAACATCCAACTTGTATAACGGATTATATTTTGGTAAAAATTTATCAACCTGCTCTTGCGTAGGCACATCTACAACTTCAATGCCGTGTGTTAATATGTAGCCATCCATATTTATCATTACCGGTAAACAAACTCTTTTATCTTCGGATAATTTATAAGCTTGGATATGTAAATCCATAACATCCTGCATATCCTCTGCCCAAAGTTGGATCCAGCCGCTATCGCGCACAGTCTCTGCATCCTGATGATCATTCCAGATATTAATCGGTGCTGAAACTGCCCGGTTTGCACAGGTTAAAACTAATGGCAGACGTAAACCAGCAATATTAAATAAAACCTCGGCCATAAGCAGCAAACCTTGAGAACTGGTAGCTGTGAAACTGCGCACTCCAGTTGCAGTTGCGCCTAATACAAGGCTAGCAGCTGAGTGCTCACTTTCTACGTTAACAAATTGGGCGTTTAGATCGCCTTGCGCAACCATCTGCGCAAGCTCTTCAACAATGTGCGTCTGAGGCGTAATCGGGTAAGCTGAAATTACTCCGGGCCGGCACAATTTTACTGCCTCGGCGACTGCTCGTGAACCTTCTATGAACTGTTTCATCTAATTTACTCTTTCTCCATTATAATATCTTTTTTCGGGCATATTGCCACACAGTTCCCGCAACCCTTACAATAATCAAAATTGCAGTCAAATGTGTTCTTTTCTTTGCCACTAATACAACCCTCCGGGCAAATCATTATACACATTTTGCAGGCAATGCAATTTTTTTTCAGGAATTTTGGCTTCTGCGTAGTGCGCCAAGAACCTGTTTTGTACTTAACTCCTGAACCGGATTTACTTACTATTGGGCCAAACATTAATGAGCACACTCCTCTTATTGTAACCCCGATAGCATAACGCTGCGAAAATTTATAGCTAAATTTTCTTGCAGCTATCGGGATAAGTTCGGCCAGACAACTTATGTTCGTTTCGCTCCATAAGTTGTGGCCTTACTTATAAACTCATACCCTTTCTGTGCAGCAGCAATATTTACCTTGGCTAAATTTTCACTAAATCGCTTGTTTATTGCTTCAATTAAAGAATCAAGCTTAAATTCATTGGTTGCTGCAGCAAAAGCGCCTAAAAGCGCAGTATTGGCAATTGGCCGGCCGATTGTTTCCATAGCAATATCGTTTGCCGGAACAAAAAATACCTTTTGGCCGGGTTTTACTTCTTTTAAATCCAAAGTTTCTTTTTCGTTAATAATTGCTACACCTTTGTTTTTAAGGCCAGTAAAACAATTAAAGCCGCGCATTAATGTTGCATCAGCAATAATTAGAAAATCAGGCTCATAGACCTGTGAACGTAAACGCACTGGCTTCTCATCTACCCGGACAAAGGCATTCATTGGCGCGCCCATTCTTGCTGCCCCAAAGTAAGGAAAGGCATAGGGAAATTTACCTTCAGCAAAGTAGGCATGGCCTAAGATTGTTGCTGTGGTAATTGCGCCTTGGCCAGCGCGGGCATGTATCCGTATCTCTTTCATTTTTTCCTTAAGAATTTTTTGGAAGGATAATGGCTTCAAAACTTAAACGAGAATACTATATAGATAATCAAACCTGATGTCAAGCAAAAATTGCCGACTGGCGATTAATTTTTGCGAGATGTCGCACAAACTTGTGCGACGCAAGCAACGATAACTGGTGCTTGGTTTTTACTTGATGTCGCAAGGGCTTTTGCGACGCAAGCTAATTGCCAGCTGGCGTTTAATTTTCGCTTGTGCCCTGCCTGCCGTAGGCAGGCGTGCAAACTTGTGTGACGCAAGCTACTAGTTGTGCTTGGTTTTCTCTTACTTATTGAGAATAAAAATGTTACACTCTTGTAATAGGGAAAGAAAACTCTTGCTTTAGGTGGGTAGAAACATCATTGAGTAGCCCTAATATAGCTTTAGCAGTCACTTCAGTCAAAGAGCCCAAACCACAGCTAGGCGTTATCAGTGATTTCTCGCAGATTTGCTTAGGATCTAAACCTTTTTGCTCTAAAATTCTTAATCCGTCTTTGTATTTCCCAACTAATTCATCAACGGTAATCTTACTATTAAACTCAGAAGTTGGAACTATGCCCCAGGCAATCGAGCCGCCCCTGGCTAAAAAGCGCTTTAACTCCTCTGGATAAAGGATAAAACGCTCCATATAAGAAAAGGCGTCAAAACTTACAATATCAATATTTGTCTCTAAGATTACTGACCAGTCTGTGTTAGAACAACAATGTAACCCAACCAGGCAATCCGGCTGATTAATTTGCTCAATCAAGCGGTTTATAATATCTATTACATCCTGGCGGTTTACCGCAGTAAAGCCTGAGCCAAAACAAGCCAGATAAGGCTCGTCAATAAATATAATTGCCGGTAATCCCAGCCGCTTAAATTCCTTTACTTGCCAGGCTGCTTTTAGCGCCAAGCCAACAACCACGGCATCCAAAAGTTGAGAGTCAAAAAGCAGGGAATTACCATTGGAAGCTTTTATTTGAGAACCAAAAGTAAACGGTCCGGTAATCTGGCCTTTTAAAAATTTTGCTTTAGGTTTTTCCTTATTTAAAAAATCTAAATATGTTCTTAAGCCTGCGGCATACTCACTTGAAATCGCGAAGTAATCTAAATCCCGTTTTATAACTGCCTCAAAAAACTGCTCCAGGCGCTGATTGTAATCAGCCCTTAGGACAACCGACTGATTATCTAAGCTCAAAAAATTTAGATTTTCAATAAATTGAAAAAGCATCCCTTCTTTCCAGCTTCTTTTGGGTAATTGCGGCCAGAAAGGGATATCTAGACAATGCTTAAACACCTGCTTAACCGCTTCAGTCGGATCAACAAACGGCAGGCTACCAATACTTGTGGCTGAACATTTAGGCAAGAAGTCGGGCTTTTGGTTTCTCATAGATAATCTTATTTCAAATCCGGCGGGAATTCATAACCTTTATAGGTAATGTTTAAATCTTGATCAATCTCAAAAAAAGTCGGTATTCCAACAACATCATAGCTTAAAGCTACTTCTTGATCTTGGTCAAACAATACAACAAAATTATACCCATTCCTCTGCATAAATGCTTTAACCTTTTCTTGTGACTCAGCGATATTTATCGTAACTAATTTGTAATTACCTGGCTGTTGATTAAGGCGTTTTAAGGCAGTCTGGCAATGCGGACACCAGATTGCCCAGAAGAAAATAACAATTTTTTCTTTGCCTTTAATGCTCGACAGGCTTATTTCTTTGCCATTCATATCCTTTAATGAAAAATCCGGCGCGCGCCTAGTTTGCGCATTCACATTCGATACCCAACAAATAGCCAAAAAACACATAATAATAACTAAAAAAATCCTCTTATTCATAATAAAGACCCCGCTTTCATAAAGAAATATTCTGAAGCTATAATTAAAATAATTGCAGCTGCGTTTTTTAATCTCCTATTCCAGACCCCGCTCTTTGGTAAACTTTGTAGAAATGCACCGAATGTCCCGGCTAATATCAATAGCACACTCATACCTAAAGCAAAGCTAGTTAGTAACATAGAACCCATTAAGATATCTCTTTCCTTGGCAATATAAGTTAAAATTGCACCAAGTATTGGGGTTGTACAAGGGCTGATAACTAAACCAGACAATGCGCCGAGGATAAAGACGCTTAGAAAACCCTTTGGTACAATTTTTTTACTAGCTAGAATGGATAAAAAGGAAAAATATTTTACAGGTACTTTTAAAATATCCAACAAATTCAATGCTAACAATAAATAGATATTAGCAATCAACAAATAAAAAAATGGCGTCTGGGTAAAACTTCCAAAAACCTTACCGCTTAATGCCGCGATTACGCCCAAGACTGAAAATGTTAAAGCCAAGCCGCAAGAAAAAGTTAAGCTTAATAAAAAACCTTTTATTTTAGATGTGTTTGCTTTAACACCGATAAACGATAGTGTTACCGGAATAAACGGGTAGACGCAGGGCGTGAAACTTGCCAAGATTCCGGCAAGAAACGCGCCAACAATACTAACTGGACTTAACGAGATTTGCATCAAGCCACCGACGGTATTTAGGAATAACCCCAACCAAAGGTAATGATATTACTTCGGCTGTTGTATAAGGATGAAGTTTAGTTACTAATTTGGATAATTTAATAAACAGACTCTTTCTGGTCTTGATAATTAACAATAACTCCGAAGCAGAATCAATTTTTCCCTGCCACCAAAATAATGAATAGACCCTATTTATAATATTAACGCAAGCCGCAAGCTTGGCATTAAGTAGCCCCTTGGCTATTTTCTTTGCCACCTTAATATTCGGTACTGTAACAAACACAATGCAATACATAACTATCTCAAGCGGTCAATAAGTTTTGCGATACGCTTGCCTTGGCGAAAAGCTTGCTTTAGCGCGCGACTATCAGGTTTATTTATACCAACTGAGCCATAATGATCACCGACTGGATCACCCTGGATAATCATACCATGTATGAGCATGGCGTTCAAGATATCCAGGATTGTTGTTTCGTTCCCTCCGCCAATATTAGCTGCCGTAGAAAATGCTGCGCCGATTTTCCCATCTAGGCGGCCGTGGAATTTGACTGTCTCGTCAAACAACGCCTTAATCTGGCTGGCCATCGAGCCGTAATAAGTCGGCGAGCCAACAACTATTGCCTCATAATTAAGAAGCTCCTCTGGCGAGCAATCCTGAACCTTTTTGATGTCAACACTAATATTTTCCTCTTTTATGCCCCTGGCAATTTCTTCTGCCATCAACCTGGTATTTCCGGATTTAGAATAATAGATTATTAATACCCTGGACATTTTGACCTCGTTTTAACATCATTACCGCCATCATCCTACCTGCTTTTTCTCCTTCCCTGCGGAAAGAAAAAAATTCTGAACTATTACAGCAGGTACAAATCTGGCAATCAATAATATTCTCTTCTTTTATACCCGCGCTTAACAATTGTTTTTTATTTTCACCGGCTAAATCAAGGAATACTTTTCCCTGACGGTAAATCAAGCTGCTATTGAAAAATTTAGCCACATCCTCCTTTACTTCGTAACAACATGACCGGATACACGGACTAAATGCAACAATTATATCATTTACATCCGAGCTAAAATGTTGTTGAAAGGCTTTTATGGTATTAATTGCTATCTTTCCCGCAGTACCTTGCCAGCCGGAGTGAATTAAGCCGATTGTATTTTTTTGTTTATCAAAAAAATACATTGCCAGGCAATCGGCGATGAATATTGCCAAGGGCAGATTCCTTATATCTGTAATCAAGCCGTCTGTATCGCTAATTGCACTTGTATAATCCTTAGCGCCAAATCCGCGCCATTCTTCGCCGACGCGAATCACAGTATTAGAATGCACCTGTTTTAGACAAATTAAATCTAAAGGATTTATTGCTAACTCTTGTAAAAAAACCTTTCGCTTATCAGAAAATGCAGGGTTATTTTTGAAACCCAAATTAACTTGTCTATCACTAAATGCCGCAATTATTTCAAGTGAATTTAAATCCTTAAACTCGTAATGAGTCTTTTTCTTTATAATTGATATCAAATCTTATCCTCTTTTTGTTCAATCTCCTTCGTCTGCGCTGTGGTCGCTAATTTATCGGTAAAATGCTCCAGCCTTGTCCGGGCATCGTTATATTTTTTAGAAGCATTGTTTAGGTGGTTACCCACAAGCTCAAAATCTTCTTTAAATTTATTTAAATCAATTCGCAGCCTTTCTAATTGGGAGATAATTGTGCGCACATTGCGCTCTATATTTATGCCTTTAAGTCCATGGCAGATTGCCTGCAGATATGCATAGAAAGTATTTGGCGAAACACTTACTACCTTTTTATTTTTTGCGAAATTACTGAGTTCTTCGTCGCGGCTAACCTCATAATAAACTGCCTCAGCAGGTATATACATCATGGCAAAATCAAAAGTCCGTTCATCCGGCAGAATATATTTTTGCGATATCTCTTCAATGCGATTCTTCACATCGCGGCTGAATGCCTTCCAGAGTGATTTTTTCTCATCATCTGAAGTTGCCTCCTGAAATTTTTTGAAATTCTCTAAAGGAAATTTTGCATCAACCGGCAAGAGATATTCACCGAGTACGACTGCAGCATCCACGGTATCGCCTGAGCGGAAACGATGCTGAAGCAAAAAATGCTCTTTGGGCAACACTTGAGTCAGGAGATTGCCTAATAATGTTTCGCCTAATTCTCCTCTGAATTTCGGGGCGCGCAATAAATTTTGTAAGCCGGATATATCCTTGCTAACCTCAAAAATCCTGCGATTCGTCTCTTCTAAACGGCCAAGCGAAGCTTGGACATCGCCAAAAACAGTAGTTGCCCTGTCTAACCTGTCGCCAACAGTACGGTGAGTATCAGAAACGAGCTGGTTAACCTCTTTTATGCGGTCACTTACCTGTCCGAGCAGAGAATTTAGCTGCTCATTCACCTGTTTGGCCAACGAATTCAAATTTGAATTAAGCATTTGATTATTTTTCGTCAGGAAAAATAATACCACTACCACTAGAGCACAAAATACGCCTAAAATTACCCAAAGCATAATAATCTCCTAAAGAACTAGAATTCCAAATCACCGCTATACAGATGTTACCTTTTAAATTTTTACTTCAATAAGCGTTTCGGTTTCCATTACTCCGCGCAAGCTGCGAATCTTTTCAACTACAACTGAGGCGAGGGTTTTCAGGTCACTGGCTTCAACATGACAAACCGCATCCCAGGCCCCAAAAACTCCGGTTACTTCATTGACTCCGGAGATCTTACTAATTGAGTCTAAAGCCGCTTTTTCTTCACCCGGAGTAAGTTTTACTAAAACCATTCCTTTTGCTGACATATTAACCTCCCTTTCA
>JAGVEL010000010.1 GCA_020058285.1 Candidatus Omnitrophota bacterium
CATGCTGTATTTTTGGGTATCCCATCGCAAAAAATATTACAAGGAAAACCTAAAGAAGTTTCCTGGATGATGTTTTGTCCGGTTTTAATATTAAGTTTAGTCTGCGTTATTTTTGGAGTATTTGCTTATCAATTACCCTTAAAGTACATTATCTATCCCATTGTTGGTATCATTTCCCTGCCAGAAAGAAATTTAGTCAATATTCCAACAATACTCATAATTCTGGGAATTTTCTTAGGTTTAGCTGTATATTATTTATCTCGGAGTAAGAAAGTTAGCCGCAGCGATAATTGCTTTATAGGCGGAGAAACAATCTCTGTTGAAAACAAAGTTTCCGGCACAGAGTTTTATAATACGATAAAAGAATTTGGGCTTTTTAATGGTATTTATAAAAAGGCGGAAGGCGGATTATTTGATATATACGAACAAGCTAAAATTCTCGTGCTAGGGGTAGGTAAATTTTTGCAATATTTACACAACGGAATCTTGCCGACTTATTTGGTTTGGACACTTTTAGGCATGATTATATTATTTTGGAATCTGTTCAGGTAAGAGGATAGGGTAATGGAGCTACATATACTTTTAATATTTATGATTTTTGCGGCAATCGTGGCAATTGAAGCAAAGGATCTGCTTTCTAGTGTTATTGCCGTTGGCGCGGTTGGTTTTGCTTTGTGTTTAGCATTTTTAATCCTTAAGGCTCCAGATTTAGCAATTACTCAGTTAGTTGTTGAAGTTTTATGTTTGATTATTTTAATTCGGGCGACGATTAATAGAGACTTGCCCTTGGTAATTGAAGGCCGCTGGATTTTTAATACTATTTCCACTCTGGTATTTATTGCTGTGTTTCTTTTCTTTTCCTGGCTGGCATTGAAAGAGTTACCTAGTTTTGGTCAGCCTCTAATGACTGTGGTAAAAAAATATTTAGCCGAAGGTACGACAAAAACTGGCGCGGTTAATATAGTTACAGCAGTAATTCTCGATTTCCGGGCTTATGATACTTTAGGTGAAGCAACAGTTTTATTTACTGCAGTTATCGGAATAATGGCTGTTTTGCGCAGGCCCGGAAGAAAGAAAATAGAGAGATAAAAATGATTGATAATCCAAAAACAGGCATGACCTTGATAGTTAAGACAGTTACGCGCTTGACTGTCGGCCTGATTTTACTTTTTGGCATTTATATTATTTTACATGGACATTTATCTCCGGGTGGCGGGTTTGCCGGCGGGGTAATTGTGGCTTTGTCTTTTGTGCACCTGATGCTCGCTTTTGGTAAGGATGTGGCTGTAGCTAAAATTTCCAGAAACCTTGCTACTAATCTAGAAAGTATCGGCGCAATGATGTTTTTGCTTGTAGCAGTGATGGGGTTTTTGGGCGGTTCGTTCTTCTTGAATATCCTGGCCAAAGGGAAACCATTCGACTTATTTAGCTCCGGAGCTATTATTTTAAGCAATATCTCCATCGGTATAAAAGTCGGCGTAGGCTTATTTGCGATATTTTTAGCATTGGTAATTTTGGAAAAAACTAAAAAAGAATAACGGGTTTTATGTGAGAGGAATTTTGGAATGAGTCTTTATTTATTATGTTTGGTATTATTTTGTATTGGCCTTTACGGAGTATTGCGTAAGCGTAATCTCGTAAAAATAATCATCGGCTTAGGGATAATCGAGTATTCCTTAAATCTATTTTTTGTTTTGTTAGGTTATAAATTTCACGGCCGGGCGCCGATAGATGCGCAAGACCAAATAATTCTTAATATGGTTGATCCTTTGCCACAAGCCCTGGTCCTGACTTCTATTGTCATCGGCTTAGGGATTACGGCTTTAGTTATTTCAATCGCTATAAGGATTTATGAAAAATATGGCACGTTTGATATCACCAAGATAAAGAGGCTTAGAGGATGAATCCTGTTCATATTATTCCTTTATTTGTAATAATTCCGCTGGCAGCCGCTTTTTCAATTTCCCTGTTGGGAAGATTTATTAAGCGTTTTTCGGAATTTTTAGCCTGCCTTAGCTGTGCCTTGCTTTTGGCCTATTCGCTTTATGTTACAATATTTTTTAAAATCACCGGTCAGGATATTTTAGTATATAAAATCGGCGGCTGGGTTCCGCCTTTTGGGATATCTATGGTTTTGGATAATTTGGCTACATTTATGCTGGTTACTGTGAATCTAATTTCTTTTCTTGTAGCTATCTTTTCCGTCAGGTATATGCAGATGTATACTGATCGGCCTAAATTTTTTACTTTGTTTTCACTGATGGTCTGCGGAATGAATGGCCTGATTATTACCGGCGATTTATTTAACCTTTTTGTATTTTTGGAGATTGCCTCGATTTCCAGTTACGCACTCGTGGCATTTGGCACAGAAGCAGAAGAACTGGAAGCTTCATTTAAATACGCAATTATGGGTTCAATTGCCTCGAGTTTTATATTTTTAGGCATAGCTTTTCTTTATGGTTTTACCTCAACCTTGAACATGGCAGATATTGCTCGGGTATTGAGCTTGAAACACAATCTTTGGGTTGTGCCATTTGTGAGTGTTTTATTTTTAATGGGTTTTGGCCTTAAGTCTGCGTTAGTGCCATTTCATGCTTGGCTGCCAGACGCACATCCTTCTGCCCCGGCTTCAATATCCGCAATGCTCTCCGGAGTTTTAATTAAAACCTTAGGGATTTATTCCTTGGTCAGGATATTCTTTAATATCTTCGGGGTGAACAAAGCTCTTCTTTCAATATTAATGTTTATGGGCGCGCTTTCTATGGTGGTTGGCGTTATCCTTGCTTTGTCCCAATGGGATTTTAAGAGATTATTGGCGTATCACTCTATAAGCCAGATTGGCTACATATTTTTGGGCCTTGGTTTGGGAACGCCGCTGGGAATTATTGGCGGTTTATTTCATTTGTTTAATCATTCAGTATTTAAGTCACTACTTTTCTTAAATTCCGGGGCAGTAGATTATGCTGCTGGCACAAGGGATTTAAAAGAAACCGGGGGCCTGGGAAAAGTGCTGCCAATTACCTGGCAGACAAGCCTAATTGCCTCAATGTCAATTTCCGGGATTCCGCCGTTTAACGGATTTTTTAGCAAGTTGATAATAATATTTGCTTGTATTCAGAGAGGGTTTATTGGTTATGCTGTTTGTGCAATAATCGCAAGTATTTTAACCTTAGCTTCATTCCTCAAAGTGCAAAAGTTTGCGTTCTGGGGTGAGCTGAAAGATAAATTCAAAAATATAAAAGAGGTGCCGGGTTTGATGAAATTTTCTATGATAACCCTGGCGCTTATTTGCATTTTTGGCTGGATGATGGTTGTGCCGCCAATGAATTTTTTCATCTTAGATGCAGCTAAGGTATTACTTCAAGGCACAATGTATTCTCGGCTAGTTTTAGAGGCTGCGGCGAGATGATGTGGAGGCTTAGAGTTGGGTAAAAGGTTAGTGTTATTTATTTTTAGTTTTTTGACTTGGCTTATTTTGACCTGGCCAGTTGATTTGCAGCATATAATAGTCGGCTTGGCCGTAGCCGTATTTATCGCAGCCGTAAGTGGCGGTTTGTTTATTCAAAGAGTCCATCACTTTAGGCAGCCGACTCGCTATTTATGGTTTTGCTACTATATTCCTGTGTTTCTCTGGGAATGTTTAAAGGCAAATATTGATGTTGCCTTAAGAGTTTTGAATCCGAGATTGCCAATAAACCCCGGCATTGTTAAGGTCAGGACAACCTTAAAATCCGATACAGGATTAACTTTTTTAGCTAATTCCATTACCTTAACTCCCGGGACTTTTTGTATAGACATAAACGCAAAAGAAGGTATTCTTTATATTCATTGGCTTAATGTTTTGACTAAAGATACCGAACAGGCAACGCAATTAATCGTTACAAAATTTGAAAATATTCTAAAGAGGATTTTTGAATAATGCGTTACATCCGTTATTTTTTAGGCCTTTTGTTTATAATAACAATTTTGATATTTATTAGCTTTTTCCCAATTTCATCTTTATTATGGTGGCAATCAGGCGCGCTTAGCCGCTGTTTCTTTGTTCTGTTGCTTTGTTTTGCGTTGTGTCTTCTTAGGTTGATGTTGGGGCCTACGCCGGCTGACCGGGCAGTGGCCATTGATACATTAGGGATTTTAATTGTGGGTTTTTGCGCTTTATTAAGTATACATACTGGACGAGATTGGTATCTGGATATTGCCATTGCCTGGGCTTTACAGAGTTTTATTGGTGCTTTAGCCATCGCCAAATATTTAGAGGGGAGAGGTTTTGATGATTGAAATAATAGGAATAATATTTATTATTATTGGTTTACTCTTTAACCTACTTGGTTGTATTGGATTAAACCGCCTACCTGATGTTTATAGCCGGCTCCAGGCTACGACAAAGTGCGTTACCTTAGGTACATGCAGTATTCTTTTCGGTGCATTTTTAATAAAAGGAATTTCTACAACCGGAGTAAAAGCACTGTTAACAATAGTATTCTTACTTCTTACTTCGCCAGTGGCTGCTCATGCAGTGGCCAGAGGTGCGCATAAATCCGGCGTGAAACTCTGGGAAAAATCAGTCTGCGACCAATATGCAGAGGATGATAAATGAAGTATCCAAAATTACGCGAGCTAAGAGAGGCTATAAAGGCTTTAATTGTTGGTCCTTATACGAGTAAATTTCCTTTTAAACCTCATCAACCATTTGATGCTTTTCGCGGCCGGCCGAAATTTTACGAGGATGAATGTGTGGGTTGCACTGCTTGCGCTCAAGTGTGTCCAGCCCAGGCCATAGAGTGGACCGATGATCTAAAACGCAAAAAAAGGATATTGAATGTGCGCTGGGATATATGTATTTTTTGCGGCCAATGTGAGGCTAATTGTCTGTCAGTTACTGGCATACGCTTATCAAGGGATTTTGATTTAGCCACCTTGAAACGCGAGGATTTGTTCCAGACAATTGAAAAAGATTTAGTGCTCTGTGAAAGTTGCCGGGAAGTGATTGCTCCTTATGACCAGATTATCTGGGTGGCGAATAAAATCAGATCACTTTTATTTTCCAACACCTCTTTAATGTTAGCATTCTTAGAGGACAAAGGTTTCTTAAGTGAAGAATCACCCGGAATTTCTGACCCTACCTTAAGAGCTGATCGTTTTCGGTTGCTATGTCCTGCTTGCCGGCGTAAAGCTATCTACAAATCTTAAACCGCAATCCTTCGACTATGCGATTGGCGGTTATCCTCTTGTAAGTATTCCAATCTTATGTTATTATAAATTTCAAATCTAAAATTAACACTCCTTTAGTTTTGACTCAAAGCATTTTTTCCAAGGTATGACTGAAGATAGAAAGATTTTATTTGTCGGCATCGGCAATATTTTAAGGAGCGACGATGCTGTGGGGGTTGTTATTGCACAACGCCTAAAAGAAAAAATAAATATAATAGATGCTGGGGTAAGCCCGGAAAATTACCTAGACAAAATTATTAAGTCAGACCCCAGCCAGGTCTGGATTATTGATTGTTTGGATTTTCAAGCAAAGCCAGGAGAGTGGACGATATTTAGGCCGGAAGACTTAGTGGATAAACATCTTTTTTTTACTCATAATTGCAGCCTGGAGCTACTCTGTGATTATCTGAAAAAAAATATTAAGGCAGACATTTTTATTTTAGGCATTCAGCCAGAATCAACCAAGTTCGGACAAGGTTTAAGCAAGGAAGTGGAGGCAGCGCTTCCAAAGATAGAAAAAAGATTGATTAATTTACATACACAAAACGAGGGTAAATTAAGGAGGAGATAAGATGAATAGAAAAAATTTGACACGGTTTATTGTTTCTGTTGTTTTCTTTATAACATTTGCCATCGCTACAGCTTTTAGCCAGAGTCAGCTGTTTGAGCATTCTGTAAGCGGCAATATTGTTTCTACGGATTTAAGCCAGGATATACCGGCCATAACTGTAGAATATAGCGCTAGTGATGATTATAACCAGCCAATTACTAAAGATATTACCTTAAGGATTCGACAAGATTCTAACATAGCTGGTGCTGACGGCAAACAAAAAAATGTAGAAGATTTAAAGGTGGGTGATACTGTTTCTGCTACTTACGAGGATAAATTTACTGGTGCGAGAGTAAAAGTGCCTCTCTGGCACGATGTTCTCAGCATGACAATAACAAAAACAAAAGATCAGACTGACAAATTAGAAAAACCTGTGGCAGATGAACCCAAACAACAATTGGATACAGGATACTAGAAATTTAAATTTGAAATAGGGTTTAGCGAATAGTATAATGGTTAAATAATTAGGAAAAATCTTAATTTAACGGAGGATTTTGATGCATAGATTAAGAATACCCGCTATTTTATTTTGTTGTTTATTAATCTTTGGTTGCGTGCCGCTAATTATCGGCGGAGTTGGCGTCTTAGGAGGCTACGCAATAAGTCAGGATACTATCGCTGCCGATACCAGCAAAGATATTGAAAAACTCTGGCAAGTTTCAAAGGATGTAGCTTCGGTTATGGGCCTTATCAAGACTGCCGATGAATCAACTAAAACTTTACAGGCAAATATCTATTCCAGTGTGGTTATTGTCCGTGTGGAAAAAGTAACAGATGCCACAAACCGCATAAAGGTAAAAGCGCGTAAGTATTTTTTACCGAACATTGGCTTGGCTCAAAAAGTGTTTGTCAAGATTATGCAGAAACTTGAGTAAAAAATCGCAATGGCCTTCGCTAAAAAAAATCAACTTCACTTAAAAATTATTTATGTAGCAGCATTATTTATCTTCTCGGCAAGCTTTATCGGCTGTAAATCGCAACTCTTTAACCGCAAAATCCAAGCTCAGGTTATCGAGGTGATTGATGGTGATACTGTTAAGTTAGCCGACAACAAAATCGTGCGCTATATTGGCTTAGACACCCCAGAGCTTCATAAACGAGTCGGCGAGGATTGGGTTGATAACCCAGAGCCATTTGGCGAAGAAGCCAAGCAGTTTAATGAAAGCTTGGTTAAAGGGAAGAGTGTTTCCTTGGTATTGGACGTTGAGCAAAAAGATAAATATGGTCGGCTCTTGGCATATTGTTTTGTAGATAATATTTTTGTTAATGAGCGGATTTTGGAGGAGGGTTTAGGTATGCTTTATACCCGGCCGCCAAATGTAAGGTATACTGAAATACTTGTCGCTGCCCAAAAAAAAGCCCGGGAGAATCAAAAAGGTTTGTGGCAAGGCGAGAATTTTATATATGCCAAGGATGCCTATAAGTACATTAATCAGATGGCTACAGTAGAGGGCAGGGTAATTAAAGTAGCCGAATCAAGTAATGTTGTATATTTGAACTTTGGCAAGAATTATAAAGATGATTTTACGGTTGTGATTTTTCGCTCAGATTTGCCTTCGTTTATTGCTGCAGGCATAAGCCCGGCAAGGTTTAAAGACAAGGTGGTCCAGGTAACTGGCAAGATAAAAGAGTATAACGGTCCGGAGATAATTGTCCGCCATCCTAGCCAGATAGAGATCGTGAAATAAACTAAGGTTGCCAGATATAGACAATAGTTCATTATTCTGATAGAATGAATTCTCAAAAAATAATGCCGAGGTAGCTCAGTTGGTAGAGCGCAGGACTGAAAATCCTGGCGTCGCCGGTCCGATTCCGGCCTTCGGCACTTGATTTTAAAAAAAGGGGGGTTTATACCCCCCTTTTAATCTTAAGAATAGTTAAATAAATAGAAAGCCGTTCCTTATTGTATCGAAAACTAGATTTTGACATATTGTTCGATACAACTTGGGGGTTGTTAAGGGGGTTGAAGGCAACACCCTTAAGGGGTGACAGGGAGCGAATGAAATGAGCTACCACCAGAGGGGTTGGAAAACCCCTACGCCTGCCTGCCGGTAGGCAGGGACAAGGTAGTGCACGAGCGATAAACGAGTGCCTATCTTGTAGAAAGCTATTTTTTTTGGTATAATTCAATCACTTTGTTAGTTAAGGCATGACGAAATTCCTAAAGGCCGGCAGGGAGCAGTGCTTGATTTTTTGCCGAGGTAGCTCAGTTGGTAGAGCAACGGTTTCGTAAACCGTAGGTCGTGGGTTCAACTCCCACTCTCGGCTCCATAAAAATAAAGGTTTTAGTTTAGCAAATGGCAAAATTTAACGAAATTTTCAGGAATAAAAACTTTTTTCTACTCTGGTTAAGCCAAATAATATCCCAATTCGGCGATCGGCTTAATCAGATGGCGTTAATCGCTTTAATTACCAGCCGCGCTCCTGGTTCAACCTGGGAGATGGCAAAACTTTTTTCTTTCACAATAATCCCTGTATTTTTGTTCGGGCCGGTTGCTGGAGTCTACGTAGACAGATGGAGCAGGCAGCGGACGATGTTTGTTTGTGATATTATTCGCGCTTGCTTAGTATTTGTTATTGCTTTTTTTCTTATTGAGCTGCGTCCGATCTTTCCAATTTATTTTGTTATATTTTTAGTATTCTCTGTAGCGAGATTTTTTGTTCCGGCAAAAATGTCTATAATCCCGGATATTGTTAAAAAAAGCGATCTGTTGTTAGCTAATTCCTTGTTTCATACTACAGGAATGATTGCCGCAATGTTTGGTTTAGGTATCGGAGGATTACTAGTTTCTCCTCAGATTTTAGGAGTCAAAGGAGGTTTCTTCCTAGATGCTGCTAGTTTTTTTATTTCAGCAGTGATGATATTTTTTGTCAGTGAGAAGCTTAAGCTTAAAGTCACTACTGGAGCGATAGCTGATGTTAGCAAGGATATTGTTGAGGTTATAAAAAAATCCGTATTTACCGAGATTAAAGAAGGTTTGCTATTTGTAATAAAAGACCGCAATACGCGCTATATTAATGCTGTATTTTTTACGTTGGGCTTAGCTTTGGGTGCAGTTTATATTATCAGCATTGTTTTTGTCCAGGAGGTTTTAGGCTCGGTTACCAGCCAGCTGGGTTTGTTGGCTGTATTTTTAGGGTTTGGGCTGTTCTGTGGTTCGCTGCTTTACGGCCGGCTGGGCCATAAAATATCCCAAATGAAAACTATTTTCCTTTGCCTTTCTTTAAGCGGCCTGGCCCTGTTTTTGTTTGCGTTTTGTACTTATATCTCAGGAGAGTTTAGAGTTGCTGCCTTATTTTCACTTTTCTTAGGATTAACACTTTCCCCGGTGTTGATTGCTTCTAATACATTAGTGCACAAATTAAGCGACAATACAATGCTCGGCCGGGTGTTTAGCTCTTTAGAGTTTGTAATGCATTTAGGCTTTATCTTGGCGATGTTTGCCAGCGCATCTTTGGCTGAGTATTTTAATAGAATGTGGATTTTGATTGGCGTGAGTATAATCGTATTTTTATTCGGGGTTTTCGGCCTGCTGCGCGAGATAAAACAAAATTCTCACTCTCATATATAACTTTGCTACCCATTTTCGAAGAGAAGTTTAATAATTTACCTATGGTTATCCCTGTAAATGGAGGAAGGATATGAAAATCGCAGTTTTTGCTTCAGGACGAGGGACTAATTTAGCAGCAATTATAAAAGCAAAAAGTAAAGGCCTTATAAATGCGGATATAGCGCTGGTGGTCTCGGATAATAAAAAGGCGCTCGCCTTAAAAAAAGCACAGCGCGCTGGCATAAAAGCGGTGTTTGTTGATCCCCAGAGATTTCTAACAATGCCCGAATTTGAGAACGAAATAGTTAAGGCAGTTGAAGCCGAAGGAATTGATTTAATAGTTCTGGCTGGATTTATGCGCATATTAAGCTCGGATTTTGTGTCTAGGTTTCAGAACAAAATAATTAATATTCATCCGGCGATATTGCCGAGTTTTAAAGGCAGCCAGGCGATTAAAGATGCATATGAATTTGGCATAAAAGTCACTGGCGTAACGGTTCATTTTGTTGATAACGAGATGGATAATGGCCCGATAATTTTACAAAAGGCTGTTCCAATAGATGAGGCAGATACCTTAGAAACATTGGAGTCAAAAATCCACAAAGTAGAACATAAGATTTACCCTGAGGCAATAAAATTATTTATTGAAGGCAGGCTAAAAATAGAAGGCCGGAAGGTAAAAATTGTTTAAGATTATTATTTTTGCTTTTATTTTTGTATTGATTCTCTGTTTTGTATTGTTTGCACAGGATGAGGCTATTAAATTTTTTAGTTCTGTGGATAAAACACAAGTTGATGCAAATGAGCTTTTAAATTTTAAAATTAATTTAGAAGGCGATTTTAAGCAAGAGCCAGGTATAGAGCTGCCGAAATTAGAAGAAGATTTTGATGTATTATCCAGCGCAAATTCCGAGAATGTTTCCTGGCAACAAGGTAAGGTTAAAAAATCGTCTGTTTTGGAGTTTGTGCTTAGCCCTAAGAAAATCGGTGTGATTACAATCGGCCCGGCAAGATTAAAAATTGGGACAAAAACTTATACTACGAATCCAATACAGATAACTGTAACGGGTAAAATTAATAGAGGCAATGTTCAACCAGGACCCGATGAGAAAAATCCTCTGGAAGAAGGAAACCAAGAGGAAGGAGACAAGATTACGCTTTGACTAACCAAAGGAGATTAAAATGGCTAAGATAAAAAATATTATCGCACGACAGATATTTGATTCGCGCGGCAACCCGACTGTAGAGGCGGATTGTCTATTGGATAATGGCAGTTTGGGCAGGGCAGCAGTGCCATCAGGTGCATCCACAGGCGAGTTTGAAGCCCTAGAATTACGTGATAACGACAAGACCAAGTATTTAGGCAAAGGCGTAAGTAAGGCAGTAGACAATGTAAATAAAATAATCGGGCCGAAGATTAAAAATTTGCCGCCGGATTTTAGAAAGATTGACGCGCTTATGCTGGATATAGATGGGACAGAAAATAAATCCAAATTAGGGGCAAACGCAATCCTGGCTGTTTCTTTGGCAGTGGCAAAAGCTGCGGCTGTAGATAGAAAAGTGCCTTTGTTTAAATTCCTCGGAAACAATAACGCAAATATCTTACCCGTTCCGTTAATGAATATTTTAAACGGCGGGATGCACGCTGATAATAACTTAGATTTTCAAGAGTTTATGATTCTTCCGGTTGGCGCGCCGACTTTTAGCGAGGCATTGCGCTATGCCTGTGAGGTGTTTCATAATCTGAAATCAATTTTGAAGAATAATAATTTAGTTACCTCAGTAGGCGATGAAGGCGGGTTTGCTCCAAACTTAAAATCAAACGAAGAGGCAATAGAATTAATTATGCAAGCCTGCGACAAAGCAAATCACCGCGCCGGCAAAGATATTTTTATTGGCCTAGATGTTGCGGCAAGTTCCTTTGGAAAGGCTGGTACGTATAATCTTAAGGATAAAAAATCTTCCTTAAATTCTGATGAAATGATTGCGCTGTATATTGATTTAGCTAGCAAATATCCAATTATCTCTATTGAAGACGGTTTGGCTGAGGATGATTGGGATGGCTGGGAAAGGTTAACCAAACAATTGTCAGATAAGATGCAGTTAGTCGGAGATGATATCTTTGTTACCAATCCTAAGATATTCCAGAAAGGAATAAACAAAAAAATTGCAAATGCAATTCTCATTAAACTCAACCAGATTGGCACTCTTTCTGAGACGTTAGAGACTATTGACTTGGCTAGGAAAGCCAAGTATAATGCAATAATATCACACCGCTCCGGAGAAACTGAGGATACAACCATTGCTCATTTAGCAGTGGCCACTGGAGTGGGCCAAATAAAGACCGGCTCGGTTTCCCGCACAGACCGCATTGCAAAGTATAACGAGTTATTAAGGATTGAAGAGTCTCTGGGCAAAGATGCAATATACGCCGGCGCGCAATTTCGAGTAAACAAGTGAGATGTTTCGTAAATTATTTGTTTTAGTATTATTTTTAGTTGCTTTGACAATTTTCATCCCGGGTTTTGCAAGGATACAGGAATTAAAATCAAAAAATAAATCTTTGAACAATAAGATAAGCCAACTAAAAAAAGAAAATTTAAGCCTAAAAGCCGAAGTTGATAAATTAAAAAATGACTCGGTTTACCTGGAAGGCGTTGCCCGGGATAAAATGGGCATTGTCAGAAAAGGCGAGGTTATTTACAGGATAGTTCCGGAAAAGAATTAGAAATTCATTGGCAATTCGCCTGCCTGCCGGTAGGCAGGAATTTAGGCATTAGGAATTTATCATTATAACTTTGTTCTTTGTAATGTAGTTTTTAATATATCGCGGGGTGGAGCAGCCTGGTAGCTCGTCAGGCTCAATTAAGTGGGCTGCTTAGTTGGTAACGACTAAGTGATTTTCTGTCAAATTCGGTGAAGCCTGTTAAAATGGTAATACCGAGCCAAGCTCCGACATTACGTCGGAGAAGGTGTAGAGACTAGACGGCAGACTCCATGTAACTTTTTTACGTGGATGAAGGTATAGTCCGGACTACAAACCTCGGCATAACTTCGGGGGCAGCGAAAGCTGTAGTAGTAAGCATAACCTGAAGGTCGTCAGTTCAAATCTGACCCCCGCAACCAGTTACAAAGGCCACCTGCAAAGGTGGCCTTTGTTATAAATTTCTCTGGCAATTTTTGAAAAAACTGTTATATTTAATATTGAAGAAGAAAAGTTAGTTATTTTTATTGGGAGGTCTATGAAAAAGATAATTCTTGGCGTTGTTGTCACAGTTTTATTATTTAGCGCGCTTCTTTTTGCCAGAGTTTTACTAATTAAAGGAATTGTTGAAGAGAAAATCTCAAAGGCAATCGGCCTGCCTTCAAAGATTGAAAGCTTTGAATCAGGTTATTTCTTGAGGATTACAGGTTTAAAGATTAAAAATCCAGAGGGGTTTAAGGATGATACGATGATCGATATTTCTAGCCTTACTATTGATAAGAATTTAGGAGAGATGGAAGTAAGGGTAAAGAAATTATTAATAGATAAAAGCCCCACAGGAAGATTAAATATTGATTATCTAAAGCCGGATGAAGAAAAATTAGCGGATTATAAAATAAAGAAACTTAAAGTGCATATAGATAAGGTTGGATTTAGAGATGAAGCTAAGGCCAAAGAAAAAGATTATGATGTAGATATACACAAGCAATATAATAATGTGTCAAATCCTGGTAGCGTACCGAATATTATTGTTTCAGAAGGAACTGGTGGTACTCCTTTGCCTGAAGAGGAAGGGGTTAATCCTCCTCCGTCAGAAGGTGGTCCAGGTGAAGATATACCTCCAGGCGAAGATATACCTCCAGGCGAAGAAAATCCTCCAGGAGAACCAGGCAATCCTCCTCCGCCACCGGGTTGGGGCGGCGGTTGGAACAACTAGGAACATAAGAAATGAAAGAAAAATCAAAGGGGTTTACTCTGATTGAATTGGTTGTAGCAGTGGCGCTGTTAGCAATACTTGTGTCAGCGGCCATTGCCGCTTTTCAGAATATCACTCAGAAAGCACAAATGAGCAGGCTAAAAGCTACTCTCAAAAGCATGCGCAGTGCAGTGGTAATTAATAAGGCACAAAATGAGCTTAACAACAGCACCAGCGATGGCTTCCATCCCCGAGTAAATTTCTGGCCGACATTTGAAGAAGTGAGGCGAGCGAGCTATGAGAACCAACTAAGTAATTCTATCTTAAGTGTACCACTTTCTGATAATAACTTTATAAGTAGCCCTGCGCCCAGAGATCCGCCTTTTGATAATACATTTGTTGCAGATACCTCTTCTAACATTTGCTATCAGAATCCTGATGTGGGTGGCGCAACCAACCTTGCGAATAATCTGGTTGTTTGTACTACTGTTCCTAAAGGCAGCATTTGTCCTGCGAGTAATTGTCAGGCAGGATATGCTTATAACCCCACTAATGGCAACTTTTGGGCTAATTCTAGCCAATTTGGTTCCAATACTTGGTAGGCACTTAATTTTACCCTCAGTTTTATTATTATCTCTCCTGATTGACGCCTAAACCTTAGATTGCTATAATAATACTAATTTATATTAAAATAAAATGAAAAAATTTTATCTTACCTTTATATTTTTATTGTTATTTATTTCTCTTGCCTTTGCGGATACTATTTATCTGAAATCCGGAAAAATTATACAAGGCACAATTAGCGAATATACGGATAAATATATAAAAATAAACATTGGCCAGGGCGTAGAATTACACTATTATTTTAATGAAATAGATAAGGTAGAGCGAGGCCCAGCGTCAGAAACAAAGGTTTTTCAATTAAAGCCGTCACCGTTATTAAATACCCAGCCCCAACCAGAATTAAAAACAGAAGCGCCTGATAAGAACAAGCAAACGCCGGAAATAGATAAGCAGTCAAACATAACGCAACCAACCGAAAAAAATCCTTCAGAAATTTTACCCGTTCAGCAAAAGCTTACAGATAAATATCTGGTTAATTATGGCAAAAGTGTATTGGTTAACCCTAAAGACTTAGAGACAATAGAGAAAACGATTAGTGGTTATCTTAATCTAGTTAGCCAGCCTCTGCCTAAACAAACGCCAGCATCTAAAGAGTTGATTGATAAGTTTAAGCAGGTAGTGGATGTTGAAAATATGCCCGCATATAATTTTCTTAAAAAAACCCTGGAGCAACAGAAATCCAACGATTTTAAGTTTGGACAAGGCCAGGATGCAGATTCTTTGCAAATTAACGTTTTAACATCAGAAATCATAAGGTTTCAGTCAACATATAAAACCATTACTAGACTTGAGATCAATGATTTTAAAATCAAACAGATAAACTTTCCGGAAACTAATATTGATTGTACTGCCGTAGTTAGCTTTAAGGACAATATTCTTAGATTTAAACTGCATAATATTAATTCCAGATGGCTAATCTATTCAGTTTATTAGATGAATAAAAAAAATTCTTTAAGGATTATTGGTTTATTAACCGCTGTTATTTTTCTATTTGGCTGTAGCCCAAATATGCAATTATTACTTAAGGTTAATGAAGAGGATAATGCTCTTAAAAAGGAAATTATTACAGCGCACAAAAGATTCGATTTATTGCTTAAGGATATAAAACATGCTAAACTTAAGTTAGGCATTTCAAAAAAAGAGGTTTTTAGCCGCTATGGCCAACCTGTGCTAGAATCAGTTTCTGATGATCAGGAGATGTTAGTAAGGTTATTGTATCGTTATCCGACGAAGTTCTTTGGTTCAACCAAGGTTTATTTATATTTTGATGCAAATGAAAAATTGGTCAAATGGGAGCTCATTGAACGAATACCCGGGGCACAAAATGCGCGCTAAACTGATTATTCTTTCAGCACTTATTTTTTTAATGCTTTGCGGATGCTCAACAGATAGTTCTTCGAAGGTTAGCATCCTAGAGGATGATTCGAGCTGTATTTCACCCCTCAGACCAATTACTCAACCTTTGCGTAAACTTGATTGTTGGGTGAGGCGTAACCTTTGGTAAACTAACCAGCTTAAGCTGCCTTAATTTTTAGTAATTTTAATTGACAAGGTTATTGTTAAATAATACAATTACATCCTAAAGGTAGAAGGATAAAATAGAAATCAGGAGATATGAAAATGTTTCGTTTTAGTGAAAAAATGGATTTAGATTTGCCATTTAGCGATGTATCTCTCGGCGGATTTACCCTCGTTGAGATTATGATTGTGGTGGCGATTATTGCCTTACTCGCTGCTTTGGCTATACCTAATTTACTGCGGGCAAAATTAGGCGCGAATGAATCTGCAGCTCAAGCCTCCCTACGTACACTAAGCACAGGTGCGCAGAGCTATAGAGCTGTAAATCCTGTTTACCCAGCAGGGTTAAACAACCTGGCCTCGGATAGCCCTCCTTATATCGACGCCGTTCTTGGAACAGGTACGAAACAAGGCTATAGCTTTTCAATAACCTCAACTTCTAATACCTATGCTGCTACTGCCCGTCCCCAGACCTACAATACATCCGGAACAAGGAGTTTCTTTGTTGATGAGAGCGGAGTTATCCGCTATACCAACGCAGACGCTTCAGCTACAACCAACGACTTACCCATAACCCCTTAGCCTAATCAATAAAGTTTTGTGCCTAGTAGCCAAAAAATAACCCGCTTGCCATATCTGACGGACAAGCGGGATTTCTATTTGATAATTCCGGCGTAAGCCGATAAACCTTTTGCGGCTCATCTCTTCGGCAACCCAGCCACCCTATTACTTTTTCCTTTTTTTGTTTGCACTGAAATTTTGTTTCTCTACCCTAGGAACGCAGGTAGCTTTTCGTGCAATTTTTTCAAAAGTAACGTAGGTCTGTAGGCTTTGCTCCGCCAAACTCTCTGGCGGGCCCGTCCTAATCCCAACTCCAACCAGGGCATAGACGGGGTCCTTCGATTTCTCGAAGTTTGCCCCCCTAGTAAACACTAGAGGATCCCTTAACCAAAATGGTTAAAGGACTTTATCGGCTTCGCCACAATTAAAATATAACACATCAACAAGTTAAGTTCAATAATCGCTAGATTTGGTTAGAAAGCGCTTTCTTTTTAATTGACCTTACCCTTTTTCTGATATATAATAAATAGGCTTTTTTAGGGAGTTAAAATGATTGAACGATACACTTTACAAAGGATGTCTGACATCTGGTCTGAGGAGAGTAAGTTCTCTAAGATGTTGCAAATAGAGATACTTACGTGCGAGGCATTAACTAAAGCCAAATTAATGCCTTACCCGGCATTAGCTAGGATTAAGCGCAAAGCAAGGTTTAATATAAATAGAATCAAGGTATTAGAGCAAAAAACAAACCATGACGTTGTTGCATTTATTACAAATGTTTCCGAGTATATTGGCAGCGACGCCAAATATCTGCATCGCGGGCTCACCTCTTCAGATGTATTAGATACTACCTTATCCCTGCAATTAAGAGAGTCAGCTGATATAATTTTGGAGGATTTAGCAAGGCTAAAAATAGTTCTGGCTAACAAGGCTCGACAGTATAAAAATACTGCTTGTATCGGTCGGACTCACGGAATACATGCTGAGCCAATAACCCTGGGTTTAAAATTTGCTTCCTGGTTTGATGAAATAAACCGGCAGATTATAAGAGTGAAACAAGCAAGACAAGCAATCTGCTTAGTTAAACTTTCCGGTGCTGTTGGTACCTATAGCCATTTGCCTCCCAAAATCGAAAGCTATGTAGCTTTTAAGCTTAAACTCAGAGCTGCGAACATAGCTACGCAGGTAATCAGCCGTGACATATATGCGCAATATGTTTGCACTCTGGCTCTGGTTGCTGCAAGTTTAGAGAAATTTGCTCAGGAAATAAGGCATTTGCAGCGAACTGAAGTAAGGGAAGTGGAAGAGCCATTCACTCCTGGTCAGAAAGGCTCATCGGCAATGCCGCACAAAAGGAATCCGGTTATTTGTGAGCGGATTTGCGGTTTGGCGCGCATTATCCGGGCTAATTCCCTGGCTAGCTTAGAAAATATTAGCCTCTGGCATGAACGAGATATAAGCCATTCTTCGGTAGAAAGAGTTATTTTGCCAGACAGTTGCCAGGTCCTTGATTACATGCTTGTACAATTTACTAAGGTGTTAAACAATCTTTTAGTTTATCCGGACAAGATGCTGGAGAATATTGCTAAAACGCGCGGGCTTATCTTTTCTCAGAGAATTCTAGTTAAACTTATGGAAAAAGGCGTGGCGCGTACTCAGGCGTATGATATTGTCCAAAAAGTGAGTATGCGTGTTTGGCGCGAGACTACCGAGTCATTGATGGATTGTTTGATTAAGGATAAAGAGGCAAGGAAGTTTTTAAGCGAGAAGGAGATAAAGGATTGTTTTAATCTTTCTTATTATTTGCGCAATGTCTCCGTGATATTCAATAATGTTGGATTGTAAGTATGCAAAAGAAAAACAAGATTTACGAAGGCAAGGCAAAGATCTTATATCAGACAGATGACCCCAATCTTTTGATTCAGTATTTTAAAGACGACGCTACAGCATTTGACGCTACCAAGCGCGGGACGATTAAAGAAAAAGGGGTATGCAATAATCAGATATCCACTAAATTGTTTGAATACTTAGAAAGCCGCTTAATTCCGACTCATTTTATGAAAATGCTTTCCCAGCGGGAGATGCTGGTAAAGAATGTTGAGATTATTCCGGTTGAAGTAACTATAAGAAATATTGTTGCTGGGGGAATGAGCAAATTATTGGGCCTGGAAGAAGGCATTAAGTTAAAACAGGCGGTTCTGGAATATCATTATAAAAATGATTCACTGCATGATCCATTAATCAATGATTATCACATATTAGCTTTAGAGATTGCCACGGAAAGAGAGCTAAAAATAATAGCTGATTTATCGTTTAAGATAAATGGTTTATTACTTGAATTTTTTAGTCAAAGAGGCATAGATTTGGTTGATTTTAAACTGGAATTCGGTAGAGAAAAAGGTTCTAAACAAAATATAATTTTAGCTGACGAGATTTCTCCGGATACCTGCAGGCTTTGGGAGAAAAATACTGGCAGGAAGTTAGATAAGGACCGATTCCGCCGCGACCTAGGCCAGATTGAAGAAACCTATCAGGAAGTAGCAAAGCTTATTTTATCCTAAAAACTTTGCAATTCCTCTAAAAAAGCGTTTCTGTCATAACCTAAATTTCTACGATTGTCCTCATTTTAAATCCATGATTTATCGAATAGAAATAAGACCTAAGACTGGAGTGTTTGACCCCCTAGACCAAGGGCTGCTTAAAGGAATTCAAGAGCTAGGCATTAAGGGTGTATATAACATAAAGAGTGTTGCTGTATTTTTAATTAAGGGGAATTTACCCGAGAGTGATGTCAGGAAAATTTGCCAGGAATTACTAACTGATCCTATTGTCCAGGAGTTTAAATATTATCAAAATCTTGTCGGAGAAAAATCAAAAGGCAAGCAAGTATATGATTTTGAAATTACTTATAACCAAGGGGTTATGGATCCCGTTGAATCATCTACCTTAAAGGCGATAAAAGACCTAAGGGTTACAAGCGTAGAGGCAATTAGGACAGCAAAAAGATATATTCTGCATGCCAACATTAGCCAGCCAGAATTAAAAACTATCCAAGAAAAATTATTATACAATAAGGTAATTCAGCATATTGTTGCTGATCCCGGCCAGTCTTATCCCAGCCAATTCCGTGAGCCTGCGGATTATAATTTTAAGATTAATTACGTCGATATTATCCGGGCAACAAACAAAAGATTACAAGAGATCAGCCAAAAGGGACAGTTGTTTTTAAATCTGGTTGAGATGCGCACAATCAGCAATTATTTTTCTCTGCTTCAGAGGAATCCCACTGATTGCGAATTAGAAACAATCGCCCAGACTTGGTCTGAACACTGCGGGCATAAAACATTTAAGGGAAAGATAGTGTACAGTGAACAGTGTACAGCCAACAGCAAAAAGATAAAAAGAAAAACAGTGATAAATAACCTTCTTAAATCAACAATAATGAAGGTTACGAAGAAGTTAAACAAGCCCTGGTGTGTTTCAGTTTTTGAAGATAATTCCGGAGTAATCAGCTTTGATCAAGACTATAATGTTTGTTTTAAGGTTGAGACGCATAATCATCCGTCAGCAATCGAGCCGTTTGGCGGAGCGAATACCGGCATTGGCGGAGTTATTCGTGATTGCCTGGGTACAGGCCTGGGCGCAAAACCCGTATTAAACACTGACGTGTTTTGTTTTGGTTTGCCAGATTATGATTTTTCTAAATTACCCGCAGGGGCATTGCATCCTAAGCGGGTTATGAAAGGCGTTGTTTCTGGTGTGCGTGATTATGGGAACAAGATGGGCATTGCCACAGTTAACGGCGCGATTATTTTTGACAATAACTATATCGGCAATCCTTTGGTATTTTGCGGTACAGCCGGAATTATCCCTAAGAAATATTTAAAAAAATCCGCTCAAAAAAATGATTTAGTGGTTTTGGTTGGCGGTAAAACCGGACGGGATGGCATACACGGCGCGACATTCTCTTCCGGAGAATTAACTGACGAATCTGAAACAGTATCGAGCTCAGCTGTTCAAATCGGCAATCCGATTGAAGAGAAAAAGGTCTTAGAGGCAATTATTATTGGCCGCGATGAAAATTTATACAACTGTATAACTGATTGCGGAGCAGGCGGCCTTTCCAGTGCGGTTGGCGAGATGGGCAGAAATCTGGGGGCAAGAGTAGATTTAGAAAAAGTCCCACTTAAATACCACGGCCTAAGTTACAGCGAAATCTGGATTTCTGAAGCCCAGGAACGCATGGTTATGTCTGTGCCTCCTAAAAATATCATCCGGCTTAAAGAAATCTTTGACCAGGAGGATGTTGAGTTTTCAGTTATTGGAGAGTTTACCGGAAATAAGCGCTTAGAATTATTCTATGATTCTAAAAAGGTCTGCGATTTAGCCATGGAATTTTTGCATGACGGCGCACCAAGGATTACAAAAAAAGCAGAATGGACTTCCTCTAAATTCGCAGAGCCTAAATTTAACTGCCCTGAGGATTTAACTGAAACTTTAGAAAAACTTTTATCTGATTTAAATATTTGTTCAAAAGAGTGGGTTATCCGGCAATATGACCATGAGGTTGGCGGAGGTTCAGTAATTAAACCTTTAGTCGGAGAAGTTAATGATGGCCCGAGTGATGCAGCTGTTGTTCGGCCCAGGCTTGATTCCAGGAAAGGAGTTATTGTAAGTTGCGCAATAAATTCCCGATTTAGCTTAATTGATCCTTTTTGGATGGCAGCTTCTTGTATTGATGAGGCAGCTCGTCAGGTGATAAGCGTGGGTGGTAGCTTAAAACAAACTGCCCTGTTAGATAATTTTTGCTGGGGTAATCCGGATAAACCGGACAGGCTCGCTGGCTTGGTGCGGGCGGCACTTGGTTGTTTAAAAACCGCCTTAAGCTATAAACTTCCATTTATTTCCGGCAAAGACAGCTTGTATAACGAATATAATTTAGCCGGCGAATCTAAATCCATTCCCGGCACACTTTTGATTTCAGCAATTTCGGTTGTAGCGGATACAAGAAAATGTATAACCATGTTTGCAAAACAACCCGGAAACTTGATATATATTTTAGGGCTGACTAGAGATGAATTGGCTGGTTCAGCGTATTTTAAATTACATGGTTTTTTAGGCAATAATCTACCGAAAGTCTATCCCAAGGAAAGTTTAACTATTTTTCAGAGATTGGAAAAAGCAATTTCTCAGGGGTTTGTTTCTTCCTGTCACGATTGCTCAGAAGGCGGCCTGGGAGTGGCTTTGGCAGAAATGGCGTTTAGTGGTGGCCTAGGTATGGATGTGTTTCTAAAAGAAATTCCTTACAAAGCCCAAAGCTCCCTGCCTGTCCGGCAGGCAGGAAAGCACAAAGCACAAAACCCAAGGAATGACTTCCTATTATTCTCTGAATCTAATTCCCGGTTTATTGTTGAGGTTGAGCCAGGTAAAAAGAGATTTTTTGAAAAATTAATGAAAGGCGTTAACTTTGGTTTGATTGGTTGCGTAAACAACAGCCAGGATTTGAATATTTATGGCTTAGATGGAGAAATCTGTATTCAACAACAGGTAAGTAAGCTAAAAAAAGCCTGGCAAGAACCGTTGAATTGGTAAGATATTTTTATAATTATGGGGGCAATAATGGCAAAAAATAATTTTATCAAAGAAGATTTCACACAAGAAGAAACCTGGCGCGTATTTAGGATAATGTCAGAGTTTATTGAAGGCTTTGAGGTTTTGTCCAAAGTAACGCCAGCCATATCCATATTCGGCTCAGCGAGAATTTCTCCCAAGGATCCTTATTACAAAATAGCTCAGGATATTGCTTTTACACTAGCTAAAGCAGGGTATAACATTATCACCGGTGGCGGGCCAGGGATTATGGAGGCAGCGAATAAAGGTGCTCAAAAAGGAAAGGGCCAATCCGTTGGCTTAAATATCCAAATTCCCCGGGAACAAAAGCCCAATGCTTACATTGATTTACTTCTGGAATTTCGTTATTTCTTTTCCCGGAAGGTTATGTTTGTTAAATATGCTAAGGCATTTGTGATATTGCCTGGAGGTTTCGGAACGTTGGACGAACTATTCGAAGCGCTCACATTAATCCAAACCAGGCGCATTGAACCATTTCCGGTTGTCTTGGTAGGTAAGAGCTATTGGCAAGGGTTAGTTTCTTGGTTAAAATCAACTGTTTTAAAAAAACAATGTATCAACAGTAGCGATTTGTTGATTTTTGAGGTAGTAGAAACTGCCCAGCAAGCATTAGAAGTAATTGAAAAATTTTATTGTAAAAGTAAATAAATGAAAGTACATAAGACAAAACCCCGAGTCCTGATCTTGCGTACTGCAGGCACTAATTGCGACAAGGAAACTGCTTTTGCTTTTGAGGTTGCCGGAGCCAGGGCAGAGATTTTGCATATAAATCAGTTAATCAGCGCCAATAGAAAGCTGTCTAATTTTAGCATATTAGCCATACCTGGCGGTTTTAGCTATGGAGATGATATCGCTGCTGGAAAAATACTGGCAAATGAGTTAAAATATAGGTTAGAAGATGATTTGTTGAGGTTCTTAGAAGCCGGGAAATTAGTCATTGGCATTTGTAACGGCTTTCAGGTTTTGGTCAAGGCGGGGATTTTACCCGGTTCCATCCTAAGAGAAGAGAATTTTTCCCTAGAGCAAATTTCTACCTTGACCAATAATGATTCAAATAAATTTGAAGATCGTTGGGTTTATTTAAAGTCACAAGTCACAAGTCACAAGTCACAAGTAAGATGTGTGTGGACAAAAAATTTACCTGAGGTTATTACCCTTCCGGTAGCACACGGCGAAGGCAAGTTTATCTGCCAAAGTAAGTCAGCGCTGCAAAGGTTAGATAGAAATCATCAGGTTGTGTTGCGTTATTGTAAACAGAATGGGTCAATAAAATCTGTAAGTTACCCTGAAAATCCCAATGGTTCAGAAGACAACATTGCTGGTATTTGTGACCCGACGGGCAGGATTTTTGGCCTTATGCCGCACCCGGAGAGGCATATTTGGAATTCACAATCTCCTTATTCCAAATTTCCTCTTTCCAAGATAAAGCCTGGAGACGGCCTAATTATTTTTGTAAACGGGGTTAACTACGCTAAAAGATATTTATAAATTGAAATGAAAGATAAATTCGAAATAGATTATCCAAAAGAACATTGCGGTTTGTTTGGAGTTTATGGAGCTAACCAGGCGAGTTATTTGGCCTATCTGGGCCTTTATGCCTTGCAGCATAGGGGCGAAGAGTCAGCCGGGATTGTAACGTCAGACAAAGAAAAGTTTTTTATTCATAAAGATATGGGTTTAGTCAATGAGGTATTTAATCCAGCTAAACTCAAACAACTTAGAGGCAATATGGCTTTTGGCCATGTGCGTTATTCTACGACTGGATCAAGCAACCTAAAAAATGCCCAACCAATTGTTATTGATCATTTAATCGGCTCTTTGGCAGTTGGCCACAACGGTAATTTGGTAAATAGCCTTAGTTTAAAGAAACAACTGGAAACGCAAGGTTCCATATTCCAGACTACTACTGATTCGGAAGTTATTTTACATCTTATGGCCAGGACCAGGACTAAGGATCTGAAGAAGATGCTCACTTTTGCCTTGAGCAAAATAAAAGGCGCTTATTCTTTGATCTTTATGACTAAGGACGCATTGATTGCTTGCCGCGATCCGCATGGATTTCGGCCGCTTTCCTTAGGTAAAAGAGGCAAAGCTATATGCGTAGCTTCTGAAACCTGTGCTTTTGACTTAATTGATGCCCAGTTCTTGCGCGATGTTGAACCGGGCGAGGTGGTTATTATTAATGAGAAAGGAATGCATTCTTTCTTTCCTTTAGGATCAAAACAAAGACAATCTTTCTGTATTTTTGAGCATATTTATTTTTCCCGGCCGGATTCTTTTATTTTTGGGGATTCTGTTCATTTGGTCCGGCAGAATCTTGGCGAGAATTTGGCTAAACAGCATCCTGTAGACGCAGATATTGTAGTTAGTGTGCCGGATTCTGGCAATTCTGCAGCATTAGGTTTTTCACACGAGAGTGGTATACCTTTGGAATTTGGTATTATCCGTAACCACTATGTTGGCCGGACATTTATCCAGCCGCTTCAAGAAATCCGCGATTTACGCGTAAAATTAAAATTTAATTTAGTAAAAGATATAATTCGCAATAAGCGCGTGGTGCTGGTTGATGATTCAATCGTGCGCGGCACAACCAGCCGGATTCGCGTGCATTCGCTTAAGGCAGCCGGAGCAAAAGAAGTGCATCTGCGCATATCTTGCCCCCCGCACAAATACGCTTGTTTTTATGGTATAGATTTTCCTAACGAACGTGAATTGATTGCCAATAGATATAATTTGAGCCAGATGGAAAAATTCTTAGGCGCAGATAGTCTGCGCTATTTGAGCGTTGAAGGTTTATATAAGTCAGTGGGTAAGCCTCTAGGCAACTATTGTGATGCCTGCTTTAGCGGTAATTACCCAGTTCCGTTTGAAAAAAAAGATAAGTATGAATTAGAGCACAAGGGCTGTTGCTGATTAGGTTTAAAAGCAAAAGAGGCTAACTATGAAAAATACAACATATCAAAAGAGCGGAGTGAATGTAAAAAAAGCCGACAAATTCATCAAAGATATATTACCCCTAGTCCGGCAAACTAAAAGATTTGAAGTCCTGGAAGATATCGGCAGCTTTGGTGGGTTCTTTTCGTTTTTAAAACCAGCATATAAGCATCCGGTTTTAGTCTCATCTAGTGATGGAGTTGGCACAAAGATAAAAATTGCAATTTTGAATAATATCCATAATACCGTAGGCATTGATTTAGTGGCAATGAATGTTAATGACGTGCTTTGTTCCGGAGCAGAACCGTTATTTTTCTTAGATTATATTGCTTGCGCAGGGTTAGATACAGACATATTAAAATCAGTAATTACGGGAATTGTACAGGGGTGTAAACTTGCTGGCTGCGCTTTGATCGGCGGAGAAACCGCAGAAATGCCGGGGATGTATAAAAAAGGCGAATATGATTTGGCGGGATTTTGTGTGGGTGTGGCAGAAAAGAGTAGAATAATTAATGGCTCTAAAACTGTAAATGGAGATTTGGTTATTGGTATAGAGTCTAGCGGCCTGCATTCTAATGGGTTTTCATTGGTTAGGAAAGTTTTTTCTAGAAAGGAGTTAAAAAAATTATCTAAAGAACTGCTTAAGCCCACGCATATTTATTCGCAACCAGTGCTTAAGCTTGAAAAAGAGTTTAATAGCCAAACTAATACGCAGATTAAAGGCATTGCCCATATAACCGGAGGAGGTTTTTTTAGCAAAGCAGCACGCATTGTGCCTGAAGGTAAGACCATGATTATCCGTAAAGATAAGTGGCCGGCTTTAGAAATATTTAAAACTATTGCCAGAAAAGGAAATATTCGCCAAAAAGAAATGTTTTCCACTTTTAATATGGGCATAGGCATGGTGTTGGTAGTAGACAAGTCAATAGCTAACCTTGCGCTTAAAAAAATAAAATCCTCAGGGTTTGATTCTTGGGTTATTGGTGAGATTATAAAAGGAAAACAAAAGGTTTTAATCCAATGAGGCCAAAGTTACGGAATGTTAATGACGTAACTTTGTAGCCGAATTTGACCCAGCACTTATTTTACAAAAAAATACTATTATTTATAACAAAAGTTTTGTCTTAGAAAATATATAAATTTTAATTATAAGCCTGGCAGTAAAATAAGTGCTGGGTTTAATTCGCACACATAACTTATGTCGTTTTTAACTCCATAAGTTATGTGCTCATTAAAGGAGGGTGAAGAAAATGAGTAACGTTTTTTTATTAATAGTCGTTGCTATAGTAATTTTTTTCTCAGGCATAAAGATTGTCCGGCCTACGCATAGAGGTTTAATTGAAAGGCTAGGTAAATATAACCGCTTTGCTAATCCGGGGTTTAATTGGATTATTCCAATGATTGAGAATCTATATCAAGTTAATACTACTGAGCAGATGGTTGATGCTGAGCCCCAAGAAATTATTACCAATGACAATCTGAATGCCCGGGTAGATGCGCAGGTTTATTTTAAGGTTAAGGCTGACGAGAATAGTGTTAAGAATTCCCAGTATGATGTGAATAAATATCAGTGGCAGATAGTCAATCTTGCCCGGACCACCTTAAGAAATATTATTGGAACACTTACTTTAAAATCCGCAAATAGCGAAAGAGGCAAGATTAATTCAGAGTTACATAAAACGCTTTGCACGGAAACAGGGAGTTGGGGCATAGAAATAGTCCGGACAGAGTTAAAAGAAATCGACCCGCCCAAGGACGTGCAAGAGACAATGAATAAGGTTGTCAAAGCCGAAAATGAAAAGATTGCGGCTATTGATTTTGCCACAGCCGCGGAGACAGTTGCTGACGGCCAAAAAAGAGCCCAGATAAAGAATGCTGAGGGCATAAAACAGTCAAGAATTTTACAAGCTGAGGGCGAAGCTGAAGCAATTAGGTTGGTTAATGAAGCAGCTGAGAAATATTTTGTAGGCAATGCCCAGATTTTAAGGAAACTCCAGGCTGTAGAGAATTCTCTATCTGAGAACACAAAGGTAGTTATTCCCACAGATACTGAATTAGTAAATATCATCGGAGAACTCGCTGGGGTATTACCATTAAGAAGAGAGTCGAAAGAAAAATAGAATGAAAATTTTAGTTATTGGCAGCGGCGGCAGAGAACACGCCTTGGTTTGGAAAATTGCTCAATCAAAGTTGGTTGATAAAATTTTTTGCGCGCCGGGAAACGGCGGGATTTCACAACAGGCAGAGTGCGTTGATATAAAAGCAGAGGATATTGCCGGCTTATTAGATTTTGCCAGAAAAGAAAAAATAGATTTAACAGTAGTCGGGCCAGAAGTACCTTTGGTTGGCGGTATTGTAGATGAGTTCAGTAATAGGAAACTAAAAATATTTGGCCCAAAAAAGAAAGGCGCGCAGCTAGAGGCGAGCAAGGTTTTTGCCAAAGAATTTATGGCAAAATACAATATACCCACTGCTGATTTTAAAATATTTGACGATCCAGAACAGGCAAAAAAATATATTAATAAAAAAGGTGCACCATTAGTGATTAAAGCTGACGGCTTGGCTCAAGGTAAAGGCGTAATAGTCGCAAGGACAGTTGAGCAAGCTATTGGGGCTGTCGAGCAAATAATGCAGGATAAAATTTTCGGCTCGGCAGGCGAGAAATTAGTCGTTGAGGATTGCTTGGAAGGCCAAGAAGCCTCAATACTGATTCTTACTGATGGCCAGAATGTTTTACCTTTAGCTTCTAGCCAGGACCACAAAAGAGTATTTGATAATGATCTTGGGCCAAATACCGGAGGTATGGGTGCTTATTCGCCAGCGCCAGTGGTGGATAATAAATTATTCGAAGAGATTAATTCAAGCATTATCCAGCCTACGATAAGTGGGCTCCAAAATCAATCTATCTCCTTTCAGGGGGTTTTGTACGCAGGAGTTATGATTACGGATAAAGGGCCAAAGGTTTTAGAGTTTAACGTGCGTTTCGGAGACCCTGAGACTCAAGCAATCTTACCGCGGCTAAATTCGGATTTAGTAGAGACAATGTTAGCTACAATAGAAGGCAAGCTTGAAAAAATAAAATTAAGCTGGAAAAATCAGGCTTGTATATGTGTGGTTTGTGCTTCAGGAGGTTATCCGGATAACTATGAAAAAGGAAAAGAGATATTTGGCTTAGAGGAGGCAGCCAAGATAAAAGATTGTTTTGTTTTTCACGCTGGTACCCTTCGACGTGGTTCGACTTCGCTCACCACGAGTCGCTCAGGTCAGGCAAAAGATAAGGATAAATATATAACATTTGGCGGCAGGGTAATAGGCGTTACCGGCTTAGGTAATACAATAAGACAGGCAGTTGATAAAACATATCAAGTAGTAGCTAAGATTAATTTTGAAGGTATGCATTACAGGAAAGACATTGCTCATCGAGCATTGAATTAAATGAAGCCCAAACTTACGGAAAATCAAAGCTTTCCGTAAGTTTGCTGGCTGAATTTATCCCTCACCTTTTATCTATTCAAGTATTTTGGTATATTCTTGAATACCTAAAAAGGTGAGGGATAAATTCGCACAAACAAGAATTGATACTGGGTAATTTGATTTATGTCGTTTTTCATCTTTCGATAAACTCAGGATGAACCCTGAGCGAAGTCGAATGGGTTCAAAATCCATAAATCAAGTACTCATTAAAAGGAGGCGATTTAAATTGAAACCAATAGTTTGTATTATAATGGGTAGTTTCTCTGATTCAGAAAAACTAAAAGAAACTGAACTTGTTTTAGAGAGATTTTCAGTGCCTTTTGAAAAACAGGTTT
Organism: Candidatus Omnitrophota bacterium; assembly: GCA_020058285.1. Taxonomy (GTDB): domain Bacteria; phylum Omnitrophota; class Gorgyraeia; order JAHJTE01; family JAHJTE01; genus JAGVEL01. Next base: position 28,349 of record JAGVEL010000010.1, read on the forward strand.
TATCCGCGCATCGCAGCCCTGATGATTTGATAGGCTATGTGAAAAGGGCCCAAGACAAAGGGATCAAATTGATTATTGCTGCAGCCGGCGGAGCAGCAGCTTTAGCTGGCGTTGTTGCGGCGAATACGGTTTTACCCGTAATTGGTATACCCTTAGAGACAACGAGCTTAAAAGGCCTTGATTCGTTATTGTCTACTGTGCAGATGCCCTCGGGCGTGCCAGTTGCGACCATGGCTGTAGGAGCTGCTGGTGCAAAAAATGCCGCGATTATGGCTTTGCAAATTCTTGCCTTAGAGGATAGGCAAATGCGCAGCAAATTAATCTCCTATAAAAAAGAATTAGTAGACACAGTGAGATTGCAGAATAAAAAACACAAGAAGAAACATTGATTTTCCAGTTAGGATAAAATAAATATGCACACTAAGATTTACAAGATGGATGAGGATTCTATTGATTATAAAGCATTAACAGAGTGTGCGGGTATTTTAGATAAAGGCGGGATTGTTGCTTTTCCTACAGAAACGGTCTACGGTCTGGGAGTAGTTATGGAAAATGCTAAGGCCCGCAGCCGGCTTTATAAGATAAAGAATCGGCCGAGTAATAAGCCATTTACTATCCATATAAGCCAGTTTCAGAGGATAGATAATTTCACTAATCAAAATTGTGTTGCCGTATATAAACTTATGGATAAATTTTGGCCAGGGCCGTTGACTTTAATTCTAAAAGGCAAGGCCAAGGAAGAAAAAATTGGTTTACGTTGCCCGTCAAATAAAATTTCTCAGGAGTTGATTAGCCGCTCGCTTAAAACTATTTTGGCTACCTCAGCTAATCTTTCAGGCGATAACCCGACCACTGATTCAGTAGAAGTGCTTGATAAGTTTAAAGGCGTGGTTGAAGCAATTATTGATGCTGGCATTACCCAGCTTGGCTTAGAATCAACAGTAGTTGATTTATCAGAAAAACCGATTCGTTATCTGCGAATTGCGGCTATAGAAAAAGAAAAAATAGAAAAAGCGTTAAACACCAAGGTTATTCTTTTTGTCTGCACTGGTAACTCCTGCCGTTCAGTTATGGCTAAGGCATTATTAGAAAAAAAATTAAAGCAACTTGGCCGGACTGATGTAGAGGTTATTGATGCTGGCACTGGGACGCTGGGTGGAATGTTACCAACGCAACCAACAACAGAGCTCTTAGGCCGAGAAGGCGTTGATGTATCTAATCATATTTCAGTCCAGCTTACTAGACGGATGTTACGCAAGGCAGATTTGATTCTGGTGATGAGTAAAATGCATGTTGAACAGATTTTGGCTATTGAACCCGAGGCAAAAAACCGTATTTATCTATTGAGAGAGTTCGCTATGGGCAAAGGAGTGACTGATACAGAGATTAGCGACCCTATCGGCCAGACAATGGATACTTATGAGGGCTGTTTTAAGATTATACAACAGGCAATAGAAAGGTTGAGTGAGCTCATATGATAAGAATAGCTATCGGAAGTGATCACAGAGGTTTTTTATTAAAAAAGAAAATGAAACGCTTTCTTCATCGGCACAGAATTGAGGCAATTGATATTGGCACGCATTCTGAAAAATCCTGCGATTATCCACTTCTGGCTAAAGAGGTTGCCTGCCTGGTTTCTCAGGGCAGGGTGGATTTTGGCATCTTGATCTGTAAAACCGGTATAGGTAGCTCAATTGCCGCTAACAAGATAAGAAATATTCGTGCTGCGCTTTGCTACAATATAAAGGCAGCAAAGTTATCTCGCCAGCATAATAATGCGAATGTTTTGGTCTTAGGATCTGACTTTGTTAATGAAAGCCGGGCGAGAAGAATTATCGAAGTGTGGCTCGCAACAGAGTTTCAGGGTGGGCGTCACGAAAGAAGAATAGAACAGATTAGCCAATTAGAGGAAGCTTGAACTTATGCAAAATTTAAAAAAACAAGACCCAATTCTATTTAAATTAATCAGAAAAGAATTAGAACGGGAGAATGCAAATCTGGAATTAATCGCCAGTGAAAATTTTGCTCCGTCGAGCGTCTTAGAAGCGCAAGGTAGTTGCCTGACTAATAAGTATGCAGAAGGCTATCCTGGCCGGCGTTGGTATGGTGGATGCGAATATATTGATGAGGTAGAAAATCTTGCCATCCAGCGCGCTAAGAAAATTTTTGGCGCAGAACACATTAATGTCCAGCCGCATTCCGGTTCGACTGCGAATATGGCAGTATATCTTAGTGTCTTAGAATTTGGCGATACAGTATTGGCTTTAGATTTAGCCTGCGGAGGGCATCTTACGCACGGCCATGTGCATAATTTTTCCGGAAGATTTTATAATATTGTTACTTACGGAGTTGACCGAAGGACAGAAATGCTGGATTATGACGCAATTGAGGAGATTGCTAAATGTTGCCGGCCAAAGATGATTGTTGCCGGCGCTTGTGCCTATCCGCGAATTATTGATTTTAAGAAATTCAGACAAATTGCTGATAAAGTCGGTGCTTATTTATTTGTAGATATGGCTCATATCTGCGGCTTAGTTATTGCCGGAGCGCATCCAACACCAGTGCCTTATGCTGAATTTGTCACTACCACAACCCACAAAACATTGCGCGGGCCACGTTCTGGCATTATCCTCTGCAAAAAAGAATTTAGCGATAAAATTGATAAGACAGTTTTTCCCGGTATTCAAGGCGGGCCGTTAATGCATATTATCGCTGCAAAAGCAGTGGCGTTTAAATTAGCTATGAGCCAGAAATTTAAGGCAGATCAATTCCAGACTGTTAAGAATGCTTTAGCCTTGGCTGCCTCGCTTGCCAGCTATGGTTTTCGTATCGTCTCTGGCGGAACAGATACCCATTTATTGCTCGTAGACTTGACAAATCGCCGGCTCACTGGCCGTGATGCCTCGGAGATTTTAGATAAGGCAAAGATTACGGTTAATAAGAACCTTATTCCCTTTGATAGATTGAGTCCATCTGTCACTAGCGGGATAAGGTTAGGTACGCCAGCTGTTACATCGCGCGGCATGAAAGAGCGCGAGATGAAAAAAATCGCTCAAGCTTTAGATATTCTTTTACGTTTAGGGGTTTCCAACAATGAAATTATTTCTGTGCGAGATTTGGTTAGCGCAGTAACAAAACAGTTTCCACTTTACCCGGAATTATTAAAATGCAAAAAATAAAGACTAAAAAACAGAAAGATTCTGATCAGCGTCCGAGCTGGGATGAATATTTTATGGAGATTTCGCAGATAGTTGCAAAGCGCTCAACTTGTTTAAGAAGGCGTGTAGGCGCGATTATTGTTAAAAATAGAAGGATTCTGGCTACGGGTTACAATGGCACTCCTACGAAAATTTCACATTGTTCAGATGTTGGTTGTATTCGCATAAAGTTAAATGTGCCTAGCGGCCAAAGGCATGAACTTTGCCGCGGGTTACATGCGGAACAAAATGCGCTACTTCAAGCTGCACTTTATGGCATTAGCGTAGAAGGCGCAAGCCTTTATATTACAAATCAGCCCTGCTTAATTTGTGCTAAGATGATAATAAATGCCGGAATCAGAGAGATTGTTATTGCTGATGGCTATCCGGATAAACTTGCTGAACAATTCTTAAAGGAAGCTCAGATAAAAGTCCGGCGCATTAGCGTTAGGCTTTAAGAGAAACAAATGAAGTGCCCAAAATGCGGTTTTGTAGAAGATAAGGTCGTAGATTCGCGATCTAGCGCAGACTCTAAAGCTGTCCGCCGGCGCAGGCAATGCTTAAAATGTAAAACGCGTTTTACGACCTATGAGTATATAGAACAGACTCCTCTGCTCGTGATAAAAAAGGACGCTAGGCGTGAGCCGTTTGACCGGCAAAAGATTATAACCGGGTTGCTCAAGGCTTGCGAGAAACGGCCGATAAGTATTGAGCAACTTGAGGAATTAGCCGGCGTTATAGAAAAAACCTTAACACGCAAATTTGATAAAGAGATCAGCAGCAAGCAAATCGGCGAACTAGTAATGAGCCAGTTAGTTAAGCTTGATGAAGTGGCTTACGTGAGATTTGCTTCGGTGTATCGGCAGTTCCGGGATGTCAGCCAATTTATGAAAGAAATGAAGACGATTTTAAAAAAATAAATGAAGGTATTGCTGAAAGGTCTAATTTATGATTGAAATGGAGTTAAACAAGATTATTATTGACGAAAAACGCCAGGAACAAATTATTGTCCTGAAGGAGAAAACCGGCGAAAGGATGCTGCCGATAATTATTGGTTTTGCCGAGGCCTCAAGTATCAAAATGAATCTTTCTCAAATTAAATTCCCCCGACCAATGACTCATGATTTATTGAAGTCAGTAATTGACAGTCTTGGAGCAAGGGTAGAAAAAATAGTTGTTGATGCCCTGCTATCAAATACCTTTCATGCCAAGATTTTTTTGGTCAGTAAAGATAACACGCAAGTGATTATCGATTCTCGTCCTTCAGATAGCATTGCTTTGGCTGTGCGGACAAAATCACCGATATTTGTTGAGGATGATGTCTTAAATAAAGCCCAAGCGTTTAAGAATCTATAGAAAGTGCCCGCCTGTATGAAACTAAAATTAGCTGACCTTAAAAAAATCGTATATCTGGAAAAAGTCTTTTTTTTAGCCAAGAAGAGAAAGTTTAATATTTATCTCGTTGGCGGGGCCATTCGTGATTGTATTCTCGGCCGGGATAGAGAATATCTTGATTTTGATTTTGCAGTTAATAAAAATTCCCTAAACTTTGCTAAACAAGTTGCCCGGCTTCTCAAATCGCCGTTTGTTTTATTGGATGAGCCGCATGGTTGCGCACGGGTAATTTTCAAACAGAAAGGTTTCTTGGTCAATCTTGATTTCTCAGATTTTCGCGCCAAGACGATTGAGCAGGATTTAGGGGCGAGAGACTTCAGGATTAATGCCCTGGCTTTAAACCTTAAAGATATTTTCTCTGTCAATAATATAAATATTAAACAAGCGATTATTGATCCATATTGCGGCCAGCAGGACATTAGAAAGAAGCTGGTGCGCCTAATCGATAAGCAGAACTTTCAGGAAGATCCTTTACGAATGCTGCGCGCTTTTAGCCTTGCCGGCCGGCTTAATTTTAAGATTGAAAATAAAACATTTAGCGAGATTAAAAAAAATAAGTCGCAAATCCGGCGCTCGGCTGCTGAACGCATCCGCGAAGAGCTTTTTAAAATATTTTCACTAGCCGATTCTTATGCAACTATAAAATTATTGGACAAAACTGGCATGTTTTCAGAAATTTTTCCTGAGATTAAGCCGATGAAAAACCTCAAGCAGGGCGCATATCACCACCTTGATGTCTGGAAGCATAGTCTACAAACACTAATCGAGCTTGAGAAAATAATTAATAATCCAGGCTTTAGAAAAAAAACTGAATTTAATAAATATCTCAATTTTGAAATAGGCGGCGGTCATTCTCGGATAGCAATTCTTAAGTTGGTAAGTTTGCTACACGATATTGGAAAACCTGCGACATTTAGGAGAGAGAAGAATAAGATTCATTTTTACGGCCACGAACGCGTAGGCGCAAAAATTTCTCAGGATATTGCAAATCAGTTGAAGTTGTCATCTAAAGAGATAAAGGCTATTAAGTTGTTAATCTATGCGCATTTGCGTCCCGGGTTTATGGCCGATATACTTGACCTAAGTAGGCGCGCTATTTTTCGTTATTTTCGCGATTGTCAGGACGAGGCAGCCAGTGTTGCGCTTCTTTCTTTAGCTGACCAGCGCGCTACGCGCGGCAGGCTTACAAGATCTAACCAACGCAAAAGACACGAGGAACTTATTAGATTTTTGATAAGAGAATTCTTTAAGCATTTGCACGAAGAAAAGATAACTCCGTTAATCAATGGTCATGATGTTATGAAGCATCTTTTACTTGCCCCCGGACCGATAATTGGCAAAATATTAACTGAAGTAAATGAGGCCCACGCCGAAGGCGAGATTAAAACAAAACCCCAGGCATTAGATTGGGCAAAAAAGTTTTATGCAAGAACTCAAAATTAAAACTACAGTTATAAAGGTAATCCGGGCAGATATAACGAAATTCAAAACTCAGGCAGTAGTCATTCCAAACCGCTCAATAGAACCCGGACAAATTTTAACAACGAAAGATAAGCTCAAGCGCTTGGTTATTTATGCTAATTCGCAGGGAAGGGATTTACAAAGTTGCGAGGATAATTTAAGGAAAACTTGTTTTAATGCTTTAAAAATAGCCAGCCAAAAAAGGCTTAAAACGCTCGGGTTTAGCGAGCTCAATCTGATGATGAGTAATTTTAACTCTAGTCATTGTGCAAAAGTTATGGCTCAAGAGGTATTAAAACACATAAAACTTGACGATAGCAGCCTTAAACAAATCTTCTTTGTGGCAAGCGATGATAAAACCTTTAAGATTTTTAAAGATATAGTTTTTAGTTACCTGGATTATATTATTAACAAACTCTCTCAAGGTCCGTTTTCTACTGTGGATATTATTATTGAAGTCCCGCAAAAACATAGCGAAAAAGCAATTGTGTTGATTGAGAGGAGTAATCCGCCGTTTGGCTGGGCAATCCCGGGTGGTTTTGTTGATTATGAGGAAAGTCTGGAGGATACAGCTAGGCGTGAAGCAAAGGAAGAGACTGGCCTTGACATATATGATTTAAAACAGTTTCATGTCTATTCGCAACCCGGTAGAGATCCGCGTTTCCATACTATCACTACTGTGTTTACAGCCAAAGCCGAAGGCGTACCGAAAGCAGATTCTGATGCTAAAAATATCGGCAAATTTACTTTAAGCAAAATTAGAAAAATGAAACTGGCTTTTGATCATAATAAAGTTATTGAAGATTATTTCAAATCGACAGAATAAATCTCTTACGGGGTGAACATGAAACCGTTTAAAAAACCAAAATATAAATTTGATGTAAAAAAAATAAATATCGAAGGCCAGGAGATAAACAAGGACAAGGATATAAGTGCTGCTGAGCTTTTTGACGAAATAGTAAAGTCAAAAGCCAGAAAGATACATAGATAAAATGCCGCAAATTAAAGAACTCAAAGATATCTTAGAGAATTTTTATCAGCTGCTTTATTTAAGGTTTGGGCCGCAGCATTGGTGGCCGGCGAAAAGCCCGTTTGAGGTTATCGTTGGAGCGATACTGACTCAGAATACTAATTGGACAAATGTCGAGCGTTCAATTACTAACTTACGTAGAGCAAAATTACTTTCTCCGCGCAAATTACGCCGTGTCAACTTAAAACGCTTGGCTCGATTAATCCGCTCCTCGGGTTATTTTAACCTCAAAGCCAAACGGCTTAAAAATTTCACTAATTTTTTATTTAGCCGCTACGACGGGAGTCTAAACCGGATGTTTAATACAGATCCCTGGAGCCTGCGCGCTGAACTATTGCAGGTAACCGGAATTGGGCCGGAGACTGCGGATTCGATCCTTCTTTATGCCGGCGAAAAGCCTATTTTTGTAATTGATACCTACACCAAAAGATTTCTTTTGCGCCACAATCTTATAGATGCTGACGCAACTTATTCTCAGGCGCAGGATATATTTTTAGATAATCTTCAGTCAGACGTTGTGCTGTTTAAAGAGTTTCACGCTTTAATTGTCCGCTTGGCCAAAGAATTTTGCAAGACAAATGCCCATTGCCAGAGTTGCCCACTTGAAGAAACAATGAAGGATATAAATTATATTTGTGATTCTTGTGGTGCGGATTTAAAGCATCCCCGGCAGCGCTACATCTTAAAGATTCAGCTATATGCCAGCCCTGAGGTTGAGTTGACCCGGGAAGATTTAAAAAGAAATACCCAGGTGGAATTAAGGCGGCTCTTAAAACAACTCGAAACCATGGATGTGCGTAAAATCCAAGAAGAGGTATTTGTTTCCTATAAGCTTATACTGTGCAAGAAATGCCGCGATACATTTAACGAACGCATAAAACATAAGGAATTTGTATAACAAAAATTTTTCTTTGGAGAAAAAATGTTAAAGATCGGAATAATTGGACTGCCGCAAACCGGTAAGAAGGAATTATTCAAACTTCTCATCGGCTCTGTTTCTTCTAGCCACACCCTTGTACCAGACAAAATCAATCTCGGCGTTGCCCAGATAAAGGACTTACGTTTTGATTTTTTAGTAAACCTTTATAAATCTAAAAAAACCACACGGGCTAAGGTTGACGTTGCATTGCTGCCTAAAATAGAAAAAGACACGATTACCAAAGGCGATATTTTTAAGGATTTATCCAACATGGATGCACTTTGTCATGTTGTTCGCGCTTTTAAGAATGATTCTGTTTATCACGTAAAAGGTACAATAGACCCCCAGCGCGACATCCGGGAAGTTAATTCTGAACTGATTATGCATGATTTGATTTTTATCGAAAAACGATTGCAGCGTATCAAGGAGATGAGCACCAGGGTAAAAGATGAGGCAAGCGCTAAGGAGAGTTTAATACTTTTAAAATTAACTGAGCAACTCAATAAAGAATTGCCCTTGCGCTTGTTGCAATTAGAGTCGCAAGATTTGAAAATTTTATCCGGCTATCCGCTTTTAACCTTAAAACAAATGATTGTTGTGCTTAATATTTCCGAAGAGGATTTAAAATCGGAGAATTTATTAACGCAATTTGAAGAAAAATTTTCAGAGCAAAAGGTTTTCTTTATGCAAGCCTGCTTAAAAATAGAAACGGAGATTGCCAGCCTAGGGTCAGAATCGGAAAAAAAAGAATTTTTAGCTGCTCTGGGGATTCGCGAGCCAGCCATTGATTGTCTTACCCGGCTTTGTGTAAAAGCGCTTGGCCGGATATCGTTCTTTACAGCCGGGCCTCAAGAAATAAGGCAATGGACGATTTCCTACGGCTCGAGTGCGTTAGAAGCTGCTGGCGCAATACACTCTGATTTAGAACGCGGATTTATTCGGGCTGAAGTTATGCATTATGCTGATTTAGAAGAAATAGGTTGCGAAGATAAGCTAAAGATTGCCGGTAAATACTATTCTAATGGAAAAGAATACAAGATCGAAGACGGCGATATTATATTTATAAGATTTAGCGTTTAAGTTTTATGAGCAAAGCCCGAGTATATTTTATAAAAATAGATACAGACTACTCTCCTGCCCAAATTTCGCAAAGTTTGCAAAATTTATTAGAAGTAAGCAAAGTTCTAGAGCAGTCAATAGCCAAGAGTAGCCGGGTAGCAGTAAAAATGCATTTTGGCGACGAAGGAAATACCGGATATGTTCTACCGCAATACGTAAAAATTATTTTAGACTATCTTAAACAGCTTAAAGTCAAAGCTTTTCTTACTGATTCAAATACGCTGTATAAAGGAAAAAGGTCAGATAGTAAGTCGCATTTGAAACTTGCTGGGGAGCATGGGTTCAAAAAAGAGAAATTAAATACACCGATTAAAATTGATGATGAAACAAAATCCGGAGCCGTAGTTGAAGTTAAGATAAATGGAGAATTTATAAAAAAAGCCAAGATTATTAAGAGCATTTTTGAGGCTGATTGTTTGGTTGGTATTGCACATTTTAAGGGCCACATTATGACTGGTTTTGGAGGAGCGATTAAGAATATAGGAATGGGCGCCGCCAGCCGGCAGGGAAAGTTAGAGCAGCACTCAACAGTCAGCCCAGTAGTTTATGAGGATGCTTGTATTGCTTGCGCTAAATGCCTTGCGGTTTGTCCGGTTGGGGCAATTTTTATGCAAGGAAATAAAGCGCAAATCAAAGATAATATTTGTATTGGCTGCGCAACATGCATTGGTGTATGCGAAAAAAAAGCTATTGATGTTAATTGGCAGCAAGGTGCGCATATTATTCAACAAAAGATGGCGGAGTATGCACAAGCCGCGCTTATGAATAAGAAGAAAAATAGCGCTTTTATAAATTTTGCGATTAAGATTACCAAAGAATGCGATTGTCTGGCCAAGGATGACCCGCGGGTTTGTGAAGATGTGGGAATATTTACTTCGTTTGATCCAGTGGCTATAGATAAGGCGTGTTTAGATTTGATTAACAAATACTCAAAAAGTGATTTGTTCCGGGTTCTCCATCCAGACAGAGATTATAGTATTCAACTAATCCACGCAGAAAAAATTGGCTTAGGAACTCTTGATTATGAGCTGATTAAGGTATAGAATAAGTGAGGTTCAAACTTACCCCCCACCTTTTATTTATTCAAGTATTTTGGTATATTCTTGAATACCTAAAAAGGTGAGGGATTAATTCCCCCGCCGCATTCTTGCAGAATGCAATGGGCGGGGTCATTAAAGGAGACTAATATGGATTCTCTAATGCAGATTCTTATAAGTATTTTTTCTCCCCAGGTTTTCTGGCCGATTGTCGGCGTTTTAAGCATCAGTTCCATCATCGTAATAATATTTTCATTTTTTTCGGATAATAAAACAACACAAATAGATTCAGATGTGCGCAAAAAGATTGCTGAGCTATCTTTAGAGATTTCCAATAAGGATACTGAATTAAAAAGTTTAAAGGATAAATCAGGCGTCAAAGAGGTAGAATTGCGCAAGCAATTAACCAGATTAGAAGAGCTAATTAATGAGAACGAGGCTAGTAAATTAAAAATAAAAACCTTAGAAGCTACGCTAAAAGAAAAAGAAGAGATATTAGGCAAAGGCAATCAAAATCAGGAGGAGGCCGAGAAAAAAAATAAAGAAATCCAATCAGAAATAGAGCGGATAAAAAAAGAAACTACGCTAAAAATAGAAATGTATAATGGCCTTAAGAGCCAATATGATGAATTAGAAGGTCAAATTACAGATAAGGCGAAGAAACTCCAAGAGGAACAGGATAAGAACAAAAAATCTCAGGAGGAAATCGCGCAACTGCAAAAAAAACTAGCTGATGCGCTTAAAGGGCTAAACGAAGTACGTCAGGAGAAGAAATCAACAGAATCAAATCTCGCATCAGCTGTTAAGCCTGAGCTAGAAAATTTACAGGAGCCAGAGAAGAAAGAAGCGCCACAACTCCATGTACCTAGGCCGGATAAGGGAAAAGTACAGGCAAGCACTGTGCAAGAGAGTTTAGACAAAACAAAGCAACCGCCCAAATCCGACGCAAAAGTAAGATTAGCCCAGGTTATGCAGGAAGCAGCAAAAGTTGCGGCGAAATTAGAAGAGAAGAAAAAGTCTGAAGAGGAAAAGAAAAATATACCGCCAGCGCCAAATGTTTTGCCACCCGATAATCAACAAGGAAACCAACCCGGCCCGGCTCCATTGCCGTAGTTTATCCTAAGAAATGTTTGATAAAATAAAAGATTTAATGCAATTGCAGGGTAAGCTTCAGGAGCTAAAAAAACAACTAGCTGCATCTTATGCCGACTTAGAGTGGTTCTCTGGAAAGATGAAAATGCGCATAAATGGCAATCAGGAAATTATTCGTTTAGAAATAGAGCCGTCATTATTTTCCGATATTGATTTAAATAATAAACTTCTTAGATGTATCAACGAAGCTATCCAAAAATCCCAGTCACTCGCTGCAAAAGCAGCTAAAGAGATAACCGGGTTCACTTTTCCTGGTTTGTAAAACTAAAACCTCAAAATTAATCTTACCTTTAAGTGCATATGCGTTTATACGGGAAAAATCCAGTGTTGGAACGCCTGAAAAGCGCCAGCCAGACGATACGCAAGATTATTATAAGGAAAGGCGTAAACTTGGAAAATATTGTGCGCCTCGCTCGGGAGAAGGATATTAATTTAACCCATATGCCCGAGGATAAATTCCGCAATTTTACGCAAGGCCTACATTGTCAAGGCGTGGTTGCCGAGGTAGATAAGTTTGCCTATAATTACCTGGAAGATTTTTTAGACCGCAAAGACGATGAATTACTCACGATAGTTTTTTTAGACCATATAACTGATCCTCAGAATCTTGGCTCGATAATTCGTAGTTTGGCTTGTTTTGGGGATTTTGCCCTGGTTATTCCTAAGCATGAGAGCGTGAGTATTACTGAGACAGTGTTGCGCGTTGCCTGTGGTGGAGAAAGTTTTGTGCCTATCGCTTTAATTCCCAATCTTTCCGTGGGTTTAGAGCTTGTAAAAAAAAGAGGTTATTGGGTGGCTGGTGCAGTAGCTGATGGCGGCAGCAGCCTTCTAGAGGCAAAAATTCTTTTCCCTTTAGCTTTAGTAATGGGTTCTGAGGATAAAGGAATCAGAATGGCGTTGCGCAATCATCTGGATTTATCTCTCACCCTGCCTATGCCTGGCGTAGGTATATCATTTAATGTTGCAACAGCTACGGCAATTTTTTGTTATGAAATCTTCAGACAAAAACACAAAGGAAAATTCACCTGTGATTAAACAAATTCTTCCAATACTGCTTGAGGCGGGATTACTAAAAAGAGTTAAACGCAGCGGCTGGTGGGTGGTCGGTATAAACAACCCAGAGACAGTTGCTGAACATAGTTTTCGCACCAGCTTGATCGGCTATCTATTGGCAAAACAAGAGCATGCCGACCCTTACCCGGTGTTGATGATGACGTTGTTTAATGACTTGCATGAGGCACGGATTAATGATTTACACAAGATGGCGCAGGCCTATTTTATTGATTTTTCTAAAGCTGAACAAAAGGCATTTAGCCAGCAGATAAAAAATTTGCCAGTGAGCATTAGAAATGAATTAGCTAAATTGCAAATTGAATTTTGCTCCCAAAAAAGCCTTGAAGCGATTATTAGCCGTGATGCGGATATATTAGAGTGTTTATTGCAGGCAAAAGAATATTATGAACAAGGCGCGCGATTAGCAAAGAATTTTTTCAAGCAAGCGCCAAGACATTTAAAGACAAAATCAGCCAAAGCGCTCTGGCGCCAGATACAAAGATGCAAAGTGGATAAATGGTGGCAGGCCATAGCAGA
>JAGVEL010000026.1 GCA_020058285.1 Candidatus Omnitrophota bacterium
AATATATTTCGGGTTTTCAACCGGCCCGCGGACAATTGCTGAAACGTTAAAAGAGCCATGTGTATCAAAATCCCTGGCCAGAGAACTCATGCTTTCCAGGGAAATATTGCTGGAATTAACAATCAGGTTTAACATTGGATTGGGTTTGTTAAAATTTTTTAATATCGCCTGGCCCCGGACATGGTCGTAACCAAGAGTTAAATCGAACATTTCCAGGGTGAAATCCGAATCTGTAAAGTTGGCTTTAAATCGATAATCAAAATCTTGATTAAAAATTTGATTATTGAATAAATTGTCAAAATTAGCCCCTTGAGCAAAGGCATATTTAATATTAGATTCTCCATTGGAAATAATTTCCTTGCCTAGAACAGAAGTGCTAGAGGTTAAATTTAGCACCCAAAAACCTCGGGCGGCATCGCTCCAATCAACGAAAAAGACTTTTGACTTATTCAGTATAATTTTAGGATTATTCAGCCCTATTTCCATAGGCAATATCTGGTTTTCTAAAAATTTGTAATAAGCTGCCTGACAAAGTTTAATAAGCTTACCGGCAGAGCCGCTACTCTTATCTACGTAAAAAACAGCCTTGTGAAGTTTTAATCTCTTAATATTTAATTTTTTTGAAAGAATGCCTAGGGGATCAAAATAAAACGTAAGCCTTTTGGAAAAAAAGAGTACCTGAGCCGGCTTAGAGTTATCCATAATATAAACATCGTGAAGGTTATAGCCATTTATAACGTCAAAGCTAACAGTTCCAACAGATATTTTGCCTATGGCCGGATCAATTTGACTAACAACTTTGAGCGTGTATTGAAAAAGATATAAAGAAAGGAAAATCTGAAACAGGAGGATCAAACAGATAAGAATTAAGAAAGTAACTCTTATAGAGCGTTTAACGAGAAACGCTAAAGAAAATTTTGTCATTCTGTAATATTTCTATTTTATCAACATATTCTTTTAAAAGATAGGTATTGCCTAACAGGGACTTTAATTTAGTTGTCTTAAATTCGGAAAAGATAAAAAAAGCCGAGCGAGAGAAAAATTCCTGTTTTATTTGTTCGCCGACCACCAAAGCTTCCTTGTCTTGCGCCCACTTGGGATCTGTAATAATTTTGTAAAGAAAAACCTTTACGAAAATTATTATCTTCGGATCTTTATAGTCGCGGATTAAGTTTGAAAATTCATTTATCGCATTCCTGTAGTTGCCGTTTAAAAAGTAATATTCAGCTATTGAAAATTTCGCTTTGGCAGCATATCTATAATTAGGGTCTTCTCTTAAAAGCTCATTTAAACTCATAAAAACAAAATCTCTTCTTCCTTCTTTTGCAAACTGAATTGCATCTTGATAAATCTTATCCGAAGCGGAAAAAGAAGCACAAGAACTAAGCAAGCTAGCTATTAAACTTAAAATAATTATTAAATTTGTTTTGCTCACGTTTAATGAGCGCATAATTTATGGAACGTTTTACGTGACATAAATTATTTGCGCGAATTTAACCCAGCACTAATTTTTGTAATTAGGCTGGATTTATAGATTAAAGTTTTCTAAGAAATTAATCTTATTAATTATAATCGAATGCGTTATCAAAAATTAGTGCTGGGTAAAACTCAAACCTATAACTTAGCTTCGCTAAGGCTCGCTAAGTTTTGTTTTCGTTTTATTATAACACCTTAGTTGAAGCAAATCAATAAGTTAGACTAGTTCTCTAAATATTTTTTCAATAACCTCCAGGTGTTTGCGCCGACCTTGCCATCAACTTGTAAATCGTGGCTTTTTTGGAATTGTTTTATGGCTGCTTTTGTTTTAACTCCTAGCTTGCCATCAATCGCACCGGGATTAAAACCAGCTGCGTTTAAAGCTAATTGAATCTGTTTTATATCTCGGGGGAATTTAGAATCAACTTGCGCTTGAATTTGACCTACTGGTTGTGTTTCTAATTTCGGGGTGAGTTTAGGTTCAGGCTCTTCAGCCAAAATAGTAGCATTGAGTGTTGACATATCAACTACAATCTCCGGAACATTAGGTTCTTTATCCTGGAATGCCTGCTGACGAATATTTGAGATAATTTGAAAGATGAAAAATATACCGAATACCGTAATTAGCCCGGACCAAAGCTTCTTGGACATAACACATAAATAGTTAGCCTACTGGCTAGACTTTTTTGAAATTATTTTTTTGATATTTACGAATGTATCTAATCTTTTGGTTCTATACCTGGATTTTTTGTGTGTAAAATACACGCTGCCGCAAGTTTTGGCATATAGCGTGCCTCTGCCGCCGACATTTATTCCCGGCTTCCACTTATCTCCTTGGCGAGTCAGAATAGAGCCAGCCTTGACTCCTTGGCCTGCGCTTACTTTTAACCCTCTGGTTTCCTTATAATTTATATGGGATGTACCGCCTTTTCTTGCCATGTTTTTCCTCCGATTTTTGCTAGTTATCCTTATTCCCTATGCCCATCAAACGGCTCAATATGTATCACCACATCCGTAATTGCCGGGATCTGCCTTTTGATTTCTGCCTCAATGAGCGAACTCAAATTATGCGCGTCTTTAAGTTTAGAGTTTTTACCTACTAAAGCATGTAAATCAACATGAATATCATCCGGCCTGCCGCGCGTCCTAATCTTATGGCATTTTAAAACTCCGGGAATCTTCAAGCATATTCTCTCAATTTTTTTTGCATCTATTACTGTGGCATCGCAAAGTACTTTAGAGGCATCGGAAATTATCTTAATCACAGCCTTGGCGATAAAAACACTGATCAGCAACGCAACTAGCGGATCCAAAATAACCACGCCCATCTTTACAGCAGCAAAGCTGAATAAAACAGATAATGATGTAAAGATATCCGCGCGGGTATGCATAGAATCAGAGATTAATATATCGCTTTGTAACCTCCTACCTGCCCTGAATTCAAAATTCATCACAAACACATTGACCAAAAGCGAAAAAACCATAACAGCCAAACTAGCAAAAGTTATCTCAATCAAGGCAGGATGTATCACCCTTTTTATGCCCATTGAGATAATATTAACGCAAGCCAAAATTAGTAATACCGCGATGCCTAAAGAAGCAAACGTTTCAATCTTTTTATGGCCATAAGGATGGTCCTTGTCTTGGGGTTGATAGGCAAACCGGATTCCGATTAAGCCGATAATATTAGATGCGCTATCTGCAAAAGAATGCATACTATCAGCAATCATACTTGTACTATTGATTTTGCTGCCAAAAATAAATTTAGCTACAGCCACAGCCCAATTTAATAGCAGGGTTATAATCAGAACGTTTCTTATCTGCCGAGCTTTTGTATCCATAAAAAATAGTTTGTTTTATTTGTCCTATATTAAATATTCATTATAGTATAAATAAAACCCACTACAATAGTAATTCGATAACTAAAGCAGTGGGTTTTCGGGAATTTATTTGCCAGCGCCAGAATCTAACATTGTGTTAATTACAGCGTCACTCACTCCCTCATTCTTTAATATGGTTATTTCCTGGGAAGAGAGCTTGAATACGCTACCCGTGCTTTTTATCTTATTAATAATAACCGCATCGCCAACTTTATTCTTGGATAACAAAACAATGTCGCTAAGTGTTATTTTTTCTCCTACTGGCTGGCTTGAAGCTGCGGTTTTATCAATCGCCGAACCAACAAGCCCTCCAGAAAGAACCCCGACAGCTCCGCCGATTGCCGCACCCTCCCCGGTATGGCCAGTCTGATGGCCAATAACTGCGCCTGTACCCGCACCAATCAGTGTGCCAACCACAGCACCTTTTTTCGTATTCTCGCCCATGCCTTCACAACCAATAGCGAATACTGCTAAAATAAAACTAAGTATTATAGTTCTGTTTGTCACACAATCCTCCGATTTTGAGTTATTTTTTAATCTCCTCTTTTAATTTGGAGAATATTTCTGGCGCGATTTCCTCCAGCAACCAATGATTCAAACTAATAATCTGAACTATTGTTTTGCCGGGTTTATCTTGCTTAAAGTAAATTCCTACTTCTGTAGTATCAATTGCCTTTTTAAAACCCATTGCCACAATAAAACCTGCCTTTTTGTCTTTTTCAAAAACAGTTACTTTTGTATTATCCAAGCTATTTAACTTATCTAAAACGTTTAAACAAGCATCAAAACAGTCTGATAAAGAACAGCTAAATTCTTCCTGCTTACCTTTTTCTCTTTCCTTGTCCAGGGCCTGTGTAGAAGAACCCCACACCTTTTTCCCTGACTCTTTTAGACAAGCACAGCCAACCAGGAAACCGGCTAAAACAAAAATCACAATATTCAAACTAATTACTTTCCTCATAGGCGCTAATTATATCAAGAAAATATTTTTTTTGCAAACTAAATCCTTCCAAAAATATCTTTAAAAAGTGCCCTTTCTCGATTAATTCTTAGCTATTTTAGAATTCCTAACGATGGTAATCTAGAGTTCTTTGTATTTTAAATTAAATTCTTTAAGTTTAAGTATGGTAAATATATTAAAATATTTATCAGTCCAAGGCCGAAAATCCTTAATCGGTTTTTTAATACCAGCCTCGTTAAATTTAATCTGATAAATCAATTTCCTAAAACTCTCCAAATCCCACGTTACCGCTACCCAGTCTGAAGGATAAACATCTGCCTTACCCAACTCTGGCATAGATTTACTACAGATATATGCTTTTAAGGCATAGGCATTAGTATATAGCGGCGGATTAAGATCTAAATATCTGCTGGAAATATGAAATAATATAATACCGCCTCGGCTAAGATAGCTTCGGTATTTCGACATTGCTTCTACAGTAAAAAGGTGAATAGGCGCAGAATCGCCAGTAAACGCATCAATAATTAACAAATCATACTGTTTATTTACGTTATCAAGCGATAAGCGGGCGTCTCCAAATATAAAATTTATCTTACTCCTAGAATTTTTTAAATAACTGAAATAGCTGTTTGCGATTATATAAATATCTGGGTCTATCTCAAAAAAATCAATATACTGACTGGCAGAGGTATATGCAGCTAAAGTACCCGTTCCCAATCCGATTATTCCTATGCGCTTAAAATTAAAAAGGCTGCTGGTCATTAATTCACCAACGGGTGTTAAATAGTGATAATACATCAGCGGCTCCGCCTGCCTTGCTTTGCTAAGATATTGAGCACCATGAATAGTCGTACCATGTTCAAGGAATCTTTTCCCATTTTCATCATAGATTTTATATATGCCGTAATAATTTCTATGCTTAAAGATATATTTATGCGCTGTCCAGGTTGGGATTGCAAAACACTCTAAGAATAAAATGGCTAACAAGCTCAAAATAAATGCCTCGGGCCTTAACTTCAATTCAGCAAAGATAAAGATAAGTATAAAGGCAATAAATACAAATCCAAATACGCTGTATTGTTTATAGGCCAGAAGCCAGAGACAGACCAGGAAAACAATATAGACAATCAAACGCAGGCTATAAATACTAAGATGCAACTTTGTTCTGCGTCCAAGAATTAAAGTCAAAGAAATAATAAATAACCCAAGCAGATACTCAATCATTGAAGTGGATATTAATGGGATAAGCCAGCTAACGAGCAATCCGCCGATAAAACTACCAACCGAAATCAGCAGATAAAATTGGGTTAAGTTTCGGCTATCTGCTGGCCGATGTTGATAAAGGCTATTGTTACAAAACATACAGACAATAAATAAAGATAAGCATAGGCCGATAATCTCAAATATGGTCGGTAAAATTCGTTGCTGTATCAAGAAAAAGAGTATAATACTAAAAGCAACGGTAATGTAAAATTCTTCCTTTATCCATCTCGGACACCAGGGGTATCTTTTAAAATTCAACACAAAAGAGATTAAGTATATACTTAATGGTAAAATCCAAAGCAACGGAACAGGCGCTATGTCTGACGTGATAATATTAGTAACGGATAAAAACATAATCACGCCGGCTGCGCCCAGCAAAAGCCAATATACCTTTTCTCTGTTTTTAACGTAGCTTAAGCCTACTTTTTCTTTTATGTTTTTTTCGCTAAGCCTGAGCAATCTAATGGCAAAGAAATGCAAGACTAACAAAACTAGGTAGGCTAATCGCCAAATAAACAATTGCATATCTAGATCAAAGAATATTTCAAATAATAAAGGATAGGTTAAAAGGGCGGCAAATGAACCTAAATTTGATACGGCATATAATATGTAGGGATTTGAACGCTCGGATAATTCTGAGGCAGCTAACCAACCTTGAAATATAAGGCTAGTGGTAGATAAGACAAAAAAAACTAAGCCGATTGAAACTACTAATTGCCAGAAAATATCGATGACCATTGGCAGGTGATAATGTAAATTGACTGGCGGCAATGATTTGCCTGGAAAGAAAAAAAGAGGTAAAAATAATAATATCAAGTGAAAATAACGATAACGAGATAGGCTTACCTTTTTAAGAATCAGATGAGAATAGAGATAACCTAGCAGGAGCGTTGCTTGAAAAAATACAACACACGCCCCCCAAACCAAATAACTACCGCCAAACTTGGGCAATAGAATCTTGGCTATAATCGGTTCAATTTGAAACAATAAAAAGGCAGATAAAAAAACAATTAATTCTATACAGATAAGATTCATTCTAATAAACCCATTCTTATTATTTAAATATTTTTTTAGCCCAACACACCCTACAGATATGGACCTCACTAATATGATTCTCTAATTTTAAGAAAATGTGATAAGCCTTATAAATGTTCCTTCTACAACAATCACAGCTAAATTGCCTAAACCGCATAACCTCTGAGACATTCCACTTTGAGATAAGTGCTGAAAATCTCTTTTTAAGTTTTTGGATAATATTTAGATTTAACCTATCTGGGTAAACTTTTAATTTGGGATATGTAATATTCAATTTTCTCCGGCATGTTTTACATAAATGTACCGGCGTTCTAAAGCTACCCTTTCTTAACCAGCAATGCCATGCCCGGCGTAAAGCCTTGCGGCAATTTCCGCACCTAAATTTTCGGTATTGCGGCCCTTTATTTATATGCCAGGTCCGGACAATGTCTAAAAGTTTATCTTGGCTAATTTTATCCATAATCTGATCGTTAATGGATTTATTCTACGCTTAAGTTTAATTTTGTCAAATAAGCGGGGCCCTGCCTGCCGGCAGGCAGGCTGTCTTGGCTAACCGAACAAACCTAAATGTAGACTTATGCCAAATTTTCTAATAAAATATACCCATGCTTAAAATCGGTAACTTAAAAATCACCCCTCCCCTGGTTTTGGCACCAATGACCGGCATAACTGATTTGCCATACCGGAAATTAATGAGGAGATTTGGCGCTCCATTGGCATTTCTAGAAATGATAAATGTCCGGGCGCTTTCCTATAAGAATAAAAAAAGCGAAGTTCTTCTGGCATTTGAACAAAAAGACCGGCCATTAGGTATACAGCTTTTGGGCAGAGAAGAAAAATTTATCTTGAAAGCATTGGAAATCGTGCATCGGCTGAATCTGGATATTATTGACTTTAATGCCGCTTGTCCTGTCAGAAAAGTTGTGCGCCGCGGTGAAGGTGCAAGCCTATTAAAAGAGCCAAAAAAATTATTCAATTTGCTGAAACTAATCAGAAAGAATACTTCCCTGCCTCTATCTGTAAAATTAAGAACTGGTTGGGAGAAAAACGCGATTAATGCACCAGAGTTGGGCTGCCTTGCCCAAGACGCAGGCGTTGACTGCATATTTATTCACGGCAGGACTCGAGAACAATTTTATACCGGCCAGATTGACTATGAAACAATCCGCAAAGTAAAAAAAGCCGTCTCCTTACCGGTTGTAGCCAGCGGCAATATCCTTTCAGCACCTTTAGCCAAAAAGATGCTAGACGAAACTGGCTGCGATGGCTTATTACTTGCCCGGGGAGCGCTAGGCAATCCCTGGCTGCTAAAAGAAATAAGTACTTTTTTAAAAAATGGGGCCTTGCCAAAACAGCCAACCTTAAATAAAAAGATCAAGGTTATCCTCGAACATCTAAACGAAATGATTAATTTTTACGGCGAAAAAAGGGCAATTATTATTTTTCGTAAATTTCTTAGCTGGTATTTAAAAGGCACTGCAAACGCCTGCCAATTTCGCAATGCCGCCTATAAGCTAAAGTCCAAAAGGGAATTAATAGATCTGCTTAAATTACATTTTCCGGCACAAGCAAAACTTCTAAAATAGAAATGGAGGCCAAATGAAGGCATAACTTATGGAGCTCTTAGGCGACATAAGTTATTTGTCTGAATTTGGCCCAGCACTTATTTTACTATAAAATAAGTGCTGGATTTAATTCGTAGACGCCCCTGGCATTAATAATGTGGCGGGCTACAATTTACATAACTTTTATTATGTAAATTGTCTACTCATTAAAGAGGCGAAAATGGGAAAAATTGCGTTGATTATTTTAGCTGATGGTTTTGAGGAAATTGAAGCGGTTTCCGTAATTGATATTTTGCGGCGAGCTCAAATAAATGTAATTGTTTGCGGCCTAACAAGCCTTAGCCTGACTGGATCGCGCAACATTAAAATCCAGGCAGAGAGAATCTTAGATGAATTTAAGGATAATTTTGATGCGTTGATTTTACCTGGCGGCTCAAAAGGTGCGGAAAACCTTAAGAAATCTGTGAGGGTGGCAGAATTAATCAAGAAGCTAAATCTTGAAAAAAAACTTATTGCTGCAATCTGCGCAACTCCGGCAGTAGTCTTAAGCCCTTTGGGTATTTTGGACGGTAAAACTGCAACTTGCTTTCCAGGGATGGAGAGCGAATTTTCTAAAAAAATAATCTTTTCTCAAAATAGAGTAGTAGTTGACGGCAACATTATTACCAGTCGCGGGCCAGGCACAGCAATTGAATTTGGCTTAAAGATTGCAGAGAAACTAGTAGGCACAGATAAAGCGAAAGAACTAAAAAATCAGTTAGTAGCGTAAAATTTTTCTTTATTTTCCAAGCCTGCTAGAAATTCATAGACACACGAGCCTAAATCGTGGCTGTAGCCACCTTCCAATATAGCGAATGTCGGTAGCTTAAATTCAGCAATTAATTGTCCGATTTTTCTGAAACTTTCCTTATCCAAGCTTAACCCTGCCAAAGGATCCCTGCGATAAGTGTCAAAACCAGCTGATATTGCCAAAACCTGAGGATTAAACTTTTCAATTAAATTTAAGCCCTCTCGCAAGACAGATAAATAAGTTGCTTCGTTGGTATCCGCAGGCATTGGAAAATTATAACAATTCTTTTCGCTTTTCTTACCTGTTCCCGGATATAGCGGGCTGCAGTGAAGAGATAAATAAATTATTCCCTCTTTGCCTAAAAATATGTCCTGGGTTCCATTGCCGTGATGACAATCAAAATCAATAATTGCTACTCTCTCACCCTTGTCCCTAAGCTTTTCTGCAGCAATTGCAATATTATTAAAATAGCAAAATCCGCCTAAGCTTTCTTTGCTGGCATGATGTCCTGGCGGCCGCATCAGAGAAAAACATAACCCCTCTTTTAGAGCAATCTCAGAAGCAAGTATTGCTGCACCAGCAGATAGTTTTGCGTATTCAAAAATATTATTTAAATTTGGCGTATCCGGATCAGAAAAATCACCCGTCCTTACTTCGTCTAATAATTTTTTGCTGTGCACTAAGAGAATATCTTCGTCCCTGCAAACAGCTGGCTCAGCAAACTCAAAATTTTTCGCTAAGAGATACTCATAACAACGCCTGACTCTCTCCGGCGATTCAGGATGATTAGGCT
>JAGVEL010000051.1 GCA_020058285.1 Candidatus Omnitrophota bacterium
GCCCTGCAGAATTTTTACCCGCGAAGCGCAGGAAAAATTCTACAGGATTAGTCCTAATACAATCTTGGCTTTGCCAAGATTGTGTAGGAGGATTAATTTTGTAAGGTAAAAATACCTATCAAAGCAAAATTAAGGAGTGTTTATGGCAACAATTAAAAAATTTGACTTTGAAAAATCTTTGAGTCAGCTTGAGGAAATCGTTGAAGAATTGGAGTCGGGCAATCTGTCGCTTGATGAGGCGATTGCTAAATTTAAAACTGGCTCTGAGCTTAGCAGGCTTTGTTTAGAGCAATTAAAATCAGTAAAGATAAAAATCAATGAATGCTTAGGTGAAGAAAAAGGAAAATTAAAAAAGCGCGAGATTAATCTGGAAACTGATGAATAATAAATTGCTTGAAAATATCAATAGCCCGCAAGACCTTAAAAAATTAGCCCCGAGCCAGCTTAATTTATTAGCCAAAGAAATACGCGAGCTGATTGTTGGCGTTGTTTCTAAAACCGGCGGCCATTTAGCCAGCAGTTTAGGCGTGGTGGATTTGACAATTGCCCTGCATTATTGTTTTAATGCACCTGAGGATAAAATTATCTGGGACGTAGGCCACCAGAGTTATGCTCATAAAATTATTACCGGCAGGAGGCAACAATTTAACACGTTGCGTCAATATAAAGGTATAAGCGGGTTTCCTCTGCGCGAGGAGTCCATCTATGACCCATTTAGCCTTGGCCACAGCTCAACAGCAGTCTCCCTTGCTTTAGGCCAAGCTATAGCCAGAGATTTAAACAAAGGCAAAGAAAAAGTAATTGCAGTGATTGGCGACGGGTCATTAAGCGGAGGAATGTGTTTTGAGGCGTTGAATAACGTCGGCCATCTAAAGACAGACCTGTTAGTTATATTAAACACAAACGAGATGAATATTTCTCCGGCAGTCGGCGCACTGAGCAGTCATTTAAACAAAATAATCTCTGCGCCGGTTTATAACCGGTTTAAAAGTGCACTGGAAAAATTCATCAGCTTACGAGTTCCGCGAATCGGGCCGCGACTGGTAAAGTTATCAGTGCATTTTGAAGAGGTTTTAAAAGGGCTTATTGTCCCGGGGATTTTTTTTGAGGAATTGGGTTTTCGTTATTTCGGGCCGTTAAACGGCCACAACATAGACCAACTAATTGAAACATTGAATAATTTAAAAACAATTAAAGGCCCGTTACTTTTACATGTCACGACTAAAAAAGGCAAAGGCTATGAGCCTGCAGAGCGAGAACCTGAGAGATTTCATAGCGCTGGAAAATTTAACGTAAAAGATGGTTCGGTAATAGCCAGTAGCACTAAATCACCAAGTTTCACTCAGGTTTTTAGCGAAAAAGTTATTGAACTTGGCGAGAAGAATCAAAGTATTGTAGCAATTACTGCGGCAATGACCGAAGGAACCGGCCTAGATAAATTTGCTAAAAAATTTCCAAATCGTTTTTTTGATGTAGGGATTGCCGAGCAACATGCGATTTCTTTTGCTGCTGGCCTTGCCTCTAGAGGGGTAAAGCCGGTGGTGGCGATTTATTCTACCTTTTTGCAGCGTTCTTACGACCAATTAATCGTTGACCTGGCAATACAGAATCTTAATGTGGTTATTGCCATTGACCGCGCAGGCATAGTCGGTAAAGACGGCATCACCCATCAGGGGATTTTTGATATTGCAATGTTGCGCAGCATACCCAATATGATTGTTTTAGCGCCAAAAGATGCCGGAGAATTAGAAGCAATGTTAGAGTTTGCATTTAAACAATCCGGGCCAGTTGCTATTCGCTATCCCAAAGCAAATGCTTTTGATTTCCCGTCTGATTATAAAGATGATTCTGAAATTAACAAACCCCAGGTTTTAGAAAAAATAAAAGAAATTTCCATAGTGGCTTTTGGCAGCATGGTTAGTAATGCGTTTGAAGCAATAAACATTTTAAAGCAAAGTGGTATAGAGGCGGGTTTGATAAACGCGCGTTGCGCTAAACCTTTGGACGAAAATTTTTATAACAATTTAGCCAATAGTTGCCAGACGCTTATTTCTATTGAAGACGGAATCCTTCCTGGCGGTTTTGGCTGGGCAGTCAAAGATTTAATCGGCGACAGGTTAAAAGTTATAACCTTAGGCTTACCAGATAGTTTTATTCCTCATGCAGAACGTGATTTTTTACTGGATAAATTTGGATTAAGCCCGCAAAAAATAGCCCAGACTGTTATGGCATTAATTGGTCAAAAAAGGGAAGTGCGTAGAAAATAATTTTATGGCAAAAATAAAAATTAATAAAGAGCGGTGTAAAGGCTGTGGCTTGTGTATAATATTTTGCCCTTTAGGCCAGATAAAGAGCGAAAAACAATTAAATAAAATGGGCTATAAGCCCGCGGTGTTTTGTGTTGAATTAGATAAGCAGTGTACCGGCTGCAGTTCTTGCGCAATAATATGTCCCGAGGCAGCGATTGAGGTTTTTAAATAACTAGATATGAAAACAAAAAAAATATTAATGACTGGTAACGAAGCAATGGCTGAGGCAGCGATCCAGGCTGGCTGCAGGTTTTATGCCGGATATCCGATTACGCCGCAGAATGAAATCCCGGCTTACTTTGCAAATCATATGCCAGAGGTAGGGGGAGTGTTTATCCAGGCAGAAAGCGAAATCTCAGCGATAAATATGGTGTTTGGCGCAAGCGCTGCTGGCAAAAGGGCAATGACCAGTTCTTCAAGCCCAGGAATTAGCCTAAAGCAAGAGGGGATTTCTTATTTAGCCGGCTGTCAGCTTCCAGGTGTAATTATAAACGTTATGCGCGGCGGTCCGGGCTTAGGCAATATTTCTCCCAGTCAAGCAGATTATTTTCAAGCTACAAAAGGCGGAGGCCACGGCGATTATCATATGATTGTGTTTGCCCCATCGTCAGTGCAGGAAGCGTTTGACTTAACCGTTTTAGCTTTTGATTTGGCAGACAAATACCGGATGCCGGCGATGATTTTAGTTGACGGATTTATTGGCCAAATGATGGAACCGCTTGTAGTCCACAGTCCACAGTCCACAGTCCACAGTAAAAGTAGACTATTGACGAAAAAGTGGGCGCTGACTGGAGCTAAAAATAGAAAACCGAACGTCATCCGTTCACTTTTTTTAGCAGAAGGAAGATTAGAAGAATTCAACGAAGAACTACAAAACAAATATACCCGGATAAAAAATAAAGAAGTGCGTTTTGAGGCAGATAATATTGAGGATTGCGATTGCCTGGTGGTGAGTTACGGGATTATGGCTAGGATTGTATCCGGCGCAATTGAAAACCTAAAAAAACAAAAATTAAATATCGGCTCTTTACGGCCGATAACTCTTTGGCCGTTTCCAACGGATATAATAAGAAAAGTCGCTAAAAATAAAAAAATATTAGTTGTGGAGATGAGTGCCGGCCAGATGTTAGAAGATTGCTTACTGGCAGTTAACGGCCAGGCAAAAGTAGATTTTTTAGGACGGACTGGCGGAGGTATTTCGTCGGAAGAAGAGATTATAAAAAAGATAAAAAGCTTAGTCGGCCGATAGTCAATGGTCTATAGCCTATAGTAAAAATATTTATGGATAAAATATATTCTCACCCAAAAAGTTTACACGATACGACAACCCATTACTGCCCGGGTTGCGGCCATGGCACAATTCATAAATTAATCTGCCAGGTTATCGATGAATTAGGCATAAGAGAAAAAACTATTGCTATTGCTCCTGTGGGTTGTGCGGTTCTTGCTTATGATTATTGGAACCTGGATACTACTGAGGCAGCGCACGGCCGGGCAACAGCTGTGGCTACTGGCTTAAAGCGCACTCAGCCGGAGAAAATTATTTTTACTTATCAAGGCGATGGCGACCTCGCAGCTATTGGCACAGCCGAGACAATACATTGCGCAAACCGCGGAGAAAACATCACGGTTATTTTTGTTAATAACGGAATTTACGGCATGACTGGCGGCCAGATGGCACCAACAACATTAATTGGGCAAAAAACCGCAACCACGCCAAGGGGCCGCAATGTAAATTTAGGCGAAGGTGAGCCTTTAAAATTATTAGAAATGCTTGCAGTCTTACCTAGAGTATACTATCTAGAGCGCACAGCAATTTGTTCTCCGCGCTCAGTGTTAAATGTAAAAAGAGCAATAAAACAAGCTTTTTCTAATCAAATAGAGAATAAAGGGTTTAGTTTGGTAGAGGTAATCAGCCCTTGTCCGACGTATTGGAATAAATCTGCAGCTGATTGTTTAAAATGGATTGAGCACGAGGTAGTGAAAACGTATCCTTTAGGCAGGCTTAAATGATTGAGCGCATAATTTTTGCTGGTAGCGGCGGCCAAGGCATAATGCTTATGGCAAAGGTATTGGCTGTGGCTGCGATGAATGAGGAGAAATTCTTGACCTGGTTGCCGTCTTATGGCGCAGAGGTAAGAGGCGGCACAGCAAGGTGTATGCTGACTATAAGTGATAAAAAAATTGGTTCGCCGAACATCGCAGTTGCTGATACGCTGGTGGCGATGAACCAGCCATCTTTAAATAAATATTTAGCGATGTTAAAACCAGATGGTTTGCTGGTAATAAATGCTTCATTAGCCAAGTTCGATAAAAAGATGAATAAAAAAATGGGTTTAATAGAAGTACCGGCAACTGAAATTGCCCTGGAATTAGGCAATATCCGGGTGGCGAATATGGTTAGTTTAGGCGCATACTTATCCAGAAAAAAAATAGTCTCAAAGCAGACATTTATAAATACTATTTCAGATATGGCTAAAACTGTAAATCCAGCACTTTTTGAGATAAACAAACAGGCGTTTTTGAGAGGTTTTAATGGTTAGAGTTCGCTTCGCCCCTAGTCCGACGGGATTTTTGCATATCGGCGGTTCGCGCACAGCAGTATTTAATTGGGTATTTGCTAAGGCGAATAACGGCGTGTTTATTTTACGCATTGAAGATACTGACGCAGCCCGCAGCCAAGAGCAATATTTGGATGAAATCAAATCTTCATTAACCTGGCTGGGCATGGATTGGCAAGAAGAATATTTTCAAAGCCAAAGAATAGATTTATATAAAGAGTATGCGAATAAGTTATTAGCAAAGGGTTTAGCTTATGAGCAGGACAGCAATAAAGAAGGAGTCACGGGCAAGGCAATAATTTATAAAGTGCCAAAAGAACGAAAGATAAAAATCAAGGATTTAATTTACGGCGACATTGAGATTGATACTGCTGAAATTAAAGACCAGGTTTTAATAAAATCTGACGGCATGCCCGCATATAATTTTGCTTGCGTAGTTGATGATCATTTGATGAACATCAGCCATATTATCCGTGGAGATGATCATATTTCTAACACGCCTAAGCAAATATTGCTTTATGAGGCATTTGGCTTTCCCATACCTTATTTTGCGCATTTACCTTTAATCTTAGGCAAGGCCGGAGGCCGGCTTTCAAAGCGCACAGGCGCAACCGCGATATCTGAATTTAAGGCAATGGGAATTTTACCCGACGCATTGTTTAATTACCTATTATTATTAAGTTGGTCACCGGGAGAAAATATCGAGTTAGTTGACAGATTTGCGGCAATTAAAAAATTTAAATTAGAATCAGTTAACAAGACCGCAGCTACATTTGATATGGATAAGCTTTTATGGTTGAATAGCCAATATTTAAAGAATGCTGATGCGGATAAACTTGTCGATTTAATAATGCCGGTAATTAGCCAAAAAGGTTACAATCCGCAAAATTTGAATAAGGAATATGTTAAAAAAGTGGTAAAATTATTCCAGGCGCGGATGAACACCTTAAATGATTTTCCGGATTGGGCTGATTTTTTCTTTGTTGATGAAATTAGTTTCGACGAGCCAGCCCGGAATAAACTTAAAAACAGGGATTGCCGCGAGGATTTTAAAAACCTTTTAGAGCGTTTTTCTAAATTAGAAGATTTTAGTCCGCAAATATTAGAGAAAGATTTTAGGGATTATCTACTTGAAAAAAATCTTCAGTCCCGCGATCTAATTCATCCGTTACGCGCAGCCTTAACCGGGAAAACCATTGGGCCAGGATTATTTGAGGTTGTTTCTTTGTTAGGTAAAGAGAAAGTTTCGCAACGGCTACGCAGAGCAATAGAAATATGAGGGGATTTATGATAAAACGGATTATGGGCATAATAATTTTTTTAAGTTTTTGCTTAGTTTTAAGTTCTTGCGAAACAATTCGCGGAGCAGGCGAAGGATTCGGCAAGGATGTGTCTAACACTTGCAATAATGCTGTGAAAATAGGCAAGAACCTAAAAAAAGCTGACGAAAGAATGCAGGAAAAGCTCTGGTAGCAAGCGCCGATAAAATAAATAGAGGCAAAATTGCTTAGAAACGCATATGGGGCTTGAGCAAGCTAACAAAAAGACAACTCTGGAAGAAAGAGAGTTGTCTTTTTATTTAGGGATAAATGATGACAAGTAAGAATAAAAATCTATTCGGCTTTACCCTGTTGGAATTAATAATTGCTTTGTCTCTTTTGGCAATATTAGCCTCAGTGGCTGTTAGCCGGTTTGTAGATATGAGTAAAAAGACAATAGAGATTCAAGAGACAGCGACTGTTTCTTCTTTGAGAACCGCTGTTCTTTTATTCAAAGCGGATAGTAGCTATTGGCCGGCGGAGGTAGGGGCTGATGGAGATAGGGATATATTTTTATTGTTAGAAAATCCTCCGCCTCATAATTTGTGGGGTATTCCTCCTGGGGATGGAAAAACATGGGCTATACAGTTGGGGGGCATGGGACCAATAGGATGCGGTGAAGGTTACTGGATTCATTGCCCACATCGCTTAGGGCTATATCCTCCTAATCCTTCAGGTAAGACGTGGTTTTATTGCAAAGGAGACCCTAGCGGTGACGCTACGATAGGCTCAATTACCCTGCAATTCAGCGACCCGCATTAATTCACTTTAATATTTTTCCTCAGAGACTCGGTTGTTATAATAATATCCGAGATTGCGATGGAAAAAGTAAAAAAATGGTATATAATTAGAAAAAACATTATTTAGTAGTTAGTTTTCCCTTATTCTTAATCGCTGGTTATTTTTTTTGGAATTAAATTCAAGAAATAATCAGCCATACTCAAGGAGTGGTTCAATGAATAGAATGAAGCGAATTGCTGTGTGGGTGAGTTTGGCACTTTTGATGGTAACCACTTCTGGTTGTGCTGTAATCGGCACGGCTTTAAGCGCCGGCGCTGCTTATGGTATTTATATGGCGACTAAAAAGTAATAGTCGCTGATCTTATTTTGCCCTGTCGTCTAATTGGTAGGACACAAGATTCTGGATCTTGGTATTGTGGTTCGAGTCCACACGGGGCAGTAGAATTTGTTCGCCTTAAGGCGAACAAATTCGTCTCCTACACAATCTTGGTAAAGCCAAGATTGTATTAGGACTAATCTTGAACAATTCTTGTCCGCTTTGCGGCCCGCGAATTGTGCAAGGCCGAAGCGTGCGAAGTAAATTATGGAGCCGCCTGCTGTAAGCAGGCAGGCGACAGAATTTACGAGCGATTACGCAAGGGACCATTTTGACGCTCAGGCGAAAAATACAGAGCAATTGAGCAATAGAGAATACCTGCCTGCCGGTAGGCATGGAATAATAGACAAACAAAAGCTCAATTGCGGTCTAATGTTCAATTGTTCAATTGTTCAAAAAGAAATGCAACAGACCTCGTTACAGCAAAATTTTAATTCATGCTTGATAAACAAGTTCGCATATTAAATTTTGACGACAGCATTATCCGCCAGGAAAAATACTCTCCGATTTTAAAAATACCATAGTAGATTTAAAGGATTTAGGGCC
>JAGVEL010000013.1 GCA_020058285.1 Candidatus Omnitrophota bacterium
ACAGATTTCAACTATTTGGCGTAAATACCCCTGAAAAGCTTTTTCCGGAGGATTAAATTTAAGTGATTTTAATGAGATGCTTCTTTTTGCCATACGCAGGGCTAAGATATCGGTGAGAGCGCGCAACTTAAAATCATCATCAGCAATTAATGTGATTTTTTTCTCATTGCGATCGTAGTCTATCGATGCCTTGCTATTCTTAAAATCATACCGGTTAGCCAGTTCTTTTTTTGCCTGGTTTATTGCGTTATCCATTTCCTGTAAATCTACTTCAGAAACAATATCAAAAGAAAAATTCGCCATATTTTATTTCTCCTTATTTTAATATCCTTTTCTTCATCAAAACTAAGCTCAAATAAGTGCAGATGAGAGCGATAATCGCCAGCCAGAGAAGTTCTAATGCGTGAGTCTGATGAAAATGGCCAAGCGCTAAGCTGCGCAGCACAGACACCAAAAAAGTCAGCGGTAGCGCTTGAGCTGCATATTGCGCCCAAAGAGGTAAAGATGAGATTGGAAAAAATACACCGCTAAAAAGAAACATTGGGGTAATAAACAGGAAAACCGGAAAGTTAAACATTTCAATATCTTTGACAATTGCAGTAAAACACATTCCTAAACTTGAGAATGTCATCCCAGCCAGAAAAGAAATCGGCACCATAATTAGAGCAGCTTGCCAGGAAATCAAGCCCCAGACTACAGCTATAACCAGCATAATAGTGCCAGCCATTAAGGCTTTTGTTGCACCCCAGATAATTTCTCCAAAAATAACATCTTCAAGCATTAACGGCGTTGAAAGAATTGCATCAAAAGTCCTCTGAAAATACATCCGCACAAAAGAAGCATAAGTTGTTTCAAAAAATCCATGGTTCATTATCGCAGTTGCAACCAGGCCCGGAGCAATAAATCTTAAATAAGAGATTGTATTTCCTTCAACGGAAACATTCTGCACAAGATTACCTAGGCCTATGCCAAAGGCAAAAAGATATAACAAAGGCTCTAAGATAGGCGGAATAAAATTTACTTTCCAGGTTGCCTTGTATACATCAAAATTTCGCTGCCAAACACGCCAGGATCGCCAGCTGATATTTTTTAAAACCGAGTTCATCTATACTTCCCTAAGTTCTCTGCCGGTTAATTTTAAAAACACATCTTCTAAGTTTGCCATACGCAAGACGCAAGACTCTTCGCCGAATTTTTGCGTGATTTCAGGCCATAATGGGGCGATTGACTTTCCGTATATAAAGAAATGCGTTGAGCTTTTTTCATAAACAAGGTTTTTTGCCTTTAAGTAAGTTTCTACATCTTTGTCTACAGAAGAAATTTCAATCACTGATGGCCCGATATATTCCTTAATTAAACCCTTAGGTGTGCCTTCTACTATAATTTTACCATGATCCATAATCACTAATCTGTCGCAAAGATATGCGGCTTCATCCATATAATGAGTAGTGATTAAAATAGTTGCTCCTTCCTGCTTTAATTGATGCAGGCTTTCCCAGATTTGATGCCGGGATTGTGGGTCAAGCCCGGTTGTTGGCTCATCAAGAATAAGTAAGCTCGGTTTGTTTAACAATGACCTGGCGACTATCAAGCGGCGTTTCATCCCACTGGAAAGTTCTTCAATACGTGATTTTCTTTTTGAATAAAGGCCCATAAAATGCAGTAATTCTTCGCAACGCTTATTCGTTTGGCTGCCTACAATATCAAAATAACGCGCGAAGACACGCAGATTATCATCTACTTTTAAATCCGGGTCCAGATTATCTTCTTGGGGGCAAATTCCGATATTGCGCTTAATGAACCGCGCAGCTTCCTGCGTATTCTTATTTAAAACCTCAAGCGAACCAGAGCTTGGTTGTAGAAAGCAGGAAACCATACGGATAGTTGTTGTTTTTCCTGCGCCGTTAGGGCCTAATAAGCCAAAACACTCTTGTTTTTTTACAGAAAAATTTATATTGTCAACAGCCCTAAATTGTCCAAAAACCTTTGTGAGGTCTTGGGCCTTGACAATATCCTGTTGTATTTTATCAGTGATCATCTGTGATTTTTATTTCAATTGGTTCGGAAAACAAAGTTCCACGCCAGAGGTCTTTGGGAATTTTTTTTGTCGGATCTAATGCCCAGCCGCCATCCGTATACCTTGCCTTTACTTTATATTTGCCAAAACCATCTTCCAGATAAATGCTGTAGGTGGGAAATTCTAAAAATAAGCCATCCCTTTCTTCAAAGCCGTCTTTTTTGTGTTTACCTAAAGGGACTTCTTTTTTATCCTGAACAATTTTACCAGTTAAGGAATACTCAAAAACATCCCCTGTCAGCAGACTAACAAGTGCATTGCTGCTTGCTGGGACTTGAGAACTTTCAGCAATTCGGCAGTGTTTTTCAGTTTCAGAAGTAATTATCAGATTTTTATGGGTTGGATTCGTGTCTCTTAAAAAAATAATTGTCTTTTTTGAGGTATTCTCAATCTCAAATCTAAGAATCAGCTCATCATTAACCTTAAAGACCTTTTTTTCAGAATAAACTGTTAGTTTTAAAGGTTGGTGTTTAGGATTTTGCGCAAAACATAATGCAGGAATAGTTAGGATTATTGAAATTAGAGTTAATAATCGCTTTTTCAAACCAGTCTCCTGATTTTACTTTAAAAAAGCCTTTAAGTTATAACTAGTTGGTATTATTATAGTTATAAATATTTAATTTTACGTACAATTGGCCTTTTAAGCCACGAATTTTTTATATGAGACTGAGTACCTTATTATTTTGTCTAATAAATAACTTTTTTATTTAATTTCTCTAGTTATAACTAAAGTTTTTTAGTGAATCTACTAAAGCCTGGCCGCAAATTAAATTGCCGATTTCGTTAAAGTGGCCGTTGTTCAAATATACCTCCATTCCCTGCGCTTGCGCTTGTTTAATTCTATCTGGAATGCCGTCTATAAACTTAACAGAATTTTCATCAAATATTTTTTTGAATTGGCTGAAGCTAGATTCATAGTTGTTTACTGGAAATGCGATTAAAGGAGTTTTGTCCACTTTTTGTTTCATCATTGCGATTATAGCACTTGTATTATTAACAGAGTCCCTGAATGGTTTGAAATTAATCCCTTTTTTCCAAATTTCTTTTTCTGTACTATGCATTAAATTATTCTGCTCTAGTTTTGCAAAAATTTTATACGACCGATTTAATATAGTAAGAAAAAATCTGGAATGAGCCAAAAAAATTAGCAATTTTGATTTGATCGGAAATCGGTATTCAATTTTGCCATCTATTAAATAAGGCCTGACTATAAAGTTATTAAAATAAAATGACGAACTTTCCAGCTCCCAGGAGTTATTGATGAAATCGTTATCGCAAACTTGTAAAACTACAAGATCAGGTTTATATAATCAAATAATTTATTTAGAATAAGATACTCCTGCAGCGTTCCGTATGCGCCACCGCCATAAACAAAAATTTCAGCATTTAATTTAGCCTTAACTACATTATAATACATAAATTTTTCGCTAAATCCTGTTCCATCAGTAAATGAGTCGCCAATGAAAAATATTTTTACCTTTTTTGATTTGGGGTCGCCAAGGATTTGCTTTCCTTCCCAGCATCGTTCAGAATAACAGTAGGTTATAATACGCTGGAAAAATTGGATATTGCGATAAAAATAATGATATGTTCGGGTTGCGGTTTCACCAATAAAAAATATAAAGATTAAAGTAAGAAATAAAACCAGTAGATTGCCCTGGTATTTATTTGATAACTTCATAGAAAGCAAGCATTGGAGGAGTTTTGCTTTTAAGGCTTGTTTTGATTATTTGGTTTACAGCAACAGCAGCCTTTATTTTTCCAAAGCAAGAATGCCACTGCCAAAAGTATAAGAATTGCCAAGGCTATTTTCATAGCTCTCCTTTTTAAAGATGTCGAGGTATATTACTTCAAATATTTAAGCAAAAGGGTTTCTGTCTTTTTACCGATTACACCGTCAGGCTTTACGCCGTTTGCTTTTTGGAATGCTCTGATTGCCGCTCTGGTTTTCTTTCCGATCACTCCATCAACCGGGCCATTATAAAATCCAGCATTCTTTAACGCTGTCTGGATTTCTTTTTTGCTTAATTCGGTTTTTTCCATTTTTGAAACAACAAAAGACTCTGGTGTGGAAGGTTGGCCTTTAACGTAAACCACTTGTTCTAAAGAGCTTACCCGGCCTTCTAGGGCATCAACTCTGCTGCTTAATTTATTAAAATTTCCAGAAGTAACGCAACCTGTTAGTAAAAGTGCAATTGGCATAACTAAAAGTGCTTTGAATTTCATGACTTTGTCCTCCTCTCTATTTTTAAAAAATAAATCTAATATCTACAACCAATGCAACTTTATAAATTATACTCTTTAAAACAGGAAATCCCAAGCATTTTTTTTAAAATTAGGTCCTTGCTCTGTGGTAATCCTGAAGCGATTTTGGTATAACTTGCTTCTTTCTTACTGCTTCAATGCCTTCTACGCTTGCTTCTGCTGCAGTAATTGAAGTAATGTAGGGTATCTTTTGTTGGATGGCCATAATTCTTATATAACTATCGTCAGATTGGCTGCCCTTGCCAGCAGGAGTATTGATAATTAGCTGGATTTGGTTGTTTTTAATAGCATCGGAGATATTTGGTCTTCCTTCTGTCAGTTTTTTTATCTGAATGCTGCGTATTCCTTTTTCTTTTAGAAAGCGGCTGGTATTTT
Source organism: Candidatus Omnitrophota bacterium (assembly GCA_020058285.1). Lineage (GTDB taxonomy): Bacteria > Omnitrophota > Gorgyraeia > JAHJTE01 > JAHJTE01 > JAGVEL01. The sequence continues at coordinate 4,718 of JAGVEL010000013.1, forward strand.
CAGTGGCATAAATCCTAAAACCCATCTTAGCCAGCCTTTTTGCTATAGGCACTAATTCTGGCTTGTCCTTATCCGCAACAGTAATTAATACGCTTCCTTTTAATGGAAGCTTCGTGCCTACAGCTGCTTGAGCTTTGTAAAAAGCCAGGCCAAATGTATCGGCAATGCCCATTACTTCTCCGGTTGCTCTCATTTCCGGCCCAAGAATAGGATCAACTTCTGGAAACATATTAAACGGAAAAACAGCTTCTTTCACTCCAACGTAAGGAAGGTTATATTTTTTTAACTCCGGGAAATCCTTTATTTTTTTCCCTAACACTATCAAGGTTGCAATGCGCGCTAAGGGAATGCCGGTAACCTTAGCAACTAAAGGAACAGTTCGGGAAGCCCGGGGATTTGCCTCTAAGATATATACCTTATTATCACAAATCGCATACTGAATGTTTATTAGCCCTACAACCTTTAATTCTTTCGCAATTCTCACAGTGTATTCTTCAATCAATTTTAAATGTTCTTTTTTAATTGTTCTGGGAGGAATTACGCAGGCAGAATCTCCGGAATGTACTCCGGCGTGTTCAATATGCTCCATTATTGCGGCAACGAATGTTTGCTCTCCATCTGAAAGCGCGTCAACCTCTGTTTCAACTGCACGTTCCAGAAATCGATCAATAAGCATTGGATATTCAGGACTTACTTTGATTGCTTCTTTTGCATATTTTAATAGTTTTTCTTCATCGTAAACAATTTCCATCCCTCTTCCGCCTAGAACAAAAGATGGCCGGACTATGAGGGGATATCCTATCTTTCTTGCAATTTTTATGACTTCTTCCAGAGAACGGGCTGTGTCGCCTTCAGGTTGTGGAATATTGAGTAAGATCATTTTCTCACGGAATTGTTCTCTGTCTTCAGCAAAACTTATACTCTCCGGGCTTGTTCCCAGGATATTGACTCCGTTTTCTTTTAATTCCTGCGCAATATTTAAAGGAGTTTGGCCGCCAAATTGCACAATAACGCCATCGGGCTTCTCCTTTTCATAAATTGTCAACACATCTTCTACTGTTAATGGCTCGAAATAAAGTTTGTCAGAAGTGTCATAGTCAGTGGATACTGTTTCCGGGTTGCAATTAACCATAATAGATTCGTAATTTTCATCTCGTAAGGCAAAAGCTGCATGAACACAGGTGTAGTCAAATTCGATTCCCTGCCCAATCCTATTAGGTCCGCCGCCTAAAATCATCACTTTTCTACGGTTAGATACCGGAACATTATCTGTTTCTGCTACGTAACTGGAATAGTAATAAGCAGCATTTTTTACGCCACTCACCGGTACTGCTTCAAATACTGCTTTTAAATTTAAACCTGACCTTCTTTTTCTAACCTGGTTTTCTTTCACTCCGAAAAGACTGGATAAATATTTGTCAGAAAAACCATATTTCTTTGCTTTTATTAAATTTTCATCAGAAAAGTCCTTCCATGAAAATTTAAGAATATGCTCTTCAAAATTAACCAGTTCTTTCATTTCATTGATGAACCATTTTCCAATGTGCGTAAGATTATGCAGTTCTTCCATATCCATGCCTTTACGTAAGGCCTCATACATTAGAAAGATTCTTTCACTAGACGGTTGGGCTAATTTTTCTTCTAATGCTTCAAGAGAGAGCGACTTGAAATCTTTGGCATTGCCTAGACCATACCTGCCGATTTCTAGCGAACGGATAGATTTTTGGAATGCTTCCTTAAATGTTTTTCCAATACTCATAACCTCGCCAACAGCTTTCATCTGTGTGCCTAAAATATCTTTGGCCTGTGGAAACTTTTCAAATGCCCATCGGGCAAACTTAATAACTACATAATCTCCGCTCGGTTCATATTTTTCCAGGGTACCTTTTTTCCAGTAAGGAATTTCATCTAAAGTGATACCTGAGGCAAGTTTTGTGGAAACGCGGGCAATGGGAAAACCGGTTGCTTTCGAAGCTAAGGCTGATGAACGGGATGTCCGGGGGTTAATTTCAATGGCTACTAATCGATCGGTTTTAGGATTATGAGCAAATTGGATATTAGTCCCTCCGATTACACCAATGGCGTCAACTATTTTATATGATAATTCCTGCATTCGTTTTTGCAATTTTTCTGGTACGGTGAGCATGGGGGCAACGCAAAAACTATCCCCAGTGTGGACGCCCATGGCGTCAATATTTTCAATAAAGCAAACAGTAATTTTTTGATTTTTTGCATCTCGGACTACTTCTAATTCTAGTTCCTCCCAGCCAATCACTGCTTCTTCAACTAGAACCTGATGGATAATGCTTGCTGCCAGACCTCGGTTAGCGATTATTCTTAACTCTTCAATATTATAGGCAATTCCTCCGCCTGTTCCGCCAAGAGTATATGCTGGCCTAAGTACAACAGGATATTTAAGTTTCTCGGCGATTTTTTCAGCTTGTTCAACTGAGTGGCAAATTTCTGATTTCGGGAGCTCGATGCCTAGGCTGGTCATTGTTTCCTTAAACGCAAGCCTGTCCTCGCCTCTTTCTATTGCATCGGCTTTAACTCCAATAATTTCTACTTTATATTTTTTTAAAACTTTTGCCTTGTAGAGATTTGAGGCAAGGTTAAGGCCGGTTTGGCCGCCGAGATTGGGTAAAAGAGCATCCGGTCTTTCAATTTTAATAATCTTTTCCAGGGTTTCAACAGTAAGCGGTTCAATATATGTATTATCTGCCATGCCTGGATCAGTCATAATAGTTGCCGGATTAGAATTTACCAGTACTACTTTATATCCCTCTTCCCGTAGTGCCTTGCAAGCCTGTGTACCAGAGTAATCAAACTCACAGGCCTGGCCGATAATTATCGGCCCAGAACCAATAATCAGTATTTTTCTTAAATCTTTACGTCTGGGCATTAATCCTCCGTTGTTTAGTTGCTATTTTTACCAAATGATTCTAATCTCTTGATTTCTTCTTTGACTAAACTTATTCGTTTATCCAAATCTGGATGAGAACTAAAGATTTCTATAGGTAAACTCCCACCCTGCTTAACGGACTCTTCCTTTAATTTATTAAAAAAACTTATCATCGCTTCTGGTTTATATCCAGCAAGATAAGCATATTTTATCCCTATCTTATCAGCAAGATTTTCATCAGAACGAGAGTAGCCTAGCCGGCTTAAATTAAATACCATATCCGATATCCGTCTTGCTGTTTCCTGATTTTCAGCTCCCAGGGCAACAGAAATAAGCAACTGATAGCCTAAAGCAGCCTGAAGTTGTTTTATACTGTGACGGGCAGCAATATGGACAATCTCGTGGCCAATGACGCAGGCCAATTCGTCGTCAGTGGCAATATCAGCCAGGCCAGAGTGGATATAAACGAATCCACCCGGAACAGCAAAAGCATTGAGTTCTTTATCTTTAATCAAAAAGAAATTATATTCTAAATCTTTTCTGTCAGACTGATAGGCTACTTTTTTTCCAATTGATTCTATCCTATCTTTTTGCCCGCCGCTCTTAATTACTTTTCTTTCCTGGCTTATTTGCTTTGTTATATTTTTCCCTAAATCTACTTCTGCTTGTGTGCCTATAAAAATTAATTCATTCTTTGCTGTAACCGGGTTATAAACTGTAGCGCAGCCAGTAAGGCCAAAAATGAATAGAATACCAAGGGCTAATATTAATGGCTTCATTTAATTTGAGCGTGATAAATCCGGCGGATATCATTAAAAATTTCTATGTATTTTTGACTGCGATAATCAGGGTATGTCCAGTCTAGAGGTTGATAGGATTCATTGCTAAACATGAGCGTAACTTCAGCAAATATCCCAAGTTCCAAGTATATCCTATGGCTAAAATCTTTTGTTGTCGCTAAGACAAGCTTAGCCAAGTCAAGATAACCCGGGTCGATATTAATTATCCGCCTGCCGGAAACTCCCAGGGAATCTTCCAGCTTATTAGTAAAAATTTTAATCTTACTTATTTCTTGGGGTGGGATTAATTGCTTGAAACTAAAGAATTGGCGTTTCAATTCTTTTCCCAGCTCAGCCTGGTAATAATCAGTATAGTTAAAATCTAAGGTTGCGCTTTTAAAATCTAAAGGGCCGAATTTTTTTGACAGCTTCTTTTCAGTAGTTAAAAAAAAAGCCTCATTACCAGTAATGAGGCCGGTTATTAATTTAACCTTTTTTGCTTTTTGAATCTGACCCATATTATAAATGGACAATATTTAGATTTATTCAATTTGAATATTAGCGCTTTGGTTAGAATGACTTTTGACAAATTTTTCCACTCTTTGCCGATCCGCTTTATTCATTTTGCTAAAGAATATGGCTAAATTGTAATAATCGCCCTCAACAGGGTCATTAACCAGTTCCGCTCTTACTACTGTGCCTTCACATTCAATTTTTTTACATTGTTCTTTTTCGCAAGTAGTTAATTTCAGGCTAGGGATTAGGAGAATCATATTTACTTTTGTTAGCGGGGCGATATATTTATCTAACCGGCAATACAGGCCCGAGGAACTCAAATTTTGCGTTTCACTGACAGAATCAAAGTTTCCCTCTTTAATCTTTAAAGGGATATTTTTTTTAATCCGCTTTGATCTTCTTTTCTCTTCGCCTTTATAATTCATAGATTTTGCCGCTTTACTTTAAGCTGGTTGTTCGCCAGCTGATTTTTCTTTATTAGCCTGCTCAGGAGCTACGGCTTGTACCTGTTCAACTTCTACTTTCTTTTTTGCCTCTTCTTCCTGTTTTTTCTTCTCTTCTTCAAGCTTTTTGAGCTTCTCTTCTTTCATCTTTTTATCGTAGAGTTTAAAGCAGTTTTTGCCGCAAAAGAAATTTCCGTTACGATAATAAAAAGCGATCCTTTTGACCGGTTTATTACAGTTAGCGCAGTTCTTCTTTGAACCTTTTTCTTCTTGGGCTTGTTTTTGTTGTTCAGCCATTTTTTTAAGCTCCTTAATTTACCTTTGGTTTTCTGCCTGTAAATTATCCCGAAGTCTACCTAGAAAATATCGAAGAGATTTTCGAGGTGTTTAGACAAGGGGCAGGTTTATATTCCTTAATTTACCTTTGGTTTTCTGCCTGTAAATTATCTCCTACACAATCTTGGCAAAGCCAAGATTGTATTAGGACTAATCTTGAACAATTCTTGTCCGCTTTGCGGCCCGCGAATTGTGCAAGGCCGAAGTGCTTAGGCAAGGGATCAGGTTTTGTTCCTTAATTTGCTATCGGGATAAGTTAATGTTTTTGCGTCAAACTTAACTATTTAGTTTAGCATACTTATATGGAAAAAAAAAGAGTTTTTTAGGCGGGGTTAAATTTGCTTAGCTTATTATTAATGAGTTGATTGATTGAGTCTTTATTTCTAAGAGGGATTTCCTTAAATTCAATACCTAATTCATAGCGTTCAGAATGCGGCATTTTTTTAGTCCAGACGACTCGGCCTACAGCACTAATAATCTGAAAAAAGTCGGCAAGGGTAAATTCCAGCATAAAATCAGTTTGCGGAGCAACAAAATTTTCCAACATTACTTTAATGCCGCCAGCACTTATGTCGCAACTTAGGGTATTGCCGAATTTATTTGTCGTTTTTACCCTGAAGTGCACCGGCACGTGAGTAGTTAATCTCTTATATTTTCTTCTTTCCGCACCCTGTTCGCTCATCGTTATAAGTTTAACATAAAAGAAAAGTTATGTCAATCTAACCGCAGAAACGCAGAAAGAACTTTTGGCTTTACTTTGATTTCTGACTAAGTTATAATAAACACAGTTTATGTATGAAAGTTTTTACGGATTCAATGAACGTCCCTTTAATGTTACGGCAGATCCGGGGTTTTTTTACCTGAGCCGTAGGCATAAAGAAGCTTTTTCGCATCTTATTTACGGTATTCGCGAAAGAAAAGGTATTTTAGAGATTACTGGCGAAGTTGGCACAGGCAAAACTACTCTTTGTCGGGCGTTATTGCACCAATTGGACAAAGGAACAAAAACTGCATTTATTTTGAACCCTTATTTATCGCAAGTTCAATTATTACAAGCAATTATAACTGATTTTGGCCTAAATCTGAAATATAAAACAAAGCTAGATTTAATCAACGCTTTAAATGCCTTCTTGATACGGGAGTCTAATAGCGGGAATAATGTACTTATCCTGATAGACGAGGCTCAGAATCTAAGCTCAAAACAGTTGGAACAGGTCCGGCTTCTATCTAATTTGGAAACAGAGAAATTTAAACTTTTACAGATTATTCTTGTTGGACAGCCAGAACTGTCTGAAAAATTAAGAAAACCCTGCTTAAGGCAAATTAATCAAAGAATAGCTGTGCGTTACCATATTCTTCCCTTGGACGATGATGAGGTTTTTGAGTATATTAAGCATCGCCTGATGGTTGCCGGGCCAGAGGCAAATGTTGAATTCTCTCAGGATGCCATAGAAGACATTTATAATTATTCGCAAGGTACGCCGCGACTTATTAATATTCTTTGCGACCGAGCTTTATTGGCTGGATTTGTGCTAGAGACACGCAGTGTAAACAGGGACATAATAAAAAAATGTATTGAGGAGTTACAATGAGTATAATATTTGATGCATTAAAAAAGGTTCAAGGAAAATTATCTGGCCATCCGCCCAAGACCCTTCCTCCTGAAAAAAAAGAGGAAATAACCAAAGAGCCGAAATTCGTTACGCCTTTTTATGAACAGGAAGATTTAACCCAGCCAATCAAGCCAATACCTGGAGCTAAACCGTTAAAGGAAACTATTAAATCAGATTCAAAGACTGCAAAGCGCCCTGTGCGAGCCCGGACCATCTATGATGTTAGAAAAATGAACCCGATAGCTTTTATATTTTTGATTGTATTCGGTTTATTAGGCAGCGCTTTAGTTTTTTATCTATTCAGCATTAAGATGAAAGATAAGTATTTAATAGTTGTTCCGCAGGAAAAGGTAGTTAATACACCATCTGTTAAATCGCAAGGCAATTCTACCCCGGCTAATGCTGAAAACAGCAAAGCGCCATCAAGAAATATGTTTCTCTTAAGCCCGGAAGTGACACTGTCTCTAGGTGGAATAATGTCTTCTGACGGGGAAAATGTGGCTTTAATTGATGATCAGATTGTTTTGGTGGGCGATACGATTAAAGGTGCCAAGATAATTGCAATTACTCCAACTGAAGTCATACTTTTATTTCAAGGCAAAGAAATAACTATGACTTTAAAAAAATAAATCATTCCTTTATCCTTAAGAGTACATTTCCCTTAAGGCCCGAAGAATAATTCTCTCAGAGATATTTTGTTTAATTATTGGCTTTCCGATATCCCGCAATAAAACAAATCGATTCCTCCGGCCGATAAATTTTTTATCAAAGCTCATTGTTTTCAAGATTTTCTTATGGCTCAGGTTTTTTAACCTAACTGGCAGGCGGCAAGCACTTATTAACTTAGTGATTCTTTCGCAATTTTTCAATTCAATTAGCCCAAGATAATAAGAAATTTTTAATGCCGCAACCATGCCCAAGGCAATTGATTCACCGTGGTTGTATCGATAGTTGCTTGCTGTTTCGATTGCATGGCCGACTGTGTGGCCGAAATTTAATAAAGTCCTCAAGCCCTTTATTTCTCTTTCGTCTTTAGATACAATGTCAGCCTTAATTTTTACACAGGCCGAAATTCCGCTTTCAAGATTCCTTGGTTTTAGGGCTAGGATATTAGCATAATTTTTTTCCAAATATTGAAAAAATCTTCTGTCTTTAATTAAAGAATATTTAATCATTTCTGCCATCCCGGCTTTGATTTGTCTGGCTGGCAGGCTTTTTAAGAAATTAGTATCAATTAGCACTAATCTTGGTTGATAGAATGAGCCGGCAAGATTTTTTCCGCTTGTCAAATCTATGGCAGTCTTACCTCCGATGCTTGAATCTATTTGGCTAAGCAATGTAGTAGGAATCTGGATATATGGTACCCCCCGCTTATAAACAGAAGCAACAAACCCTGTAATATCGCCTACTACCCCTCCGCCCAGGGCAATAATAAATACTTTTTTGCCCGTAGCAGACTTTGCAATATTGTTTAAAAGCCGGTTGAAATAAACAAAAGACTTGGCTTTTTCGCCGTCCGGAATACTTAAGATATGCGCTGAAAATCTATTTTTAATAAGTATTTGCCTTAAGCTGCCAGCAAAATAGCGCCAAATTACGGGTGTTGTAATTATTATTGCGCAATCTTGTTTAATTGTTTTTCGGATAATGGCAGGAAATTTTTGCAGAATTTTATTGCCAATTAAGATATTGTATGTTCTATCTTTTAGATTTACTTTTATCTTTTTCATTTACATTATGCCGATTATTAATGCCAGGGTAGCGAATATTGGCCAGATTATAAGCTGTAGTAAACCAAAGACTAATAAAATAATAAGTATATACATTCCAAAAGGCTCTAATTGTGCATAGCGGTATGCTAAGCGATTGGGAAGCAATCCTAACATCACTCTTGAGCCATCTAGGGGAGGTATAGGTATTAGATTAAATACTGCAAGAGCCAGATTTAGTAATCCTATAGTCTGGAGTATTGAAAATAGGTTACTATTTTTTACTAAATTTAGGCGGAATATTATTCCGATAAGCACAGCCAGGATTAGGTTGGCTACTGGTCCAGCTAAGCCAACCAAAACAATATCTCGCTTAGGGTTTCTTAACCTGGAAAAATTTACTGGCACTGGTTTTGCGGAGCCGAAGATAATAGGAGAATGAAAGAGATATAATAATACGGGAATAATTATTGTCCCTAAGGGGTCAATATGCTTTAGGGGATTTAAGGTAAGCCTTCCGGAAATTTTTGCTGTAGGGTCGCCAAGTTTTAGTGCTATCCAGCCATGGGCAACTTCATGAATCGTAAGGGCTAAGAAAAATGAGCTTAAAAATAAGCTTAAGGATATAATAGAATTCATTCTAAAATAACAATCTTCTGCACCCTTATAATTGGCGCGCTAAAATTTTTATCAATAATTATTTCACCCCATACTGTAACTCTGTTGTTGCTGAAATTATCCAATACTTTTTTATTTGCGTCTAAATAAAAAATAGTTTTTCCTGTTTCATCAACCAGTTTGGGATAGGATTTTTTGCCAATCAGTTTGCCGCAATCTTGGAGAATGCCTTTTGCAGTAGCCGGTAATTCTTTCGTATCTTGAACAGGTAGTATTTTTTTGCTTAAAATTTGCGGCTTTACCTCTTGCTTAGTTTCTTTAGCTACAGGTATTTGATCTACGGGTATTTGGGTTGGGCGAGAATAATCCAAAAATTCCTGCTTTATCCAGCCAAAGCAGTTATCTGTGGGTTTAATCTTTAGCCACTCTCCAATCTTTTCTCTTATCTCTATAAACTCCCCCTTAAAAGCTTGAGAGACTATTGTTGAGTTTATATCTGGCTTGGATCTCAAGTTAACATTGTTAGCATTAACAACACCTGAGTTATCTACTGCCGGAGAAATAAACTTAGAATTTATATACAACGAAAGCTCTGCAGGGATTTTTACTTTATACCAGGAGTTTCTTTTGTTGAAAACAATAATTGATTCACCTTTTTTCAATCTTCCCAGGCTATCAAAGCTTACATCTGGGCCGGAACGGATATGGACATTCTCATTATTAATCTTACCAATGAACGGGAATTGAAAATTTTCAGGGCCTTTTTGCGCGAATGCGCTTGTTGTTAAGAATAAAAAACAAATAATTAATATTATTTTTTTCATTTTGACTTCTTGTCTTCTGCTTTTGCTTTTGCTTTTTCAGGTGGTGCACCAGGTTTTGCGCCAGGTTTAGCCGTAGTTGTAGCCGGAGTAGTCCCTGGAGCCGGTGTAGCAGTTCCTGCAGCAGTAGCTTCAGCCTCAACAGCTTTTTCTTTTTTAATCTTAAGCTTAGTGATTTTTATCTTGGGGAGGTTAAAGATTCTACTTTCTTCCCATTTTTCTTCATCCATAAGTTTTTTGACGCGCTCAATGCGTTTTAGCACTGTGCGTTGCTGTTTATTTTTGGTGACGTTTTTTAACGACGGGTGTATTGACATTTACTTCCTCCTATAGGTATTGAAAAGCGTTACTTAACGATAAAACATTTAGGATATCTAAATTTGAGTGTTTTTAGCTTCGCCTGCGCTTCTTCCCTTGTTTTAATCGGTCCGACAAGGACTTTTGTATATTGTTTGCTGTTTAGACAGTAGGCGTTATAACCCTTACTCTTTAATTTTTGCAATTCTTCTTTAGCTAAGGCAGAATTTTTGAATGAAGCAACTTGAATAGTAATTTTTCCTTCTTTTTGTGCCGGGATTAATGTTGCCGCTGGAATCATTTGTTTCTGTAATTTTTTATCAACAGCTGATTGGCGGCCCCTTCCTTTTTCCACGCCAAAAGTAAACCCGATGATTAGCAGGGCAATCGAATAAATAACCAAAAAAAGTATCTGTCGGAAACGCCACAGCTCTTTGAAGTTGAGCTGTTGCGTTTTTAGTGCCTTTAGGTTATCTGGTTTTTCTAGGCTATCAAAAAACTCTAGCTGCTCTAAATCTTCCATCTGTGATTACTATGAAAATATATGCTTTAATTTCTTTTTTCTGAGCGCCCGAATAAGGGCGTCAATAACCTTTGGATCAAATTGTGTCCCGGCGTTTTTCTTGAGTTCTTTTATTGCTCCAGCAACAGTTAGACTTTGTCGTCGATAAGGACGCTCTAGAACCATGGCTTCAAAGGCATCAGCTACAGCCATTATTCTTGCACCTATGGGTATTTGATTCCTTTTAAGTCCTGCGGGATAGCCTGAGCCATCAAATTTTTCATGATGGTGTTGGATTATCGGGATTGCCGGTTTGAGCAATTGTAAGGGTTTTATAATTTCTACACCTTTTGAAGGATGTTTCTTTATAAGCCGATACTCTTTGCCGGTTAATTTTTTTGACTTTGTCAGTATTTTTACAGGAATATCAATTTTTCCGGCATCGTGAAGTAATCCAGCATAAAGCAATGCGTGGATATCAGTTTCCGACAGGTGCATTTGTTCTGCGATCGCCAGAAGGATATGGTTAAATTTCTTGGAATGGGTATATGCCTTTGGCGTTGTGGCATTCAGGACAGCAACCAGTGATTTTACGCTGCCTAAAAGAATCTTTTGTTGTTCTTCGTAAAGCCGAAGGTTCCTTATTGCCATGACTAATTGTTCTCCCAAGCTCATGGCGATTTCTTGGTCTATGCCATCAAAAGCTTTTGTATCGGATTTTCCCCTGATAATAAAACCACCCATTAGGTTATCACCGATTAGAGGAACTCCTAAAAAATTATGCTCAGTAATTAAAGAGCCGGAAAGAACAATTTTCCTTTCTAAAGAATTCGAGATTCTTCTTTTTCTCCTAAATAAGCTTTTCTTTTTTGGATCAGCATATACCTTAACCGCAATAAATTTCTTATTTGGTTCAGAAATGATAATCTGGCATATTTGGGCTTTGACAATTTGGCTGGCAAGTTTCGCAACACGCAGCAATAACTCTTTAATATCTGTGGTAGAGTTTATCAGCCGGGATATGACATGGATAGCCGAAAGGGCAGTTTTATACCTTTTCGTAAGGTTCAAATAGTTTTTTGTATTCATTTAAAGCATACCTGTCAGTCATGCCTGCGATATAGTCGCAGACCACCCTTTTTGTTGAATATGTCTTAAGGTGCCCCTGAATAGAGCTTGGCAATGCCTGGGGCTTTTGTTCGTAAAGATTAAATACTTCTTTTATAAAACGTTTTGCCTTGTCTGACATGCGCACAACGCGGTAATGATTATAAAGATTTTTGAAAAGAAAACTCCTTAAGGGGAGCCTTTTTTTTAAAACCTGCGGGCTAAAGCTTATAATTTTTTCCGGAATTTCTTTAGCCTTCTTTGCGCATGAAATATCGAACTGTTTAATTCTTTTTTTTGACTCATTTATTATATCAGTTACTAGAAAATTTATCAAAGATTTAATTATTTGATAAATCTTCAGCTTTTCGTTAATCTTTGGGTATAATTTAACGACGCTTTCCTCCAAATCTTGCCAGAGTTCGATTTGTTTTAACTGGCCGGCGTCTAATAATTTTGAAGTTAAACCATCATCTAAATCATGATTATCATAAGCAATCTCATCAGCAGCATCAACTACTTGAGTTTCTAGGTTTTGGCCTAAATCTGGCTCAAAATCGGATAATTTAGAATACAATTCGACTGCGCCAGAATGTTTAACAATGCCTTCTCTTACTTCCCAGCTTAAATTTAAACCAGGGAATTCTGCGTATCTTTCTTCTAAAAGGTCCACTACTCTTAAACCTTGGAGATTATGATTAAAGCCGCCCTCTGTTTTCATTAATTCTGCCAGCGCGTCTTCTCCGGAGTGGCCAAAAGGGGTATGTCCAAGGTCATGAGCTAAGGCAATTGCTTCCACAAGGTCTTCGTTAAGATTTAGTGCCCGAGCGATAGTCCGGGCTATCTGGGTAACTTCAAGGGTGTGCGTAAGCCGTGTCCGGTAATAATCGCCCTCATGATTTACAAAGACCTGAGTTTTATACTCCAATTTTCTAAAAGAAGCAGAGTGAATGATCCTGTCTCTGTCGCGCTGGTAAATTGTGCGGTAAGAATGCTCAGTTTCCTTAAATGCCCGGCCCTTGCTATCCAGATTTTTAGTCGCATAGAGCGCTAGCTGAGAGTCTATCTTTTTATTTAGATTTTCATTAAGCATTTTGGATCTTTTTCCTAAGCTGCCTTAAAAGCTCTTCCAAAGACTGCGAGACTACTTTGGTTTTTGATGTAACTGGCATAAAGTTTGTGTCGCCTTTCCAGCGGGGGACAATATGTATATGCAAATGTTTATCTATCCCTGCCCCGGCAACTGTTCCCAGGTTTGATCCGATATTATAGCCCTGGGGAGATAAAACTGCATCAAGCAATTTTTGCGATTTAACTAACAAATTCATTAAGTCAAGGATTTCGGTTTGGCTTAGCTGTTTAAAATCTTTCTTGTGCGCCTTTGGACAAATCATTAAGTGGCCATTATTATACGGGAATTTATTCAAGATACTGATGCTGAATTTAGAGCGCAATACGACGAGGTTTTGGTTATCTTTGAATTTTAGTTTAACTATTTTACATAGTAAGCAACCTTTTTCTTTTTTGCTCTTGCGGATATAACTTATTCTCCAAGGCGCCCAAAGTTTATCCATATCACTTTAATTTATTAGTTTTTCAATCCTAGTTTTAAAATTATTTTTATTAACCTCAATTACTCCATAAGTTGCATAATCCGAAAAGAACGTATCAGTTAAGCTTCCGGGGTTAAAAAATAAGACCGAACCATTTTTTTTATTCAATGGTTTGTGGGAGTGCCCAAATACAATAATGTCTACATCGTCAGATTTAAATTCGTTTTTTAAAAGTTCAACTAAATTATCCGGATTGCCCCAGCCATGGATTAAACCTATTTTTATTCCCTGGACATCAATGATTTCCTTTTGTTTTAAATATTTTTTGGTTTCAGGAGAATCCATGTTGCCCCAAACTGCTTTTACCGGAGCAATACTCTCTAAATCCTTTAAGATTGATATATCCACCAGGTCTCCGGCATGTAGAAATAAATCCGCATCCGAAACGTTCTCCAAAAACTTTTGAGGCAGTTTCTCTGCTCTGACTGGAATGTGTGTATCTGCGATAGCTACAATTTTCATTCTAGTAATGAATTATGCTCGGTTTGCCGTAAAGGCTTAAAAGAAGGTTAAGCTGGTCTAATCTCCAGGTTTGAATCTTTTCTTCTTTAGCTAATAGAGCAGCATTTAAATCCATCTCACCCAGAGAGATTAAAATCTTTTTTATCCGGCCTTGATCTTTAAATTTATCGCATTCAGCGGCAAATTCCATAATGTCATCTTCGTTTACGTTGCCCGGTTTTAGAGCTGTAATCCAAATATTGCTTGGATTCCTGCCGAACAGGCCTTCTTTTATTCCATTTCCCGTAAAGCTTAAAGGCCTTAATTCATCAAATCTAGCTAATTTTAATCTGCGCCGTTCAAAAACAATTGATTCGTCTTGGAAACGCTTAAATACCTCTTCTATGCGTTCTATTATTTTCCGCTTTGCCTCAAATGCAAAACCTTCTAATAGTTTATCGATTTCGTAATCAAAATTGTTTTTAAATACGATCTCGTCGTCACTTAGCCTGTTTAACCTTTTGGAAAAAACAAATTTTAACCATAATTCAAAAAGTGGATCATTGATTCGATAAAAACTGGAGTTTTTAATTATGAGTTCCTGCTCTACAAGTTTTGCGAGTCTTGGCTTAATCTTTTGATTAGTAGTTTGTAACTGTTTGGCGATAAAGGTTAACTTGTTATAATTATTAGCAATTGCTATCAAAATCTCCACCATCGAGATGCTGTCTAATTTCGTTGATTCATTTCTTAGCCGCGGTTCAATAATATTATTAAACTTTTCGTTTAATAATCCGGTTTCTTTGGTTAGGAGATTGAATAAAGCATCTTTTACTGCCCGAGAATCTATTGCGCGGCCAGCGTAGTTTTCGGCTACCCGGGCTGCTTCCTTGGCGATTATTTTAATATAAAATGGGAAACCAGCAGTCAAATTAATAATGAAATCCACGTAGATATCAGCAATTGTGCAAGGCGAGATAATATTAGAAATAAACTCTTTGCTGGTTTTGTGATCCAAGGTGCTTATATTTATAGTTTCAAAATTTCCAAATAAAAGCGAGAGTTTCTCGGAAAGAATCTTTTGTGCCTCTTGAATCTTCGAGCTTGAAACAATAAAAGCAACAGATTTTTGCAACATTATTTTTTTTCCGAGTATGGAGAAAACATTTTTAATATTTAAGTCCTCTAATAAATGGAATTCATCAATAATAATTACCAGTTTCATGCCGCTTTCCTGCGTAAAGATATCAATAGAATCAAGCGATTTTTGGTAGGCTTCATTGTATTTGTGTTTTTCAATTAATTGCGTTACTAGTTTTATGGAACTAGCTGTGTTCGGGAGGAATTGTTCAGCTGCCTTGGACAGATAACAGAAGTCTTCTTTTATTATAAGCCCCTTTTCTTGCAGATAGCCGTAGAGAAGGCTGCCTAATAATTTATGCACGAATAAATTAAAATCTGAACATTGCAAATCCACATAGGCAAATGTCAGCTCTGGCCGATGAAAGTTTGAGATTATATATTTTAATATAGTACTCTTTCCTACGCCTGCTGGGCCTAACAGAGCAATATTCTGCCGGTAACCATCCTGAAGGCTATTTAGGCGCTTATAAATAGATTCTAAAATATTAATCCGTTTTAAAATTATTTCTTTATCCTGCATTTATCTTACCGGTAGATAATAAAGAGGGTTTAGGGCTTTATTATTTTTTCGTATCTCAAAATTTAAAAACCAGCCTTTTCCTGTTCCAAGCGAATTGGCCTTGGCAATAACCATCCCCTGGTTAACTCTTTCTTCAGGCGATACAAGGATTTGGCCAAGATTAGTATAAACAGTATAAAAATTATCTTCATGGTTAATTATTATTGTTTTACCATAACTTTTTAGATTAGGATAGATTAGTGTTATTTTGCCACTTTTGGCTGCAACAACATTTTCTTCGCTAAATGAGCGCAATAATATTCCTTTGTTAGCCGAGCCATTTTGTATATTGCCAAAACCCGATATTACTTCTGCATTCAACGGCCAAATAAAAACACTATTAACATTACTGTAAGCGGAAATTTCAAATTTTTTTGCCTGAGGGATAAATATTTTTTGGCCAATTTCTATCTTTGTCGAGTCATTAATATTATTAGCGCTGACCAGGCTATCAACATCGGTTTGATAGCGTTGGCTGATTTGCCAGATTGTTTCACCCTTTTTTACAATATGAAAAATTCCTTCAACATTTCTAGGGGCTAAATTTTGCGTCTGCTTTTCGTATTCCACGCTGGCGCAGCCGCAAAGTAACGAACAAAGTGTAATTATTAAAATTTTAGAAATATTTTTTTTAATCTTTGTATCCATTTTAAATAGCGGGTGAGCGGAATTGAACCGCCGTTTACAGCTTGGGAAGCTGCCATTCTACCACTGAATTACACCCGCATTAATTAAGGCAACGTTCAATTAATTTCATAGAACAATATTTACCGCACATTGTGCAGGTTTTTAAATCCTTAGGTCTAATCGAATGTCTAAGTTTGCTTGATTTTTCTGGATCAATAGATAAAGATATTAATTTTTTCCAGTTTCTTTTATTGCGAGCGTAAGACATTTGGTTATCCCAAAGATTTGCATCTTTAATCCCCTTGGCAATATCTGCGCTATGAGCAGCAATCCGGGATGCAATCAGTCCATCTCTTACATCTTCAAGGGTAGGATGCCTTAAATGCTCCGCAGGTGTTACATAACATAAAAAATCTGCCCCATAAAACGCAGCCAACGCACCGCCGATAGCCGCAGTTATGTGGTCATAGCCGCTGGCTACATCGCAGACGAGCGGCCCAAGAACATAAAACGGAGCATTTTTACAAAATTTCTTTTCTAAAAGTATATTTTTTTCAATTTGGTTTAACGGTACATGTCCTGGACCTTCTACGATTACCTGGACATCTTTGGCTCTTGCCCGGGTAACTAGTTGGCCTAAAACTTTTAATTCCTTTATTTGCGCTGCATCTGTTGCATCGGCTATTGCGCCTGGCCTTAGGCCATCGCCTAAACTCAAAACAATGTCGTATTTAAATGCTAAATCCAGGATGTCATCAAAATATTCAAAAAAAGGGTTTTCTTTATTTTGTGCCTTCATCCAAGCGCTGATAATTGCCCCACCCCTGCTGACCATAGGAATAAGGCGGCGGCTTTTTTTTAACACGCTTAAGCTTTCTTTGGTTATGCCGCAGTGAATTGTAAAAAAATCAACACCTTGTTTTGCCTGGGTTTCCAGGCTCTTAAATATTGTGTCAACGTCCATTTTTAGAAAGCTTCCCTTTTTCTTTTCAGCAATTGAGGCTGCTTGATAAATCGGAACAGTACCGACGGGAATTGAGGAATTTCTTAAAATTAATTGCAGCATTTTGTCTATTGATTCGCCTACGCTTAAATCCATAACTGTATCAGCTTTTAGATTAATGGATTCGCGCAGTTTCTTTAATTCTAAGCCTACATCTGATTTGTCAGTTGATGCACCAATGTTTACATTTACCTTTGTTTTTAATCCAGAGCCGACAGCACAGATATGCTTTGTTCTTCCCAGGGAGCTTGAAAATATTACTGCCTGGCCATTTGCTATCTTTTTTGAGAGTTGGAGTGCGCTTATATTCTCTTGCTTTGCGCAATAGCGCACTTGCGGCGTGATTTTTTTAAGCTTTGCAAAAGTTACTTGAGTCATTTGTTTATAATTTTAAATTCGCTTCTTTTTCTAAGGAATAAATCTTATATCTGATATCTTTAAATTTGCCGGACTTTTTTCTATCCAGGATCTTGGAAAATTCTTCAATAACCCTTAATGATTCTTTGACTCTTTGAATATTTGCCGAAAATATTTCCTGGCAGTTTTTTCTTTTCAATTCTGCCAAGATAGTAGTTTTACCTACATCACTAGCTGTATTCCTCGCTTTTATTAAATCCTGTTGCGGGATTAAATTCTTTAGTTCGGAAAATAATGAATGCCTGATTTTTTTAAATTTTAGCCAGAGGCAATGTTCGTCAATAGAAAAACGTATAACATCCTCGCAAACTCTTAATCCTTCTTTTAAGCGATTAATATTAGCGTCAAGAATTCTATTGATTTTATTTTTTTCTTGATAATTTTTCAATTAAGTTTGTAGTTGAATAACCCTTTAGGTAAGGAATGCGTTTAACTTGGGCCCCATATGCTTTTACTAAATTTTGCCCGACTATATCTTTTATTTTCCAGTCTGCGCCCTTGACTAAAATATCCGGCCTTAATTCACTTATTAGCTTTAGGGGTGTGGAATCGTTAAACAAAGTTAGAAAATCAACCATTTCTAAGCTTGACAATATTTGTAATCTGTCGGCTTGTTTCGTAATCGGCCGGGAGTTGCCTTTAATCTTCCTTACTGATTTATCGGTGTTTATGCCAACTACCAGGTAGTCGCCAAGGGATTTTGCTTTTGTTAAATATTTAATATGTCCCAAATGCAGTAAATCAAAGCAGCCGTTAGTAAATACAATTTTTTTGCGTTTTTTCTTTAGATTGTAAATAATTTTTCCTAATTTTTTATGATTAAGAACAATTTTATTTTTCATAAAATAAACGCATTTTCAACCAGGCTACAGATGATATGGCTGATAGTAATGTGCAATTCTTGAATTCGGCAGGTTCGGCTTGAATTTATTATTAAGCTCACATCAGAAATTTTTGCTAATTGACCGCCCTTGCCGCCGGTAAGGCAAACTGTTGTTAACCCCATGTGTTTGGCAGTCAAGATGCCTTTAATAATATTTCTTGAATTGCCGCTGGTAGAAATTCCGACAGCAACATCACCCTTTTTAGCTAAACCTTCTATCTGCTTAGAAAATACATTCTCAAAGCCGAAATCATTAGCAATTGCTGTAATATTAGAGGTATTCGTTGTCAAGCTTAGTGCAGCTAAGGCCCTTCTATTCTTTTCAAATCTACCGATTAATTCTGCAGCGATGTGCTCGGCATCTGAAGCTGAACCGCCGTTTCCAAAAAGAAGTATCTTATTTCCCTTTTTTAAGCAGTTAATGAAAACCTGGGCGATTTTTTCAATATTCGGCAGGTGATGGTTGATTGTATCCTGAAGGAGATTTATACTTTCGTTTAAATCATTTTTAATATGTTTTTTCATCTAATCTTCCTCCCAGATTCTCTTAGCCGAAAAATACTTTAGCAATATCATAAATTTCCTTGTCCACAGTTTTTAATTCCTTTACCGCTTCTTGTAAATCAACGCTGATAATCTTTATTCCGGACAAGGCAACCATTTTTCCGAATTGTTTATTTTTGACTAAATCTGCTGCTTTTACGCCAAACCGCGTGCCTAATATTCTGTCAAAAGCAGTAGGCGAACCGCCGCGCTGGATATGGCCTAAAACAGAAACTCTGGTTTCGTAGCCAGTTCGTTGTTCAATTATTGTACCCAGCCGCTCACCAATGCCGCCCAATCTTACGTGGCCAAATTCATCTAACTGCTGTTCCTGTAAAACCTCTGCGCCTTCCTTAAGTTTTGCGCCTTCAGCAACAACTACAATACTAAAACTCCTACCCCGTTTATGGCGTTTATCAATTAGGCTGCAAACTTCATCAACGTCTATGGGAATTTCCGGAATGAGAATAATGTCCGCGCCTCCAGCAATCCCGGCATAGGTAGCAATCCATCCAGCGTGCCTACCCATAATCTCAACAACCATAATCCGATGATGGCTTTCAGCAGTAGTATGAAGACGGTCAATACATTCAGTAGCAATATTGACTGCAGTATCAAAACCAAATGTATAATCAGTGCAGGACAGATCATTATCAATAGTTTTGGGCACGCCGATTATTGGAATTTTTTCTTCGCGATATAATCTATTCGCAGCTCCCAGTGTATCTTCGCCGCCGATTGCAATTAAGGCGCTAAGCCCTAAAGCCTTAAAATTCTTTTTTAGCTTTGCGAGATCAGTTTCATTTTTAAAAGGATTCGTCCTGCTTGTTCCCAGGATTGTTCCGCCCTTAGGTAATATCCCTGATACTGCGGCTAAATCAAGCGGTATTGTTTGGTTATCTATAAGGCCCTTCCAGCCGTTTAATATACCGATGATTTCAAAATCATATTGCATTCCTCTTCTGGTTATGGCGCGAATAACTGCATTTAAACCCGGGCAGTCCCCTCCGCCGGTTAAAACACCAATTCTTTCTTTTACCATTTTTTAAACCCCCATTTTTTAAAGCTTAAAGTTAGTTTATCTTTTATATCCCTGGAATGGGACAGCTGTATTCGGAGCTTCTTCATCACTATCTTTTCTTTTTCTTTGCCTTGGCTCTTTGGCTACAATTTTTGCTACGAATATTTTCACGACCACTGATTCGTCAATTCCTAATATCTCCTGGAATTTTTCTTTTATCATATCCTGAATGCGTGCCGTAAAATCAGGGATATTAACTTCGGCATTTAAGGCAAGCCTTAAGTTTATCTCGATTCCTTTTTTTCCGGCAATAACATCCGGCCGGGCATCTCGAATACCCTCAACATCAACTGTTATTTTTCTTATTAAGTCTTCAACAGCGCTTAGCGATACCAGTACTTCGCCATTAGCAGTTTGAAAGGCTATTGTTTTTTCGCGTTTAATCCTAGCAAACATTATATGACCGAACCCAAAGCTGGTTAAGATAAGCATTACGCCGATTAAGCCCGTTATCAGCCTTACATTCGCAGTTTCAAGTTGCATTAAGCTATAGATTTCTGCAGGGTTGAATTTGACCACCGCGAGTATGATTAACAGAATACCGATGGCAGAAATTATGATCGTATAAAAATAAATTCCTAATCTAGTTAATATTTTCACTTTTGGCCTCCCTCTCCACTGCCTGGATATTCACATCAATCTGCTTGATATTTAAATCAGTGCTTTTTTCTATAATTCTTCTTACATTTTCCTGGATACGGCTGGCTACCTCTGGCAGGTTATAACCATAGGCAACTATAACCGGAATAGCAATTGAAACATCGTTATTAGTATCAATATTTACTTTAATTACACTCGCGTCACTACTTTTAAAAATATTAAATACCATACCTTTTAAGGAAGTCCCAAGCTTTACTACGCCTTCAACCTCTTTGGTTGCAATAGTCGTTAAGGAGCGGATAACTTTTTCATGGATACGGATTGTTCCAAAATCCCCTTTTACATTCTGGTCCATTTTTACTCCTTCGCCACTTTGGGCTTCACCCAATCCTATCGGATGGATTGGTGTGCCGCTTTGTGCGGCAAACTGGCCCAATTCTTAGCCACGGGGCTACACTGGCCAATTCCTATAAGGCCAGGTGCTATAAGGGCCAGGTGCATATTAGCGCCGGGTGCAGTGTTTATTCTTTCTTCTCTGCCAGCAAGTCTTCGATAAAATGCGTGTTTATTGCTCCGCGTAGGAAATCTTTATTTTCCAGTAATTGTTTATGAAAAGTTATTGTGGTTTTTATCGGCTCAATTATAAATTCATCAAGTGCCCGGCGCATTGTTTTTATTGCCTGGGTTCGATTCTCGCCTTTTACAATTAATTTTGCAAGTAGTGAATCATAATAAGTCGGAATTTTATAACCGGAATAAATATGGGTATCAACTCTGACGTTTGGCCCGCCAGGTAGAAATAAGGTTTTAATTGTTCCCGGGCAAGGTATAAATCCATTTTCCGGGTCTTCAGCATTTATCCGGCATTCTATTGAATGCCCGGAAAATTTAATTTTATCCTGGTGTAATTTAAGTTTTTCTCCGGCGGCAAGCTGAATTTGTAATTTTAATAAGTCTAATCCTGTTACCATTTCCGTAACCGGATGTTCAACCTGAATGCGTGTATTCATCTCCAGGAAGTAAAAATTTTCATCTTCCTCCAATAGAAATTCTATTGTGCCGACTCCCTGGTATTTGACTATTTTGGCAGCTTTAACTGCTATTTCACCCATTTTACGCCTTAATTTTTCATCTAAAGCAACAGATGGGGATTCCTCAAGTAATTTTTGATGCCGGCGTTGCAGGCTGCATTCCCTTTCTCCTAAGTGTACGCAATGCCCAAACCGGTCAGCTACAATCTGAAATTCAATATGCCGGGAATTAGGCATATATTTTTCCAAATAAACATCGGATTTGCCGAATGTAGCTTCTGCTTCGTTTTGAGCTGTAATCAGCGCACTGATTAGGCGCACATCGTTGTGGCAGACACGCATCCCTTTGCCTCCGCCACCAGCAGAAGCCTTAATAATAACCGGATATTTTATTTTTTTGGCTAATTTTAATGCTTCTTCCTTGGTTTTTATTGCTTCTTGGCTTCCGGGGATTATTGGGATATTGGCCTTTTTCATTGTTTCCCTTGCGCTCATTTTGTCGCCCATAAGCCTAATGTTATACGGAGCAGGACCAATGAATACTATTTGGCAGGATTCGCAGATTTCGGCAAAATGCGCATTTTCTGCGAGGAAACCGTAACCAGGATGGATTGCCTCCACATCAGTAATTTCAGCAGCGCTGATTATGGCTGGAATATTTAAATAACTATTTGCACTGCTAGCCGGTCCGATACATACAGCTTCATCAGCAAACCGGACATGTAAACAGTCTATATCTGCCTCAGAATAAACCGCTACTGTTCTAATTCCTAATTCTTTACAGGCGCGGATAATTCTTACGGCTATTTCGCCACGATTTGCGATTAAGATTTTGGAGAACATATTATCAAAACTTCAAGCGTTGGGTTCTATTTTCATAATAACCTGCCCATATTCAACAGGCTCGGCATTATTTGCAATAATCTCAACAATTTTACCGTTGTGTTCGGATTTGATTTCATTCATTAACTTCATTGCTTCAATTATACAGATGACTTGGCCGGTAGTAACAGTTTGGCCAACCTCTGCATATGGCGGAGCCTCTGGGCTAGGTGCGCGATAAAAAGTTCCAACCATCGGCGCTTTTATTTCAATTAGATTAGAAGCGGGTTTTAAATTTTGGGGCTGCGCAGCCGAAACTGTTTCTTGTTTTTTAGTGTCTATAAATTCTCTACTCACTGCACCGCTGGATTGAGTGGTTAAGACTTCAAATTGAGCGCTGGTAGTCTTTTTAAGCCTGATTTTCGTGCCTTCTTGTTCGATCTCTAATTCAGAAAGATTATTTTCATTCATTAGAGAAATCATTTCTTTTATTTCTTTAATATTCATAGATTTCCTCCGCCAACTGATTTAAACGGCGCGTTCAATGTATTCTCCTGTGCGCGTATCTACTTTTATCAGATCTCCTTCTTTGACAAACAAAGGTACCTGGACAGTAAGCCCGGTTTCAAGAACTGCGGGTTTTGACCCAGATTTAACCGTATCACCTCTTACTCCTCCTTCTGCGCTTACTACTTTATACACAATAGTATAAGGAATACTAATACTTAGGAGTTGATTGTCATAATATGACGCGATAATTTCAAGTTCTTCCTTTAGGAAATTTACCGTGTTGCCGAGCTTACTTTTATCAATTGCCACTTCTTCGTAATTTTCAGTATCCATGAAGTGGTAAGTATTGCCGGCAGCATACTGGTATTGTAATTTTCGTAAATCAACGAATGCTTCTTCAATTTTGTCGTCGCTGCGATAGGTTCTTTCCAGCACAGCTTCGGTTTTTATATTCTTTAGCCTAACCCTGACAAAGGCTGCGCCTTTTCCGGGCTTAACATGCTCATAACTGATAATTGAAAAAATCTGATTATCAACAACAATAGTTACGCCGGGTTTAAGCTGATTTATCGATAGAGTCACTTAGTACCTTACATCCTTTCTGGGTAACTAGCACCATATCTTCTATTCTTACGCCGAATTTATGCGGTAAATAAATTCCCGGCTCAACGGTAAAAACCATAGTGCTGGCTATTGGTTTTTCATTCTTCCTGGAGATATAAGGCTTTTCGTGAACTTCTAAGCCTATGCCGTGGCCTGTGCTATGCTGAAAAAAACGCCCAAATCCTTTTTGGGCTATAAACGAACGAGCTTGATTGTCGATTTGGGCTGCTGAAATACCTGGTTTTATTGCTGAAAAGGCTTTTTTTTGAGCTTGGAGAATTATGTCGTAAATGTTTCGTAATTCAGAGGTTATTCTACCTAAAAAGAAAACCCTTGTCAAGTCGGATTTATAGCCCCGGAAGCTTACTCCCATATCTAAAGTAAGAGAAGTATTATTGCCGATTTTTTTGTCCGTGCTTGTGGCATGAGGAAATGATGAACGTCTTGCGCTAGCTGCAATCGGCGCAAAAGCAAACCCCTGAGCGCCATTACCCTTGATAAACCTTTCGATTTTGGCAATTAATTCATTCTCAGTAATACTCGGGCAAATGGTTTTTTTGGCAAATTCAAAGGCAGATTTTGTTATTGCAACCGCTTTTTTAATCAGCTTGATTTCTAAATCGTTTTTCATTTGCCGTATATCTTCAACTAAATCAAAAGTCGGAACTAATTTTACCAAGCCTTTTAATCTGGATTTTAATTTATCATAAGAGGCAAAATCCAGAGACTTGGATTCAAAACCGAGAGTTTTTGGCTTTGTTTTTTTTAGTAGTTCAGGCAGAGTATTAAAAATAGAATCTTTTATCAGAACAACCTGAAAATTTGTGGATTCTTTTGCTTCTTCGAAATTGCGCGAATCGGTTAATAACCGGGCTCTTCTTTTATCTATTAACAAATACGCGTCTTCGTTCTTATAGCCAGTTAGATAAGTTAAGTTACAATTATTCGTTAGAAGCAGGCAATCAAGATTTAATTCGCCTAACTTTGAATGAAGGTTGGATAATTGCTGCTTCATTTTTTGAGAATCTTGCAACAGGCAAGAAGCCCTAAGTAATAACTTTCTGCGCCAAATCCGCAAATTTGGCCTGTGGCAACTGCAGATATCAGAGAGTGCTGCCTGAATTCTTCCCGGGAATATATATTTGACAGATGCACTTCAATTGTGGGTAATTTTATAGCCGCTAGCGCATCTCTTATTGCTACGCTTGTATGGGTGTACGCAGCCGGATTAATTAAAATAGCATTAAACCCATCTCGCTTAGCCTTGCCGATAATATCTACAATTTTTCCTTCGTGGTTAGATTGAAAAATTTTTAATGCGACTTTTTGCTCTTTAGCTATTTTTTCTAAACCTTTGTTTATCTGGCTCAATGTAACCTTGCCATATACATTTACTTCGCGCTCTCCCAGAAGAGCAAGGTTCGGCCCATGAATTACTAAAATTTTTTGCATTTTCTAACTCCTTTATTACCCTTGTTCTGCTTCGTCAATCAACATTATTGGAATTCCGTCTTTAATTGGGTAGCGGCGCTTACATTTAGTGCAAACGATTTTTTCGTCTTTTAACTCTACGTCGGCTTTGCAAGCTGGGCAAGCAAGTATTGCTAGAAGTTCTTTGTCAATCATTTTAAGTCTCCTTCTTATGCGGGTGTAATTAGGGGTGGTTCTTTTGTACCGTCCGGTTTATCCTTAGATTTTTCAACAAAACTCAATTTTAATTCATAAATAATTTTTTCCAGGAAGCCATCTTCTTCCAGAGATAAATTGCCAGCTGTTTTTTCTTTAATCAGCGATAAGGTATCAATAAAAAATTTTGCCTGTCTTAAATCTACCTCCTTTTTTTTACTGACCGGGTTTTCTAAATCTCCCAGAGCCATTGCCGCTTGCATTGCTAAAGTACTAACGAAAAATGTGAAATCCGGTTCTGCGGGCAAGAATTCCTCTGTTTGCGGATTATCTTTTTTTTCTTTTTGCGTTGCTTCTTTCCAACTTTCGTCTATTTTTTTTTCTTGATGCTCTTCCATGCCCACCTCTTATTAAATTATTTTATCAATAACCCTGCGTAACCTACAACCTGGTTGTAATCTTTGCTTGTTTTTGCACTGGTTTCATACTTAACCAGCTTTACAAGTTTAGCTCCCAAATTCTTTGCTGCCTCTAAAACCGTTGCAGTGGCGAATACTCCGCACATAGAAATATAGTTTTTACTCACTATCTCCAACAAGCCTTGCGAATCAAGCTTTAAAATCTGTTCTATCGCTAGTTTATCTTTGGCTTTTGCACTTTCCTCGGGCTCGTAATGAGTCATATCTGTGCTGGCAATTAATAACGTATTTTTTTCTAAACCAGAATCCTTGATGGTTTTGGCTATTGACTGGCCGAGAGCCAATATTTCCTCCGGCTGCAATAACCATAAAATAATCGGCACAATCTTAAATTTTGGGGAAAAATATTGTAATATTGGCAGTTGAACTTCTAAACAATGTTCGTATATATGTGCGGAAAAATCATCCTTTAAAATCTTAGAATTCTTAAGTAATTTTTCAGCCACATCTTGGTTAATCTCTATATCTCCTAAAGGCGTTTTCCAAACACCCTTAGTCATAATGCTTGCTTCTGGCCCAAACCCGGTGTGATTTGGCCCAACTAGAATTATATTCTCCGGGATTTCGATTGCCTCTGTTACCTTTACCGTAACTTCTCCGGAATAAATATATCCGGCGTGAGGTAGGATTATTGCGATTACTTTTTCTTTTTTTTGTTTAAGCTGGGATTCAAAAGAGTGAACCTGTTTTTTTATTGCTGCCTCAGTAGCCGGATAAAATTGTCCACAAACTGCAGGTTCGCGTATCATGTTAATTTAAGGCTTTGTTCAAGAATTTGACGCTTTGTTTTAATTGTTCCGCGCTAACCGGAGCGTGAGCTTCAATAACCTTAATTATATCGCGCTTAATATACGGCTTTAAATTTTCAAATTTGAAT
The DNA here is from genome assembly GCA_020058285.1 of Candidatus Omnitrophota bacterium. Lineage (GTDB taxonomy): Bacteria > Omnitrophota > Gorgyraeia > JAHJTE01 > JAHJTE01 > JAGVEL01. Next base: position 31,219 of record JAGVEL010000013.1, read on the forward strand.
TCGCCGCAGCCAGGAGCAAGGTGGTCAGTCATTCCTTGTACATCATGCAAATGTAATCCAATTAATTTTGAAGAATAACGCTTCAAATAATCTGTGGTTTTAATCGACCATAATTTTTCATTGATATAAGCATGGCCGGTGTCAAACCAGAAAAAAACATTAGGATAGTTAAGCATAAGCTCAAATTCGTCAATTTGAGGTATTTCCCGATGGTATATTCGATTTTCCAAACCTATAAATACCCCTCTTTGTACGGCATAACTTGATAGTTCTTTAATGCTTTTGATTGCGTTTTCGAGGTGGCAGGATTTTTTTTCTTGGCGAAGCTGCTGCATTTTAGCAGCCAATTGTTTAAATTCAACTGTATCCAATTTTGCCTGGCTAAATAAGTGCATAAGCTGTTTGCTGTAATCCGGGATTTCAACCTTTCCAAAATGAAGCACAGCTACTCTTGCTTTTAATTTTGCTACTGTATCTATTGTCCGCTTGGTATATTTTAATGCCAGGCGCCGGTTATTCTCGTTTAATGCGGATAAAGAATAATAATCCGGCAAAGCGCTATTAATGGCCAATTCAGGAGGAATGGGGCAGAAATTATGGCAGCTGACAACCTTAATTAAACCTTTTGTCCTTAGTTTGCTTATCTGCTCAAGCTTATTTTGTGTTAAGTTAAAATTTAGCTCTACTGTTTGAAAGCCCGCCGTAATTATCTGTTCAATTTGGCTTTTTGCACTTATTTGCTTATGAGAATTCCAGGATAGGGAAAGCGCAAACATTTAGAATCTTTTTCTTCCTTTTTTTCTTCTTTTTTCACTGGGCTTCTCGTAGTGTTTGCGGTCTCTTACTTCTCTAAGGATGCCTTCACGCTCAACCTTTTTTTTAAATCTGCGCAATGCAGACTCAAACGACTCGCCCTTACGTACTTCAATGTCTGACATTTATTTCACCTCGCCTTCAATAATCTTTTAGTTTTGGAGATGCTGAGTAGATTATAACTATAGCACTATTAGGAAGTTATGTCAATACAAGCTAAACCAAAAATTGCCGGCTGGTGTTTAATTTTTGGTTATGCCGCAAAGGCTTTTGCGGCGCAATTTACCAGCTGGTGTTTAATTTTTGGTTATGCCGTACAAACTTGTGCGGCGCAAACTACCAACTGGTGTTTAATTTTCGGAGATTCTAAATTCAACAATTACGTTAAAAGATAACCGGGGATGGTTAAGGTTGCTGGGAAATGGCGGAAAAGGCGCGGCTTTTTCAATAAAACCGTAGGCTAATTGACGCAGATTTTGATCATTAATTGACTTTTCATCGATTATTTTTAATGCCCTAAGCTGTCCATTAGATTCTAAGATAAAAGATAGGCATACCTCTCCTTCTTTGTCTAAAGTGCTGTCTAGGTCGGCAACGCTCTTTATCTTTTCACGGATTATTTCATAATAACTTAAGTATGCGGGATTTTTCATGAACGGCGAACTGGCTTGAGGAAGCTTTACTAAGCCCAGAGCTTGCTTATCTTTAATCATTGGGGTTGAAATCTTTTGCGCGCTAGGTTTAGAGTCAATTTTTGAAATCTTAGAGTAAGGCGGCGGATTGGTTAAATTGTCGCTTAACCCAATTCGCTTTTCCTTTTTTTTAGCAACCCCAGAGAGTTTTTCACGCAGGGCTTTATCAATTTTTATGTTTTGATAAGTTATTTCTAAATTCATTAACGATCTTCCTGAGGTGGCAATCTTTAAACGAGGCAAGCCGATTAAAAGTATTGCGTGAGCAAGAATAGATATTAATAAAAAATTAAGGGTTCTGTTAGGATAAGTCATAATTTCACTTTAAACTTGAATATAGCACAATGGAATTTGTTATACAAGGCAAATTAGAATTCTACTTTTAAGCTATTCATTATAGAAAATCCTGGCATTGGGTAATCTCGCACGACCTGGAATTTTTTGTTTAACATGTTATCGATGGCCATAAAAAACGTCGGGCCGCGCAACCCGATTTTTTTAGATAGATTAAATCCCATGACAAAAAACTTTTTTACAATAATAGAATTTTCCGAATCATGAAACCTATCGCCGGTAAATTTGCCGGTTAGCTCAAGGGTAAGATTGTTTGGGCTTTTATATTTTAAAGAGCAGTCAACTTTATTTTTTGGCTGGTAAATGAGGTATTTATGGCTTTTTCTATCTTTTGCTTGTAAGTAGGAATAATCAAGACCTAACTCAAAATTATTCAAAAGTGATATCTTATTGCCAACTTCTACTCCAAACATATAACTAGAGCCGATATTTTTTGGGCTCCAAACACTACTCTCTTCTACCCAATTTATAAGCTCGGTATAATCATTCCTGTAAATAGAAACGCTGGATGATAAATATTTGTTTAGTTCAGCTTCAATTCCTAATTCGCTGGTAATTCCTTTTTCCGGCTTAAGATTAGGATTTCCTATTGCCCAGCCTTCGTTTGGCCAGTATAGGTCATTAAACGTCGGCGCCCTAAACGAGCGGCTAACCAGGCCGTGCAGTTTATAATTTTCGGATATTTTATAAAGAAAACCGAGGCTAGGGCTAATTTGTGAACCGAAATTAGAGTAATCATCAAGGCGCAGGCCGAAATTGACGACTAGATTTTTTAGCAGACTCCAGTGGTTTTCTGCGTAGCCGGCAACTACAGTATATTTATGCTTGCCGGAAGATGTACTATCATTAAGATTTCCTACTGCATTAAAACCGAATATCCCCTTGTAATTATCAGTTAGCGTTTTACTTAATTGTAGATCAATGCCCCTTACCTTTGTAGTATGTATTGCCTTACTTAATTCGACGTCAAATGCAGAGCCAGCTGAGTTTTCAATAAACTCAAGCCGGTCATAATTATTATATAGTTTGGTGGTAAATTGCGTTAACTTATCTGGTTTAAA
>JAGVEL010000060.1 GCA_020058285.1 Candidatus Omnitrophota bacterium
TTGACGCCTTCCCCATCCATTGGACACCTCCTGGTTTAAGAGCCGGTAGTTATGCTAACACCAACTCTTCTTTGTGTCCACTTTTTCGGGGGAAGATCACTTCCGCTAATCCTTTTGAATTAATCAAAACATTTACTTCATTACTTTTATTAAATGAAGACTCAGTCCAATTCGTGCTTCCTAGCACGACCACGCTTTTATCTATAACAATGGTTTTAGCATGAGTGTATCTTACCGGCTCATCATAATACACCCTTATCCCGGTATCTCTGAGGCGCTTGTAAGCCCTGATGCTTCTAATTTTGGCTTCCCAATCGCTCGTATGCCTTCGTTGGACGAAGTCCACATTTTGATCCAAGATAACTTCCACATCCACTCCCCTTTGTTTTGCCTCTATAAGCCCATTAACAAGTTGATTAATTTCTGAATCTTCTCTGTATTGAGACAACTCTATTACGAACATTACAAGATTTATTGATTCTTTTGCTTTTGCCAAAGCCTCTTTCACTGCAGGGAAGTATTTAGTCCCGCTAATATCCACCACTTCAGCCTGATAGCAATAAACCCTTGCGGTTATTCCTAACACAGCAAGGGCTATTATAAAAGCTGTTAAATATCTTTTCATTTTTTATTTTCTACTCGCCTTTTATTTTTACTCGTAATCTTTTTTATATTTTCTGCTGATGGCAGATTTTCCGGCATTGTTCCGCCCAATTCTTTGATTGTTTGACGAACTTTTTTGCCAACTTCAAAATGAGCCTGATTAGCTTTATCCTTACCCCTTATATTCTCCCGGCGCAACTTATCTTCCGTTTGAGTCGCGCGGAATAAATTTGCCGCCAACTCCGTGCTGCCCATATAATCAAGAACTTTCTGCCCTTTTTTAAGGCCTTTGCGCCTATGGATATCAACCTGGCCCAACCCGCCATAAAGCCCCTTATAACCATGATCCTGAAATATAGCATAGTCAAGCGGCCTAACAACGCCTGACTCTTTAGCCGCTGAAGCCAAGTATTTGTTATGCTCTTTCATCTGCTGGCGAAGAAATAATCGTTTTTCTTCATCGCTTTCAAACTTGCCGAATTCATCAGATAACTCTTGCCTGCGAGTCTGCACGGCAAAATAAGTCTGGCCCAAAGCAACGATTTCTTTGGCGGGATCGGCATTTTGAACGATAAGATAACAAGCATAGCGGGATAATTTAACATCTTCAATATTTCTTTTGGCGCCTGATCCGATATCTACCATTTCGAGGATATCCTCGAAATGGTCACTAACCGCATGCCCACTATTATTACAGGCATCTTTTGCTTTGGCAATTACCGGAACAAAATGCCTATATTCAGAATATTCAAATATTCTTGATAACTCTCGAGCAGACCAATACTCCATTTTTTGTTCATTGATTTTCTTAATACTCTCAAAAACAGAACTATGCCCCGTATTGCTTAATTGCTTCATAAGTTATATCCTCCTCCTTTTTCTGCGTTATTATTATTTCCTTCCTACTACAATTGACGCAGAAAAAGGTAAAATCTAACAAAAAGTTTACTACTTTATTTTAAAAGAGCGCCGCCTCAATTTTTCGACGGAAGGCTCCTTCCGTCCCTTGTTTGAAGCAGCGCCCTATCCTTGTTGGCGGAGAGGCAGGGATTCGAACCCTGGGTTCCTTTCAGAACACGCGCTTTCCAGGCGCGCGCATTCGACCACTCTGCCACCTCTCCAAAGCTAAATTACTAAATTTTTTAAATTAAACCTAAGGTATTTAACTCGGACACGGTTGCAACCAATTCGAACCGCGTCCGAAATAACCGCCAATATTATAATCCAACCCTTACAGCGAACCCCATTATATCAAAAAATATCTAAAAAGGTAGCTGAATTACACCTTTTGGGCATGCCCTGTAAAGACATAGCCAAGAGTTTAAACATTTCTAAGGGAACAATTACGAAAGCTTGTAAATTTCACAAAACTACTCAAGGAGGCGAAAAATGAAAGGAAAGCGTTGTGAGATAATCCCAATTAAATCGTTTTGTTGACGCTAACGAAACGATCTGTAATAAAAAAGCTTAATTTTTAATCGGGTTATTTGTTGGGGTATGCTGTTTTAAGGTAAAGGTGTAATTCTTATAATCAACAGTAAGAATGAAGTTGCTTAGGAAGCTTTTCGTGCCAAGTAAAACCACCTTCAAATTAGGCATAAAATCTATCAAGACATTGTTTATTGCTATACCGTGTGCTTCAAAACACAACGTATGCGCGTAAGCTGTTGTTACTCCATTGCCAGTATTTATTGATTTTTGATCTCCTGCTTGAAGATTATGCCCTATTAAAGGAGCATAATCAGCAGGAACAGCGCATTCATCCGCACCAGTATCAATTAACCCGTAGACGTTTATTGATTGATTTGTATGAGGATTTTTGATTGTAACGGGTAACCAAGGGCTGGGATATCATCGGAGGATAGCTTTGAAAAAGGATGTTCAATGATATCCATCAATAAATTTGCACCATATTCCTAACAGGTACAAAGGTAATAACGGCCTGCTTATATCCTTTTTCTAAAGCAGTATCATGCGCTTCTTTAGGAGTTGCGCCTTCAGCGATGACTGTATGGTCTTTAAAATCTTTTAAAGCAACATACTTACCATTAAATTGAGCGCTTTGTATTAGTGTCTGGATCATAAAATCACCCTTTGAGTAACCAGCTTAAAGATTGCTTCTTATAAGGAATGTAATTATTGTATCGTATTATATGGTGTTGTCAAGCGTTTCTGCCAACAAGTAGTGCAAGGATTATTTCGCACTTTCGCATTGAAACATTCTCTTAGGTTGCTGAATTGGCCTTAGGTTTATATGTTTAATGAGGCCGAATATCCAA
>JAGVEL010000025.1 GCA_020058285.1 Candidatus Omnitrophota bacterium
GAAGAAAGCTATTTTTGCAGCGTGCCGTCAAAGAACGCAGTTACAAGAAATTAACATTTGAAAATGGTAAAATATTAACATCTTGACTTAGTAGCAACATAAAAAATTTCTCAATGGGGAACTGCTGTAACAATGTAATACTTTGATCCTACGGGAAAAAAGTTATATTGTTCTCCAACGGGACCTCTGTGTGGACAAAGAATAAGCCATTTTACAGGTTGGGTACCGTTATCAAATTGAAGCACCCATTCGACATTCAAAATACGGAGAAATGCAGTTAGGCGATGTGGCGGAGGATTTTCCAATAGCATAAAAGGATCCTCTGGAATGTCAATTCCCCACCAACGTTTATTTTAGGCATAATAAAGCAGAGCTCCTTTTTGTAGCGAATTCATAGTTAAATCTTCCTGCACCCTCAGGACTTTATTGGCTATACCCACGTATGCTGAAACTGCGGCTGAAGCAAGAATCGCAAAAATAGAAAGAACAATGACTAATTCTATCAAGGTAAATCCTTTAAGATTATTATCTATATTAATTGCATTAAACATCTAGTTAAAATTGTTCTGTTATGGCCAGGTGTGTTGAGGGCCATAAGGAGTGATGATCTTACCCCCTTCAACATAAAACGTCCACCATGTACCATAAGCCCCAAATCCGCTCTGATGAGGACAGCCAATCCACCATTTCCCGGCGCCAGCTGCACTGGGTGGCGCCAGTTTCCAGTCTTTTCCATTTCCGGCTATGTTCATCATACCAAATACATCGGTAATATAAAAAGGCGGAGGATTTTCTAAAAGGCCGGTAAAAATATTTTCGCTGGCAACCATACCATACCATTTATCATTAGCTGTATTATAAAGTATTGCGGCTTTAGTCAATGCACGAATGACTGATTGTTCTTTTAGAACAAGTGATTGTCTTCTAAAACCTATGATTCTAAAAGTAGCTAGGGAAGAAATTATAGTTAAAACAGCCAGAACAATAGCCCCTTCTTGTAGGGTAAACGCCTTTTGTTTAAATAGACTGTTCATTTTAAATTTTATTTTATTCATATTTAACCTCACAAAGATATAATCCTTTTGCCGGCGCAGTCATACCTGCGGCTTTCCTGTTTTTTGCTTTTAAAATCCGTTCTGTATCGCCTTTGCCTAAATGCCCTCGGCCAGCGTCAATTAGTGTTCCGGCAATAATCCTCGCCATATTATACAAAAACCCATCAGCCTCTATAGTAATTATAATCAATTTATCATCAGGATTCAATTGAAAAACTGTGAAATGCCCATCTAGAGAAACATTTATTTTTATAATTGTCCTGATTGTATGTTTAACTTTTGAGCCACTTGCACAAAAAGATTTGAAATCATGCTTTCCTAGCAAACACTTGGCTTCCTGTTTCATTAACAAGATATCTAGAGGAGCACGCAGATGATAAGCATAATTAAGCAGGAATGGACTAGCAGCCTGGCTATTTAAAATTAGATAGGAATAAACTTTAGAATGTGCTTGATGCTGAGAATTAAAATCCAATTTCACGTCACTTGCCTGTTTTATTCTTATACTTGCTGCCAAAACTGAATTTAAAGCTTGCTTAATTTTCTCAGCCTCTATTCGCGAACTTGTCTTAAAATTTGCCACCTGAACCAAAGCATGAACTCCGGCGTCTGTCCTTCCAGAGCCAATTAGTAAAACCTGCTCTCCGGTAACTCGTTCAATGGCTTTCTCTATTGCGCCTTGAATTGTTTTTAAGCGCGGACGACCAGCTCTGGCCTTGCGGCTATGCTGGATTTGCCAACCGCAGTATTTAGTGCCGTCGTATTGAATTACGAGCTTGATATTTCTCACGCTCTCTCTACTTTTTTATCAGGAGTTCAGCTATCTGGACAGCGTTTAACGCAGCGCCTTTGCGAAGGTTATCGGAAACAACCCAAAGCCACAAACCATTTTTTACAAAGGGATCTTTACGTATGCGGCCGACAAAAACTTCATCTTTTCCTTCCGCATCTAAAGGCTGCGGATAGAGATTGTTAGTTGGTTCATCTATAACAATAACGCCGGGAGCTTTAGAAAGGATGTTTTTTACTTTCTCCGGCGCGATAGGCAAGGCAGTTTCAATGTATATCGATTCAGAATGCCCTGTACGCACCGGCACCCTGACTGTAGTTGCTGAAATTTTTATTTTATCATCATGCATAATCTTGTGAGTTTCGCGAACGAGCTTCCATTCTTCATTAGTATAATCAGACTCCACAAAACTACCAATATGCGGAAAAACATTATAAGCTAGTTGTTGAGGCATAGCTTTATTATCTATTTTTACATGGATGTTGTCACAATTAGCTTGGCTAATTTTTAAAGTTTCTTGCTTTAACTGCTCAACTGCCCCCTTTCCTGCTCCGGAAGAAGCCTGCAAAGTGGTAACGATTATTCTTTTTATGCCAACCTTTTTATAAATAGGCGCTAGTGCTACAACCATCTGAATAGTTGAACAATTTGGATTTGCAATTATACCCTTATTCTTTAGCGTATCTTTTGCGTTTACTTCAGGAACCACCAAGGGCACCTTGGGATCCATGCGAAAATCAGCACCATTATCAATTACTACTGCGCCTTTTTTAACTGCCTCAGTAGCGAAAGTTAGACTTGCGCCTTTTTCTCCTTCAGTGCCGGCAAAAAGAGCAATATCAACACCATCAAATGAGTCTGGCCGGATTGCTTGTACAGAATAATTTTGGTTGTCAACCTGAATATCCCTGGCTGAGCGGGCAAAAACATGAAGATTTGCAACCGGAAAATTACGCTCTCTTAAACAGCGTAACATCTCAATACCCACTGCACCCACGCCGATTACGGCAACGTTATATTTTAATTTTCTTTTCATTATTACAGATTATCCACAACTAAATCCCCAACCTCCGATGTACTAAATCCCATGCGACCCGCCGCTAATGACTTTAACTTCGTCTGCACTATTTTAATAACCGCATTTTCGACTGCTTGAGCAGCCTTTAACTCTTTTAATTCCTCTAACAACATTCCTAATGCACAAATCGCTGCCAAAGGATTAATTACATTTTTATCAGTATATTTTGGCGCAGAGCCGCCAATTGGCTCAAACATTGATACACCAAAAGGGTTGATATTCCCACCAGCAGCAATACCCATTCCACCTTGAATCATTGCGCCTAAATCAGTGATAATATCTCCGAACATATTGTCTGTAACTATTACGTCAAACCATTCCGGATTTTTTACCATCCACATACAAGTTGCATCAACATGCGCGTAGTCAGTAGTTATATCCGGGTAATCTTTAGCCACCTCGTTAAACGTCCTTTCCCACAAATCCCAAGCATAAGTTAAAACATTTGTCTTACCGCAAAGCGTCAATTTCTTTCTAAGGTTGCGCTTTTTAGTATATTCAAACGCATAACGGATACAACGCTCCACGCCTTGACGAGTATTATAGGAAATTTGTTTTGCCACTTCATCCTTTTTGCCTTTATTAATAAACTCACCCATTCCTTTATACAGGCCTTCAGAATTTTCTCTGACTACCACAAAATCTATATCTGCACTGGTTTTATCTTTAAGCGGGCAAAATGAATCGTTATATAACTTTACCGGCCGCAGATTTATGTATTGGTCTAAACCAAATCTTAGTTTAAGCAAAATTCCCTGTTCCAAAATTCCCGGCTTAACCTTAGGATGGCCGATGGCGCCTAGATAAATTGCATCAAAGCCTTTTAATTCATCTATGGCACCCTCAGGCATAGGGATTTTATTTTTTAAGTAATATTCTCCGCCAAAAGAAAAAATCTGGGTTTCATACTTAATCGAGAATTTCTTAGATACGGCTTCGAGGACTTTGAGGCCCTCACGGATTACCTCTGGACCTGTTCCATCGCCAGGGATAACCGCTATTTTTTTTACTGGCATAATTTAGTCCGCGCTTTTTTGCTCACCCATAGGATAGAGCAAAACTATAAAGTTAGCATTAATTGTTAAAAATTTTGTTTCAAAAATTAATCTGTCGTCCTTAGCACTATGAACCTTGGCATCGGTAACCGGGATAAAATTTCCAGCAACACGCGAAGCAAGAAAATCAGTTACTCTCCCGCCTGGTACAACATGGATAGTGCCAACAATCTTATGGTCCGGAGTGAGAATTGCAACCTTAACTAAATCGCGCTCAGCTTTCATTTTTCTGCCCTCCTTAATTCCCCTTAGTATTCGTCAGGGGAATTAACCCCCGAGCTTGAGCTAAAATTATCTAAGAGAATTTTAGCTCGATTAAAGCCGGGGGAATAAAAAATAATCTACACCATCTTTTTCAACCAATTAATCAATCCACCGACATCAATAATTGAACGCATAAATTCCGGAAAAGGACTTGCCTGATAATTTTCGTTAGCCGATAAATCCCTAATCTTGCCACTGGCTAAATCTATCTCTAACAAATCCGAAGTATTGATTTTATCTGTCTGTTCAATTTCTAATATCGGTAAGCCGATATTTAAACAATTGCGGTAAAAGATCCGAGCAAAACTCTGCGCAATTACGCAGGATATCCCCGCCCCTTTAATTGCCAAAGGAGCGTGCTCGCGGCTTGAACCGCAGCCAAAGTTTTTACCAGCTACTATTATATCACCCTTGGAAACTTTTTTAGAAAAATCTTTATCTAAAGTCTCCATACAGTAGCAGCCAAGCTCTTCGGGATCCGTTGCATTTAGATAGCGCGCAGCAATAATCTCGTCAGTATTGACATTGTCACCGAATTTATGCACCTTTCCCTTTATAACCATATTTAATGAGCGCATAATTTACGGAGTTTGAAAAACGACGTAAATTATTTGCGCGAATTAAACCCAGCACTTATTGTACAAAAAGGCTAGGTTTTAACTGCAGCTTTTTATCTAAAATTAAATCTCTCTTTTTTAACATTAATTATGCTTCATAAAATAAGTGCTGGGTTAAGTTCGACCAAACAACTTAGCTTCATTATTATTCGCTAAGTTGCGGTCTTACTTAACTTCTTCCGGATGACTTATATATCCTTTGATTGCTGAAGCAGCCGCAACCGCTGGATTAGATAAGTAAACAAAGCTTTCCGGATGGCCCATCCGACCAAGGAAATTACGATTAGTTGTAGCTAAAGCTACTTCGCCCTTATCAAGAATTCCCATATGCCCGCCTAGGCATGGGCCGCAAGTTGGAGTTGAAAAAACTCCTCCGGCTTTCACAAATATTTCAGCCAGCCCTTCTTTTATCGCCTGTAAATATATCTTTTGTGTCGCAGGAATAACAATTAAACGAATACCAGGATGCACGTATTTGCCTTTTATTATCTTAGCTGCGATCCTTAAATCGTCTATATGACCGTTAGTACATGATCCAATTACTACCTGGTCTAATCTGACTTTTTTTAATGCACTGACCGGCTTGACATTACTCGGTAAATGCGGGCAGGCAACAGCTGGTTCCCACTTAGAGCAATCATATTCTTTAATTTTCAGATAACGCGCATCTTTATCTGAAAATAAATTCTTTGCATATTTTAGCCGGGGCCAATTTGTTGATTTTAAATATTTAAAAGTAATCTCATCTGGAGGGATGATTCCGGCCTTAGCTCCAGCCTCAATCGCCATATTTGAAATAGGAAAGCGATCATCCATTGGCAATTTCTCTATCACTTCGCCGCAAAACTCCATTACTGCATAATTTGCGCCCTCTACACCAATATCAGCAATAGTATGGAGAATCAAGTCTTTACCGCCAACCCATTTATTGCGTTTACCGTTGTAAACAAATTTTATAGACTCTGGCACCTTTAGCCAAACTTTACCGGTAGCAAAACATGCGCCAAGATCAGTTGACCCCATTCCTGAAGCAAATGCTCCTAGGGCGCCATAAGTACAGGTATGAGAATCAGCTCCGATTACTAAATCTCCAGCGCCAACTAAGCCTAGTTCTGGCAACAGAGCGTGCTCAATCCCAACGCGGCCAACTTCATAATAATGCTTAATCTTAAATTCCTTGGCAAATTCTTTTAAAACAACCACAGCGTTAGCTGCGCGCATATCTTTCGCCGGAGTAAAGTGATCCGGAATTAGGGCAATTTTATCAGTATCAAAAACTTTTTTGCGCCCCAGGCGCTTAAATTCCTCAATAGCTAACGGCGCGGTTATGTCATTGCCTAAACAAAAATCAACATTAGCCCAGATAAAATCTCCGGGACGAATATCCTTTTTGTCAGTGTGGTTTAATAAAATTTTCTCTGCTATTGTGTGAGACATTTTAAATCTTGATAAAATAAAGAAAAGTTATTTCCTGAATTTCCTCACTGCCAAGGTAGCATTGTGGCCGCCAAAACCTAAAGAATTAGAAAGCGCTACTTCAACATTTACTTTACGCGCCACGTTTGGCACAAAATCCAGGTCGCATTCTGGGTCAGGATTGTGATAATTAATGGTGGGAGGTACAATCTTGTCTCTAACGCTTAAAGCTAAAACCGCAAATTCCACACCGCCTGCTCCACCCAGCAAATGGCCGGTCATGGATTTAGTTGAGCTGATAGGAATTTTTTTGGCATACTCCTTAAAAACTTCTTTTATTGCCTTGGTTTCAATACGATCATTCAGCATAGTAGAAGTTCCGTGGGCATTAATATAGCTGACTTCGGAGATCTTTATCTGGCCGCCAGCTAATGCTGCCTTCATTGCCCTCGCTGCTCCATCACCGGTAGGGTCCGGCGCAGTAATATGATAAGCATCTGAACTCATTCCATAGCCAACAATCTCACAATAAATCGGCGCAGAACGTTTTATCGCGCGCTCTAACTCTTCTAACACAACCACACCTGCGCCTTCTGCAATTACAAAACCATCCCTATCTCTCTCAAACGGCCGGCTAGCTTTCTCTGGTTCATCATTCCTGCAGCTTAAAGCCTTAAGCGCGCAAAATCCGCCTACACCCAATACAGTAATAGCACTTTCTGTTCCGCCGCAAACCATAACGTCTGCTTCACTTCTCTGGATAATTCTAAATCCATCGCCGATAGCATGGCTTCCTGATGCACAAGCAGTAGCTACGCAGGAATTAGGCCCTTTTAGTTTAAAAATAATAGATACCCAACCCGCAGCCTCATTAACAATCAAAGTCGGTATTAAAAATGGCGATATTCTTCTCGGCCCGTGTATGAAATATTTTCTTGTCTCGTCTTCTATAGTTTTTAAACTACCGATGCCTGAGCCAATTACTACGCCAATACGGTTAAGATCCTCTTTTCCTAAATCAAGTCCGGAATCAATAATTGCCTGTTTTGCCGCAGCAACTGCAAACTGCACAAATTTATCAGTGCGCTTCGCTTCCTTTTTTTCCATGGAAAGAGTCGGATCAAAATTCTTAACCTCTCCGGCAATCTGAGAAGGAAACGCACTTGGATCAAAAAGAGTTATCCTGGTTACCCCGCTCTTAGAGTTAATTAAACTCTGCCAGAAACTGTTAACGTCATTGCCTACCGGCGTAATTACACCCAAACCCGTGACTACTACTCTTTTATTTTCCATAGCTCTTACTTTATAAAAATGAAGCCCCGACTCTTAATCGGGGCACTGACAGACTAATCTAATATAAAAAATTTGCAGGAAAACACTTATTTCTTAGAGGCAACTTTCTCTTCAATATATTTAATCGCCTCTCCGACAGTTAGCATCTTTTCAGCGTCTTCATCAGGTATCTCAATACCAAACTCTTCTTCTAAGGCCATAACTAATTCTACGGTATCAAGAGAATCAGCTCCTAAATCGTCAATGAATGAAGCCTGAGGAGTCACTTCTTCTTCTTTAACTCCTAACTGTTCCGCGATAATTGCCTTCACTTTCTCAGTTACTGCCATTTGTTTTCCTCCTTTATTTATTAAACATACAAAAAAACTGGAATTTTCTCTTTACTGCATTAACATACCACCATCTATGATAAAAGCTTGCCCGGTGATATAACTTGAATCCTCGCTTGCTAAAAACAAACAAAGATTAGCTACATCCTCTGGCTTACCGAATCTAGCCAAGGGTATCTGGGTGAGCATTTTTGCTTTCACTTCCTCGGGTAATTTAGCCGTCATATCTGTTTCAATAAATCCCGGAGCAACTGCATTAACGTTAATATTGCGGCTGCCGAATTCTCTGGCCAGCGCTTTAGTTAAACCGATTATGCCTGCTTTGGAAGCAGCATAATTAGCCTGACCGGCATTACCCATTATTCCAATGATCGATGCTATATTAACAATCTTCCCGCTTCTTTGTTTTAAAAACTGCCGGGTCAACGCCTTAGTAAAATTAAACGTTCCCTTTAGATTAACCGCAATAACTTTATCCCATTCCTCTTCACTCATCCTGAGGAAAAGGTTATCGCGAGTTATCCCAGCATTGTTAACTAATATATCAATCTTATTAAATTTGTCAAGAATTTTGTTTATTGTTTCAGAACTCTGATTAAAATTTGTCACATCTACTACAAAACCCTCAACTTTTGTCTTAAACTTAGATAGCTCGCCTACTGTTTCGTTGATTAAATTAGCATCCACATCGCAAATCGCTAGGCTTGCGCCTTCCTGGGCAAAAACAAAGGCAATTGACTTACCTATGCCCCTGGCTGCTCCGGTAACCAACGCTACTTTTCCTTCTAACCGCATACAAAATCTTCCTTTAATAGCGCATTAACACTATCAAATGTTTCAACATTATAAACCATGCTTGAAGGATCAATCCGCCTTAACAAGCCTTTGAGCACCTTGCCTGGCCCAATTTCAACAAATGTAGATATTCCTGATTTTAGCATAAGACGGATGGACTCTTCCCACAATACGCTTGAAGCAACCTGTTTCACAAGGTTATTTTTAATTTTATCCGTCGAGCTTTCTATGTTTGCCGAAACATTAAAAACAACATTAACCTCTGGTTTATTGAATGAATAATGCTCTAATTCTTCAGCCAACTTGATTGATGCCTCTTGCATTAAAGGAGTATGAAATGCACCGCTGACTTCTAATGGAATTACTCTTAATGCACCCTGTGCTGATGCGTCTTGTTCAATCCCCTGTAAATTCTTTGCTAAACCTGATATAACCACCTGGCCCGGACAATTAAGATTTGTAACAAAACAAGAGTGTTTAGCGCAAATCTGGCGCACCTTTTGCTCATCCAGGCCGATCACTGACATCATTGCGCCCCTGTTAATCTTCGCTGCCTCTTCCATAAACTGGCCGCGCTTACGAACTATTTTTAGGGCATCTTCCAGAGAAAGCACTCTGCTGGCAACCAACGCGCTGTATTCTCCCAAGCTCAAACCAGCGCAATAACTAGGCAATATCTTATTTAGATTGTCTCCTGCCTGCTCTTTTAAAGCTTCAAGGCAGGCAATACTTGTAGCAAGAATTGATGGCTGGCATATATCAGTTCTTTTTAATTGCTCAGCCGGGCCCTGGAAACAAATCTTACTTAACCCAATGCCTAATAACTTATCAGCTTTTTCAAAGACCTGTTGGCTCGCCTTAGATTTTTCAAATAAATCCTTTCCCATGCCGACATATTGCGCACCCTGGCCAGGAAAGATATAAGCGATTTTCTTCATTTCACCACTCAATCACACAAGCGCCCCAAACCAAGCCAGCACCAAAAGCATCCAGGACTAATATGTCACCTTTTTTAAGTTTTTTAGTCCGGACTACTTCTGATAAGGCTACTGCCGTAGAAGCACTGGACATATTGCCGAATTTTTGAATATTTAAAAATATTTTTTCTTGGGGCATGCTTAATTTTTTTGCTACAGCCCAAAGGATTCTAACATTCGCTTGATGAGGTATTATATAAGTAACGTCTGCACAACCTAAGCCGCATTTTTTTAAAGCCTTATTCGCTGCATCAGTCATACACCTGACGGCAATCTTAAACAATTCATTGCCACGCATTTTTATAAAATGCATTCTTTCATTAACAGTTTTGATACTCGCCGGAAATCTTGAACCGCCTCCAGGCATATACAACAAATCAACAAGATTGCCGTTAGTTTCCAAGTAGCTGGAAATAATACCACCTGTTTTTACCGGTGCCAGAACACATGCGCCTGCCCCATCGCCGAATAAAATACAAGTATTGCGGTCCTTCCAATCAGTAATTGAGGATAATTTTTCTGCGCCGATAATCAGGGCGTTTTTGTAAGTCCCATTTCTTATAAATTGTTCAGCTACAGTCATTGCATACACAAATCCGGCACAGGCTGCGCTGATATCAAAACAAACTGCCTTATTTGCTTTTAGCGCGCTTTGCACGATACAAGCCGTAGACGGAAAATGCATATCCGGAGTGATTGTCGCCACAATTATCAGTTCTATTTGTTCCGGGCCTACATTAGCATCCTTAAGCGCTTTTTTTGCCGCATTGATTGCCAATACTGACGTGGGCTGATTATTTGCAGCGATTCTTCTTTGCTTTATGCCTGTCCGGGTTGTTATCCATTCGTCAGAAGTATCAACCATCTTTTCCAGGTCGAAATTTGTCAATACCTTATCCGGAACATAATCACCAACGCCAATAATCCCTACTTTATTTATTTTCTTCATATTTTGTTTTTAGTTGTCTAACCCGGTCAACGATTTTCTCGTTTACCTTAAGCTCAACTTCCTGTTTTGCAACTCTAATCGCGTTCTTAATCGCCTTTGCGTCTGAACGGCCGTGGCCGATAATTACTACTCCGTCTATACCTAGTAATGGTGCTCCACCATATTCAGAATAATCCAGGCTCTTCTTAAACCGCATCAAGCTTGGCCGGATAAATAACAACCCAAGTTTAGCCAGGAAGCTGCGCTTGAATTCCCGGCGCAAAAAGCCGATTATAACCTCTATCGCTGATTCCATAACCTTTAAAGAGATATTGCCGACAAATCCATCGCAGACAACTGCATCGCATTTTCCGGAAAACATGTCTTTGGCCTCAGCATTGCCGATAAAATTAAAATCCGCGTTCTCTAAAAGCTGATAGGTCTGCTTTAAAAAATCTGTTCCCTTACTCTCTTCTTCTCCGATATTCAAAAGGCCGATGCGTGGATTGTCTATATTCAGGATATTTCTTAGGTAGGAGTCTGCCATAATTGCATATTGCAGAAGGTGTATTGGCTTAGCATCAATATTTGCTCCAACATCAATAATAAAGCCCACCCCCTGTAAAGTCGGAACCAATATCGAAATACCCGGACGCTCTATACCTGGTAATAACCCCAAACTTAAAGTCGCTGCGCAGACAACTGCACCGGTGTTACCTGCGCTAATAAACCCGTCTGCTTTTTTTTGTTTTAATAAATCTATACCCAAGACAATGGAGGAGTGCCTTTTTTTGCGCACGCTGGTTGCTGCCGACTCATTCATCTTAATAACTTCTAAGGCATCTAAAATTTCAATACCTGAAGAATCTTTTTTATACCGGACTAGTTCTCTTTCAATTGCGTCTTTTTGGCCGACAAGGATTATATCAACGCCATAAGCCTTCTTTGCCTGGATAGCGCCATCCACTACTACCTTTGGCGCATAATCCCCGCCCATTGCATCGACAGCTATCTTCATTATTTCTCCAAGTGGTTTGTAATTTGTTGTTTGTTGTTTGTAAAATTTTTTTAACCAACTACAAAACTTCTTTCTGCAACAATCCTGGGTCTAGCTGTGGTTATTTACTGCTTTTTCTTTTCTTTCTTTTTCTTAGCCTTAATCTCAATAATTTGCTTGCCGTCATAAAATCCGCAAACCTGACAAATATGATGCGGCAATATTAAAGACTGACAATGTGTACAAACGCCTAAACTTAGCGGGTCAACTTTTTTATGCGTTCTCTTTTTTAGCGTCCTTGACCGCGAAAATCTTCTTTTTGGTAAAGCCATTAATAACCTCCGGATAGTTAATTATTTTTTGCACTTACACTTGCCTAAATTCAAATCCTCTCCACATTTAGCACAAAGCCCTTTGCATCCAGTTTTGCACAACGGCTTAATCGGCAAATCGAGCATTATCTCTTCTCTTAAATCCTGGTCAATATCAATAAACAAATCGCTGGGCTTAACTTCAAAATTAAACTTATGACTTTTATTAAATTCTCTTTTGTGAGTTGCTAAGCAGCGGGAACAGTCAAACTGCAAAACTCCGGTCATCACTACGTCAACACTTACCGAATTTATTCCTCGGGAAACTTTTGCCTCAACTGTCAATGGCTCGCATGAAGAAAAAGCTCCGCAAGTTAAATCTAACGCATCTATTGGAAATACCTGCTTCAGGCTTAAACATCCTGAGCCAGGAATATTTCTTAACATTATCCGCATTGTTACTTAAGTTTATGATGAATGCGTTGTTTCAACGCCTTATCAACAAAATCCGGAACAAATCCTTTAAGATCTGCGCCTAGCTTAGCCGCTTCTTTCAATAGCTTACTGGACACGTAAGAAAAAGACTCAGAAGGCATTAAAAATATTGTTTCTACGTCCTTGGCTAATTTTCGGTTGGTCAGGGCCATTTGAAATTCATACTCAAAATCAGAAATCATGCGCAAACCCCGGATAATAACTGAAACTTTCTTGCGGCGAGCGTAATTAACTACTAATTCATCAAACTCATCAATAACTATGCCATCAATGCCTTTAGTGGCTCTTCTTAGCATCTCTACTCTTTCTTTTAGGCTGAATAATGGCTTTTTATCCTCATTAGCTGCCACAGCAACAATAACCTCTTCAAAAATTTGCGTTGCCCGTTTTATCAAATCAATATGGCCGAAAGTAACAGGATCAAACGTTCCGGGATATATCGCTTTTTGACACATTTTTTAACCATCCTTAAGGAATTTAATGGGTGGAATAAGAATTATTCAAAGTAGGGGCTAGTTTCTTTGCAAAAAAAGGACAGTTGCGTTGCGGAGTATACCCTTGCGCGCCACAAACTTAAGCCTTTTTCCTCCGCAATCTTCTCTCTTCTGTGATGCTGGATTATAATCAATCCATTTCGGGTTAATATATCATAAGCCCCTAAGGTTTGCAAGGCTTTTTTTGCCAGGTCCTGATAATAAGGCGGGTCAACAAAGATTAAATCAAATTTTTCCTCTAATTTATGAAAAAAAGCAATAGCCCGCTCGCAATCCATAAGCAAAATCTTGAAGCATGCAGCATCAGCTTTTAAGTTATTCAGGTTTTGTTCAATTGTCTTGCAATTTCCTGAGCCGCTATCCACAAAATATGCTTGTTTAGCACCTTCTGACAAAGCTTCTATGCCTACTGCGCCAGACCCAGCATATAAGTCAAGGAATCTAGACTTGTGAATTATTGGCCTTAGGGTGTCAAACAAGGCTTTTCTAACCTTATCCTCTGTAGGCTTTATGGTTTTCTCAGCTATGAGCTTCCTGCCTTTAAATTTGCCTGAAATAACCCTCATATTAACCTCTTAGGCTGTTACCATCATACTTTCAAAACCCGGATATTTTCTTTTCAATACATCAAGCAATGCTGTGTTTTGACGAAGACCTAAGCTTGGATCTTTAGCCAGCAAGCGTATGGCGTGCATTCTTGCATCTTTTAATATGTGCATTTGGCGAACAGGATCCACTATTTTTAAATCACTCATTCCATGCTGTTCCCTGCCAAAAAACTCACCCGGGCCTCTTATTCTTAAGTCTGCCTCAGCAATCTTAAACCCATCAGAAATAGTTGCTATTGCCTGTATTCTCTTCTTTCCCGTTTCAGTCCGGCTAGAGCTGACAACAAGGCAAAAGCCTTGTTTGCTAGACCTGCCTACCCTGCCGCGCAGCTGATGCAGCGTAGAAAGCCCAAACCTGTCTGCTTCTTCTACCAACATACAATTAGCATTAGCTACATCAACACCCACCTCTAAAATACTTGTAGCAACCAAAATATGTATATTGCCTTTATAGAATTCATCCATTATCCGCTCTTGTTCTTTTTGTTCAATACGGCTGTGGATTAACTCTAAACTAAAATCCTTAAAATAGGTTTTTTTAAGCTCATTAAACATTGCTTTTGCTGCCTTAAGCTCCAGGACTTTTGATTCTTCAATAATCGGATAAATAATATACGCCTGGCTTCCTGAGCTTACAACCTGTTTCAAAAATTCATAAGCCTGACCAACACTATCTTCAGAATAGACCTTGGTTTGCACCGGGATTCTTCCTGGCGGCAATTGTCTTATTATAGATACGTCTAGATCTCCGTAAAGAGTCATGGCCAAAGTCCGGGGAATAGGCGTAGCGGTCATAATCAGGCAGTGTGGCCAAAGCCCGAGTTTAGTCTGCAAGGATTTTTTCGATAACCGTGCCCGCTGCTCGACCCCGAATTTATGCTGTTCATCAATAATCACAAACCCCAGGTTTTTAAATTCTAATTTTTCAGATAATAATGCGTGCGTGCCGATAAGTAAATTTATTTGGCTGTTGTTTATCTTTGAAAACACATTTTGTTTTTCAGCCGGAGTTGTCGAGCTGGTTAAAAGGCTGATATTTATTTGTTTTTTAAATTTTTCTGAGAGCTGTTTTAAAACTCGATAATGCTGCTGGGCAATAATCTCTGTAGGCACCATAAATGCAACTTGCGCGCCGGCTTCAATTGCAATTAAGCTGGATAGAAAGGCAACAATAGTCTTACCTGAACCAACATCGCCTTGTAACAAGCGCTGCATTGGAACCGGCTTAATTAAATCCTGCCTAATCTCATCTAAAACCTTTTGCTGAGAGTCAGTTAATTTAAAGCTTAAATTATTTAACGCCTGATTTAGAAGTGTTTCAGAACAAGCTAAAGAAAACGCCATCCTCTTTTTCTGCCCTGATTTTCGCAGCAGGATTAACATCTGATAAAGAAAACAGTCGTCAAATGACAATCTGCGCCAGGAATCTTCCAGAAGCTGCGAGGTATCAGGAAAATGAACATTGATTAATGCCTGGGCAAGATTAGGCAGTTTAAGGCTGGAACGCAAATCAAAAGGTAAAATTTCTTTTACTGATGAAATAAACCCGTCTAAAGATGCTTTGACTAATTTTCTAAGCTGGCGCTGACTGAAAAATTTTGGCGTAGTGTAAATCGGAGTAATCCTACCGACATTTAATGCATCTTTTTCCTCATCTTCTGAGATTATTTCAAATTCCGGAGAATTAAATTGTAATTTTCCCTGATAGCTGTTGACTTGGCCATAGAAAAAACAATCCTGGCCGGCTTTTAGCGTCTTAGCTAAAAACGGTTGGTTAAACCAGACTGCGCTGATTTTTCCAGTGCCGTCTGTCGCGTTAGCTGTTACTATGCTGAAATTTCTGCGCTTCCAGGATCTATGCAACCTGCAGGATGTTATCTTAGCTTTGACAGTGTAAGTTTTGTTCTCTTCTAGTTTATCTATTGTGATAAACGTCTTACGGTCTTCGTATCTGCGGGGAAGGTAATATAACAGGTCTTCAATTGTTCTTACGGAATGGTTTTCTAATTGTTTAGCGCGCTGTGGACCAACGCCTTTTAGGAATTTAACCGGCGTGTTGATATCTTTCATTATAAAGCATCAATTGCGGTCTCACTTGAGAGGTTTTTATCTACGAATTGAACGATTTTTTTCTGCAGCTGGGAGGATATTTTATTAAACTCAATGCCCATTCCCGGATAGATTTGAGGCTGAATCTGCTTATCCGCAATCCAGACAACGCGTGCATCCACCTCTATTATCGCTCCTTCGCTGCCTAAATGCATCCAGACGTGCAGGATGTCATTGAATTTAAATATATTTTTAGTGTAGATAAAAGCGCCGATTGCGCTTAAGTTAAGTAATTTTCCTTCAAAAATTTCTTCAGATGAGCTGAATTTTGGCTTAAACTTTACGATGACTTTTATCGGCAGGCGGTTAAATCTGCGACGTAGTTTCTTCTTTGTTATCCGGTCAAATGTTTCTCCCTGGCTAAAACTGTCTATTGCTTCCTTTTCTGTTACGTACATCTCAAACACGCTGTCTAAAAGCAACAGAGCAAAAATGTTGCGCACATGCACCGGCACGCAACAAAGCTTTAAAAAAGCAGTGTGATTATTTATGTCCTTGTAAGAAATTGCCAGGCCAGAAAGCCCCATATAATCAATCATATTTATATTTTCAAAATTGCAGACGAACTTCTTTACTCCCTGGCGCAGAAAATCGCCCATAAGCTCAATAAAATTTGCACTGTTTACGTCAAAATCCCCTTTTAAATCCAGGATTATGATGTCATTAGATTTGCGAATATTTATGTCCATATATTTCCTTCGACTCCGCTCAGGATAAATTCGCGCAAATAACTTACGTCGTTTTACTCCGTAAGTTATGCGCTCATTTATATAATAACAAAAAAAATATTATTAATCAACCTAAGATATAATCGCTTTAAATTCTCTTAGTCTTTTTTCTAAAGCCTGGCGCTGAATATTTGAAGTTTTCGCTACGCCAAAACCTTGCACATTAAAGCTGGCGCACACTGTAGCGTAGTATAAGGCATTTTTTATGGCTTGATTTGTAATCCTGTTCTTACTTGCCAAATAACCCATAAGCCCTCCGGCAAATGTATCGCCTGCGCCAGTTGGGTCAATAACTTCCTCTACTGGATAAGCTGGCAAGGAAAATAAGATATCTTTTGATAAAAATATAACACCGTGCTCGCCTTTCTTGATTACAACCATATCCGGCCCTAAACGCAAAAGTTGCGAACCAGCCTTAATTAGATTATGCTCTCCGGTTAGGCTTCTTGCTTCCTGGTCATTCGCTACAAACAAATCAACTTTTTTAAGTAAGCTTATAAGCTGTTTTTTCTTATTATTTATCCAGTAGTTCATGCTATCTAAGCCTACAAGCTGGGGTTTTTGCATTGACTCTAGAAGATGCTTTTGAATATCCGGATCAACATTAGCTAAAAAGATATTCTTGATTTTTTTCTGATGAATTGCTACTTCTGGCTTAAATGAGGTTAATACTCCTAATTCCGTGGCAATAGTAATCGCGTTATTGCAATCATCCTGATATTCACCTTGCCAACGAAATGTTTTGCCTTTTATTATTTTTAAGCTGGTTACATCAATGCCTTTTTCACGCAAAAATTGGATATGTTTAGCTGGAAAATCCTCGCCAATAACTGCCACAAGATGAACCGGCGTAAACAACCTTGCGCTCATAGAAAAATGCACTGCTGACCCACCCAGCAAATCTTTCTTAAGGCCATGAGGGGTTTTTACTGAATCAAGTGCAACTGTTCCTAAAACTAATATGCTCATATGTTAGCAACTAATTGAGGTTACTTGAGGTTGCTTAGGTTACGGAATGTTACTTTATGTTGCTATAAAAAAGCAACTTTAAACAACATTAAGAAACTTTAAGAAACTTGCAAAAATAGACATTTTTTCTATTTTTGCAACGACAGTATGTTAACAGATTGGTTAGGGCTAGTCAAGAGTCCCTAAACCTCAATCCCGCTTTCCTCTCTCGCTACGGTGCTCGGAGCCATTCGTCTTAACTTTTCCTGTATGCCCCCCATCCCCCTAAAGGGGGTTATCTCGTAGCAGAAGTGCACGGAAAAGTTTCGCCTCATAGCTTAGCTCCTGTGCTCCGTATGCTCGTTCGGAAACAGTCTTGAGTTTTTTGCCATTAGAAACTTGCCAAGTCACCCGCAAATTTGCGATGGGATTTGTGAGCGTGCATAAAAAATTTTTTGGCAAATGTCTGCAAGGATTTACGAATTGCTGGAGCAAGTTTCTTATCGCAAAGGAATACTTGCGTAAGCAATGAGTAAACCGCAGCAGACGGCAAAAAATTTCAGCACGCGAACAATATCCCAGAGCAAAAGTTTTTCGGTGAAAAAATCGTGCTGAAGCGAGAAAATTGGCAGGTTCATTCTAAACTTCATTTAAAGAAGATAGGCAGGATTACAAAATTCTCAAAAGATTTAGGCCTGTTTTGGGATCAATGTCTTTGGTAGCTTTTATTCCAACTAACTCTAAAACTATTGCTTCAATCACCAGGAATATACGCGATTTCTCGCGCACACATCCGGTAAGGGTCTTGTTCTTTTTGCCCATAGCAGTATGAATGTGAATTTGCGGGCCATTTTTGTTAGTGAAAATCGTACCTATACCCATAACCTCCCAGCCGTCTTTAAATTTAACCTTGTTCGGCTCAGGCGGTATAACCGGTTTTTTCGGGCCAGTAACCAAAGTGCCTGTCTTAAGCGCACCCAGAAATATCAAGGTTGCTGCCTGGATTTTCTCTTTCCTGGCTAATCCTGAAAGCTGGTCAATGAGAATATCCCCATCAGAAAACTTTACCAAAAATACCCTTCCAATTTTTCCAGTTGTGTAGCGCATTTGTTAGCCTATAGCCGATAGTCGATGGTAACCTTGTCACCAAGTCACAAGATCGCCAGTCACCAGTTCCGTATTGCGTACCGCGTATTGAGTAACTGCAAAAACGCTAAAAATCACTCCTTAATTAATTTACCTAAATGCTGATCGCTAGGATACTCAAAAATTGGTTTTATAGAGTAAGATGGTCTAAGATGTCCAGGGCCGAGTATTTCAATAAAACCGTACATTTCTCCATTTCTCTCTCTTTCGGCAACAAGAATACCATTTCCTTTCGAATCATAAAACAATCCCTGCAAAGAAACCTTATTTCTTATCAATTTAATCTGTAACACGACTTCGCCTCTCTCATTTATTACCTCAAGAGCGTCCTTTTGATAATTTCTATCGAATATTTTATTGGTATTTAATTTCCAATCGTTTTTCACTATTTGCGCAATAATTCTTCCGTCCGCATCCCGTACTAAAGTTGATACTTCCAACCGTCCGCTATCAACAGATAAGGTTAAATTATTTTCTTCTAAAAATCCGGCCAGAGGTTCTAACTGGAGATTACTCAATTCCAAAATAGCCCCTGAATTTCCAAATTCAAATTTTGGATTAACATCCCTCTTTTCCGCTTTACTAGAAAAAGTTCCAGAAAATTTTAGATTGGCTGTATTTTTATTCTGTCTCCATATATTCAATGCTTCGATCATTGCTCCTACAATCAACAATAAGATAATTATAATATTTAAAACCAGTTTTGGCTTTTCAGGCTTAAACCAATTTGTAAATCCTAGTATCAAACCTATTATTATTAAAGAATACCCCATATTAGATCATTAATTTTTAAAACTAAAAGTTAAGCTGCTTATATTTTTCAAAAATCAGAAAAGGCGCTTATTCTTTTCTTATAGCTTTTCATCCCAACCAATAACAACGCCATTTTCAACTGTAATTTTGAACCCATATCGGTTAGCACTCTTGCGATAATACTTCCATGTTTCTTTCTTTTTTGTCTTCAGAACCGCCTCATCGATATCGAGCGGTTGACCAAGCGAATCTGCTAATTGCTCACTAGTTTCACCAACCCAAACAGTTTTATTTATTATTCTATCCGCAATCTCAGTATGGCCATATTTTTGGTAAATGCGTTCTTTTCTGGCTTCATCAGCAGCTTTCCTGGCTCGCTCAGCAGCATAGGATCTATATACGTAAAACGCAATAATTATAAATATGATTATTATTACAGTAGGCATTATTTCCCAAACTCGTAATTACAGAAAATTGCGACTAAAATATTATAAACTTTGAAAACAAAAAGTCCAAGCAAAATTGATTGGGAGAAATTTAAAAAATAGGACCGTCCCCTTATTTTTTAACTTGTAATAAATTTACTGAGTTCTTTCATAATATTATGTAGTAGCTTATTACCCTTTGCACCAAAAACCTTTATTGTTGTTGCAAGATCTGGTAAGGAAGTATGTCTAAAATACAACCATGTTAAACTTGTTGGAGACTGAAGATCATCTTCAATAAATCGAATATTTCCTATAGAATCATACTTCGCATAATCAAAATTAACAGAAGTAAGAAAATTGCGAAATTCAAAGATAGTGTCTTCCAGAAAAACAAAAAAACCAGTCGTAGTTATTTTGCCTTCAGCATCTTTCTGCATATTGGGAACTAACCATTTAATTTTACTATTAGGAAAATTGTAACCAACAGAAGCTAGAAGGTGCTTTATGCGTGTTTTTTCAGTAGGAGTTTCGAAAAGGTCATATCCAGCAATTTCTTCTATGTCATGTGTCATCTTTAATCCTCCTTTTGATCTTTAATTTTAACAATGATACCATCAAAAAAATGAAGTATATGTCCTATATAATTAGTCATAAACCGAGATTCTTTAAACTGCCATCTCCAATTAGTCGATTCCTGTTCTTTTTGATATTTAATCCTATCTTTCTCATAATGATTATGAAGTATAGATTTTATTGTATCTTGAAGTTGAGTTCTAATTTGAATTTCAAAGGTATGTTCTATTTCTTTCGGCTGGGATTCAAAATCAACTATTTTATTCTTATATGATATATAAAGATGTTTTGCAAAATATCCCTCTTCTTTTGATTTTGGTTCTACCTTTGTTTTAAAATTATATTTTTTTGATAAATTTTCAAGAAAAGCTATAACTAAATCAATACCGTCAATATATTTAACGATAATTTCAGTTCTTATAATGTCATTCAGTTTTTCGAATATATTCTCAGGTAAAACAAATTGTTCAAAATATTCACTGGATTCAAAGGGAAACTCATTATTTACTATGCTGGTTCTATACGCTTTCTCAATGGCCTCCTGTACGCCCTTTTTATAAATTTTTATTTTATCTGGATGAAGAATTAAATCAAATTCATTATTATCTTTTCTATATCGGGCGTCTATTTCCTTAGTACTCAAAATGAATTCTTTCCAAAAATCAGAAGCTTCAAATTTATCACATAGGGAATTTTGATTTAATGTATAAATTTTTTCAAATTCAGAACCGAAACCTACTGTTGGCTTAAAATTTTCTAAAATATAGCGTTTAAATTCTTCTACAGAGGCTGGCTTTTCTAATTTTTTTATCTCAGACATTTAGAATATTTTACCCCCAAAATACCTAGCAAACTTAACTATTTTTATTTACTCCTATTTTAACGCGAAATATAGAAAGTTAGTGCTAGCCTCTTCTCTTTAGGTTGTCCAAAACCGTAACTGCTATTCTCTTCAGCGATTTTATTCTAAAAGTAACGTTTTTAAATTTAAGTGCAAACTTTTCATCCAGTTCTTCCTCATCCAAACCCTTCTCTTTTATTGAATATGCTAAATTTACTGCTTCTTCAATATTTTTATAAAATTCATCAATTTTTTTATCCAATCTCTTATAGAGTATAAAACGGAAAAGGAAGGGAGTAAGCGCATATCCGAAAAGTACTAGCAAAAGAAACCAAAGTACTGGCTTCCCTGTCTTCGCTATATTATCATCATATTCGATCTTTTCAATAAAAGGTTCTTCTTGTAAATTTTGAGTAGCATAGAAAATTGTAACCTGGCTACTCGGCACTATTCTTTCAATCTCAATTACCAATTCTTTTTCTCCTATCTTACCACTTAGAATAATATATTTTGTAAAAGGGGCTATCTGTACATCTGATATATTAGAATTAAACTTAACGGATACTCTTATCGAATTGGCTGTTTTATGTCCAAAGTTTCTTAATTTACAAGAAACTACGGCTCCCTCTTTAAGTTTATAATATGTGCCACGCTCATATCTAATATCTGAACTATACCATGTTCTCACTAATAATTGTAATAACAAGCCAAGAAAAACTACTCCAATTGTCACAATAACAGTTATTTTCTGAGCTTTTGTAAGTTTATCACAATCTTTCTCCATTCTCTTCCTCCTTAATCAAACAAGGCACCTCATTTTCTGCGAAGTGCCTCGGATTTATAGCTCTTTTTTCTTCATCTAAATATCCTTTTACTAGAACAATATAGCTCTCTATGATTATTTGTCAAGAATAATAACCCATCAAAAATTTTAGGGTTTTTGCGAGGAAAACCCCGCTACTTTTTAGTGGAATTCTACTCCTTGTCTAAGCACTTGAAGAAGATCATTCTACCCCTTGCCTAAACGCTTGGAAAAAATTATTCTACTCCTTGTCTAAACACTTGAAAATTTCTGTCACTTCGTGCCCGAATTTTTCTGCGTAGACTTCGGAGTGAATTAAAAAACCCGCCAGGAATCCCTGGCGGGTTTTTGTAATTCTAAGGGAGCGTCGACCTACTCTCACATAGCCTTACGGCTACACTACCATCAGCCCTGGAGAGCTTAACTACCGTATTCGGAATGGGAACGGGTGTTTCCTCTCCGGTATAGGCACTCCCAATTTTAATCATAACAAAAATCTCGACAACTAAAAATCCAGGTTAAAGTTTAGGTAATAATCAGCAAAAAAATATAATATAATTTCAAAAAGTGGCCAAGCCGATTGGCTATTAGTACTCTTCAGCTAAAGCCCTTACGGGCCTTACACACAGAGCCTATTGAGGCTGTAGTCTACAGCCTGCCTACATTTGTTTTACAACAAAAGGGATACCTAATCTTGAGATGGGCTTGGCACTTAGATGCCTTCAGTGCTTATCCCTTCCGAACTTAGCTACTCAGCTTTTGCCCTTGGCAAGACAACTGATACACCAGAGGTTCGTCTTTTCTGGTCCTCTCGTACTAAGAAAAGCTTCTCTTCAGGTATCCTTACGCCCACAGCAGATAGAGACCGAACTGTCTCACGACGTTCTAAACCCAGCTCGCGTACCCTTTTAACCGGCGAACAGCCGGACCCTTGGGACCTTATACAGCCCCAGGATAGGATGAGCCGACATCGAGGTGCCAAAC
>JAGVEL010000017.1 GCA_020058285.1 Candidatus Omnitrophota bacterium
CCTTAATTGCCAGGCCATTAGGTAATAAGAAATTACGGGCATAACCGTCTTTTACTTTTACCACATCAAAAGCTCTTCCTAGTTTTTGCACATCACTTCGTAAGATTACTTCCATAACAAGCTCTCCTTGAATTTGCTATCTATTTTGTATATGCAAATTCATCCCGAAGCTTGCTGGGAAAAATTCGTAGAAATTTTCCCAGCGTTTAAGCAAGGGATATATCATTTTATCTAGTGTAGGGTAATATTGCCAAAAATCGTGCTCTCTTTATAGCGTGACTTAAACTACGCTGGTGTTTCGCGCAATTGCCGCTTATCCGGCAAGAGATAATCTTACCTCGGTCGTTGATAAATTTCTCTAGCAACTTAGTATCCTTGTAATCAACCTTGCCTGACTTATCTTTACATAGCCGGCAAAATTTCTTCCGGAAAATCATACCTTTGTTGCTTTTAAACTTAGAATCTCTTTTACCATCTCTCTTAGTCTCTTTTCTAAGAATAAACAATTTCAGCCTCCTTAATTTGCTGTCTGATTTGTGCTTGCAAATTAATCCCGAAGTCTACCTTGAAAATATCGAAGATATTTTCGAGGTGTTTAGACAAGGGATTAGGTTCATGTTCCTTAATTTGCTGTCTATTTATGTCTGCAAATTATTCCTACACAATCTTGGCACAGCCAAGATTGTATTAGGACTAATCTTGAACAATTCTTGCCCGCTTTGCGGCCCGCGAATTGTGCAAGGCCCGCAGCTTACGCAGAAAATTTTAGGCACGAAGTGCCAGAAATTTTCCCAGCGTTTAAGCAAGGGGTCAGGTTTTAACTTGCATCCTCATTGATATTCCATGAGGAATCCAATCCGTAATCAGTTTTTACCTCTGCTGTTTTCTTGGAATTTTCTTCCGGTTCCTCTACTGGCTCAGGAGCTCCTTGTGTATCCGCGGCTTTTTGGCTTGAACCTAAAAATTGAATGCGTTCTGCTCTTACCTCTAAGACGTTTCTTTTAGTGCCATCCTGAGCTTCCCAGGAACGCGATTGTAACCTGCCTTCAACAAATACCGGCCTGCCTTTTTGAAGATATTGATTGCAGACTTCTGCTTGTTTATTCCAGGCCACAACGTTAACATAACAGACTTCATCCTTTTGCTGGCCTTCTTTATCCTTAAACCGGCGGTTAATCGCTAGCCTTAAATTGACAACAGCAGTCCCGCCTGGAGTATAGCGTAACTCCGGATCTTTGGTTAAGTTACCAATCAAGAATACCTTGTTAAAATTTGCCATCTTGCCTCCACAAACCTCAAAAGAATTAGCTCTTAGTTTCTCTCTTGGTTATTAAAAACCTAAGTATTACGTCGTTGAGTTTCAAATCCTGCTTCAGTTGACTTATCAACGTCGGGTCTAGTTTAAAGTTAACCAGGTAATATAGCGCTTCATTAAATTTTTTCACGCCGCCGCTGGTTAGCGTCGCGCGTATATTAAAGGTTAATTTCCTCCTATCTGCCCAGATATCAGCATTCTCTACCTTGCCACCTTTAGAGGAAATTGTCTGGCTTATTTGATTAAAGACATTTTTTCTTTCTTGTTCTGGTAGGTCCGGCATGATTAAAAGCATTGCTTCGTAACTATTCATAAACTTAATTTCCTCCCTGGGGAATTAATCTCCTACACAATCTTGGCTCTGCCAAGATTGTATTAGGACTAATCTTGAACAATTCTTGTCCGCTTTGCGGCCCGCGAATTGTGCAAGGCCGAAGCGTGCGTAGCAGATTTTAGGCACAAAGTGCCAGAAATCTGCAAGCGCTTACGCAAGGGACATATAACTGTCAATTTTCTCTGGATTCATTTTAACCAATCATAGACTATTTGTTTGGCCTGATCAATTATTGGCTTTAGAAGTTTCTCCTCGCTAGAAGTAAATTTAGATAAAACGTATTCACTTACGTCAACATTATGCCTCGCCGGCCGGCCAATGCCTATTTTTATCCGGCTAAAATCATTTCTGCCTAAAGAATTTATTATTGAGCGCATGCCGCGATGACCAGCATCAGAGCCTTTTTGCCTAAACTTCAATTTAGATAAATCTAAATCCAGGCAGTCAGCAATAACTAAAGAATCATTTATTGCGATATTGCGCTTGAGCATGAAAGGGACAATAGACAAACCGCAGAGATTCATAAATCTCAAGGGCTTTAATAGGCTAATTTCTTGTCCGCGAATACGCCCCTGGGCGACTTTCGCCTGAATACTTAAATCTGTTTTAAAATTTATTTTGTTTTCCTTGGCAATTTGCTCTACGACTCTCGCGCCAATGTTATGACGTGTAAATTTATATTTTAAGCCAGGATTACCCAGGCCGACGATTAATTTCATTCCTTTGCTTTTTCTTTAGGCTTTTCTTTAGCCGCCTCGGGAGTTTCACCCTCTTTCTCTTTCTTTTCTTTTATAACCTCGGGTTCTTGTTTCACAGACTCAGTAACCACTGCCTCTGCCTCAGCCGGCTTTGCCACCTCTTCTTTTGTCGGAGGCACAACAGACAGAACAACCATTTCTAAATCCTGCAATGCCACAACGCCCGCTGCTAGCTTTAAGTCCTTTATGCGTATATCATCATTGATCTTAAGATTCGAAACATCCACTTCAATTTTTTCCGGCAAATCCTTAGGCAAACACTTAACATCCAACTCCCAAACCTGATGACTAAGGACTCCGCCGTCCTGTTTAACGCCAATTGGTTCACCCTTAGCGATTAAGGGGACTTTAACCGTAATTTCCTTAGTCAGGGATATCTCATTAAAATCAACATGAATCACTGAGCCTTTCAAAGGATCATACTGGATATCTTTTATTAAAACAGGATGGTCTTTTTCTTTTGATTTTTTAGCGCTAGATGCCTCATCGGTAATCTTTAAGTTAATAATAATATTTTCTGCTGCATGCGAACCCATAAGCCTCTGGAATTTAGTCTTATCTATACTAATCGGAAAATTAATCTTCTCTCCATAGACTACAGCCGGAATAATATTTGCACGCCTCAAGGCCTTGGCCTTTGATTTACCTATCTGTTTACGCAACGTCACTTCCAAATTAATCTCTGCCATTAAAACCCTCCAGTGAATCTATGCCGAATCGTAAGGCTTCGCTTCATCAAATAAGCAGCTTACTGATTCCTCTTTATGAATTCTTTTTATTGCCTCGCCTAATAATGAGGCCACAGAAAGAACCTTTATTCTAGGGCATTCTTTCTTTCTTGTAAATGGAATTGTATCCGTAATCAAAAGTTCCCTTAGATTTGATTTTTCAATTAGCTTTAGGGCGTTACCGGAAAGCACACCATGGACAACTGCAGCGTATATTTCCTTAGCTCCGGCTTTTTTTAATGCCTGTGCTGCTTCAACCATTGAGCTTCCGGTAGCAATCAAATCATCTACGATTATACAGTTATGATTATTAACCTCGCCGAGTATATTCATTGCCTCGGTCTGCTCCGGAGAAATCCGGCGCTTATCCACAATGGCTAACTGCGCACTTAGGCGCTTTGCATATGCCCGGGCCATTTTTATTCCGCCGACATCAGGAGAAACCACAACAATATCCTTCAATTTTAATTTTGTAAAGTACTCCACAAAAACATTAATTGCAAAAAGATGGTCCATGGGTATGTCGAAGAACCCTTGAATCTGGCCGGCATGTAAATCAACGGTTAAAATCCTGTCTGAGCCTGCGCTGGTTAGAAGATTTGCTACTAATTTCGCGGTTATCGGAACGCGCGGCTGGTCTTTTCTATCCTGGCGGGCATAACCATAATAAGGAATAACTGCTGTAATCCTGGCAGAGGATGCCCGTTTAAGCGCATCAATCATAATCAGGAGCTCTACGAGATTATCATTAGACGGCGGACAGGTCGGCTGGATTACAAAAACATCTTTGCCGCGTACGTTCTCGTTTATTTTAACCCGAATCTCTCCTTCGCTAAATCTTGAAACCAAAGCATCGCCTAATTGAACTTTCAAATATTTACAAATATCCTGCGCTAACTTTACATTAGCATTTCCAGTAAATATCGTCAGCTTATCCATGCTTAACCCCTCTTATTAATAAATTTACTTGCTCTTCTTTTTTTGTTTGTTATCCGAGCTGGCAAGCCTAAAGCAACTTTGCCGTCCGGAACATTTTTATTTTTAGTCAACACCGCGCCTGCGCCAGTTACTGCCTTCTTACCTACCCTAACCGGAGCAATCAACACTGTGTCACAACCAATAAATGCTCCATCGGCGATATTTGTTATAAATTTGTTCTGTCCATCATAATTTGCCGTAACTGTTCCTGCGCCAATATTCGCATTTTGGCCAATGATGCAATCACCAAAATATCCAAAATGTTTCATAATCGTACCGTTGCCCACGCGTGTGCGAGAAAGTTCAATAAAATTGCCTACTGTAATATTATTGCCTAGTCTTACGCCTTTTCTTAAACGGGCAAAGGGACCAATCGAACAATTATTACCAATCTTAACTCCGGCCTCTATATAGGTAAACGGATATATTATGCAATCTTGATTAATCTCAACATCGGCTTCGATATAAGTAGTTTGGGGGTCAATTATTTTTACGCCGAGATTTAAAAATTCATTTATAATTTTTAAACTAAGAATCTTCTGCGCTTTGGCTAATTCTACAGCAGAATTTATTCCCAAAACATCCTCTACATGGTCTACGCAAATACTTTCAATACGCTCTTCGCCCTCAAACTCTCTTGCTGATAGAATCTGGATACAATCGGTTAGATAAAATTCGTTTTTATTCGGCCGGCGGGTAACGGACTTTAACGCCTTGCGCAACTCATCTTTTTTAAAACAATATATTCCGCTATTAATCTCGGCTATCTGTTTTTCCTTGTCAGTTAAGTCAATTTCTTCGGTGATTCTTTCAACCTGGCCAGCTTTGTTCCGGATAATCCTGCCGTAACCATAAGGGGAATCGGAGAAACCGCTAACTAAGGAAGCCACTCTGCCGCTTTGGATATGGGAAGAAATCAGTTTTTCAATATTATCCGGGCTAAATAAAACAACATCAGCGCTGATAATAAACACGTCGCTGATATTCTTTGATAATTTCGCAATACCTTGTTTCGCTGCATCAGCAGTGCCTAGCGGTTTTTGCTGGATAGTGATTCGTATTTTTTTGCTTTTTTTCTTGAGGCTTTTAGTTAAAAATAATAAATCTTTGTTTAAAACTAAAATTATTTCTTCAAAAGATTTAACCTCCAGTAAATTGTCAATGACCATCTCAAGCAAACTCTTGCCGCAGATTAAGCTTAAAACCTTTGGCTTGCTAGACTTCATCCTCACGCCCTTGCCTGCGGCAAGGACTATTGCGCTGATTTTTCTCTTTTGCATTTGGAAATTATAATGTTCTCAATAATTTATAAGCCCTGTCAGCATCTTGCAGATTTCGTCTAAATTCCCTTTTAAAGCCTGTGCTTTTTCTACTTTGATGAGCCCTTTTCGCTTACACAGCTCAATAATCGGTATACATTCAAAAGCAGAACCGCGTGAAATTCTAAAGAAGTTTATTCTATCTGCTTTATGATATCTTCCATTTCCTTCGGCGATATTCGTAGCTATGGATAACGCCGCTCGATTCAAATGATCAGTTAGGTAATAACTTCTTTTTGGGAAGTCTTCGATTAAATTCCCGATTTCTTCGGCTAGAGCAATAGCCTTTTTATAAACTTCAAGGTTTTCAAATAAAAATGCCATTTATTACTTCTTGAACAATAGAACAATTGAACAATAGACCGCAATTGAGCTTTTGTTTGTCTATTGTCTATTTTCTATTGCTCAATTGCTCTGCCAAATTTTTCTAGAGGAAAAATTTGGCTGGGACGTCTGGACTCGAACCAGAATAGCGAGACCCAAATTCTCGTGTCCTACCAATTAGACGACATCCCAAGATTATTTAAAAGCTTAAAAAGATGTCTGTCCGCTTGGCCTTCTTTGAGCTACTTCGGGACCTTTGGCTTTTTCAGACCCGTAAGCATCCAGCACCTTTTTCTGCAAATATTCGCGAAAACTTTGCGTTATGGGGTGGGCTATATCCCTGTGTTCAGATTGCGTTTTATCCGGAGATTGGGGAACACCGCGTTCAAAATCAGGTAATGGACTAGCACACTGGTTACAAAATTTAGATTTAGCTTCGTTACGGAAAGAACATTTTTGGCACATATATTTAATCTTTCTGGAAGGCATGGCGATAAATAATCCGGAATTACCTTCAATGACTTTGATGTTGCGCACTACAAACGCATTGTCAAATGTTACTGTTGCATACGCCTTGAGTTTCTTATCCGGACTTTCTCTCAAGAATATTCTAGTTTCAGTTATCTCCATAGCAATTACCTCCTTAAACCTTTAGCAAGTTCTGACAATAAAAATGCGCCAATCCTTAAATTTACCCAGCCTTCTCCTGAAATGTTCTCCCTCCTTTCTGGAACGCAAAATTCCAAACACGCTGGAGCCGCTTCCAGACATAGCCACTGCATTAATGCCCAGGGAATAAAGAGTCTGTTTTATCGTAAGTATCTGGGGCAGTAAAGTTATGGCTGCCTGTTCTAAATCGTTGTAAAGCCCTTTAGCAAACAGTTCAGATTGCTTTTCTTGGCTTGATTTTATGAGGGAAGCCATTATCTTAACATCCCCCTTAGGTTTTGTCAATCTTGATTCTCTTCTTTGCAGCCGATCAAACTGCTTATAAACCAAGGCAGTAGATAAATTATTCTTGGGTACAACTAAAATATGCCAGAGCTTTAATCCGGTCTTTATCCGGCTAAATTTCTGCCTTGGTTGTTCGGCCAGGCAAAACTCGCTGTTAGTAATGAAAAATGGAACATCTGCGCCAATAGTAGCAGCTATATTTATAAGTTCTTTTTTATCTAACCTTAACTGCCACAAATGGTTTAAGCCCAAAAGCGTAGCTGCTGCGTCAGAAGAACCTCCGCCTAAGCCTGCACCCGGAGGAATTGCTTTCTCTATGAAAATTTGCAGCCCTTGCTTAATTGAAAACTTTTTTCTTAACGCATCCGCTGCTTTATAAACTAAATTATCTTTGCCTGTAGGTACGTGGGGACAATCGCAGCAAATTTTAATTGCTTTGCCCTTGCTTTCCCTAAAAACTAATTTATCAAATAGGTTTATGCGTTCAAATACGGTCTGGATATCATGAAATCCATCAGGTCTTTTACCTAAAACGCGTAGATATAAATTCAGTTTTGCTGCAGCTTTAACATGAAGCCCAGGCATTGTTTAATATCTATCCAGAATCTGCTTACAAGCTTTAATAATATCATTGGCTGTCAGGCCGTATTCAGCCATCAGCTCATCGCCTTCACCGGACTGGCCAAATCGTTCTTTTATCCCAACCCTGGCCATAAAAATCGGCTTATTAGCCAGCACAACATCATCAATTGCAGAACCTAAGCCGCCGTTTATAACATGCTCTTCACATACAACTATGCCCTTAGTCTCCTCTGCTGCCTTTATTATTGCCTGATTATCTAGCGGTCTTACCGTATGCATATTAATTACCCTAGCCTCAATTCCCTGCTTGGATAACTCAACACTAGCCTTAAGCGCCTGTTCAACCATTATCCCGCAGGCAATAATTGTTATATCCCTACCTTGACGTAACGAGCAAGATTTCCCAATTTGGAAATCGCCCTTTCCTTCAATTGTTGTAACTTTTGACCTGCCTAAGCGTATATACATCGGACCAGGAGTTTTAACTGCCGTATATATTGCCTGGGTTGTTTCGTGCGCATCGCATGGCACAACTATCGTCATATTCGCCGGTATCGCGCGCATTAAGGCAATATCTTCAATCGCCTGATGGCTGCTGCCGTCAGGGCCAACAGTTAAACCGCTATGAGTAGCAACTATTTTAACATCAAAATTATTAGAACAAATTGAATTGCGTACCTGATCCCACGCCCGGCCAACAGCAAACATGGCAAACGTAGAAGCGAATACAATTTTTCCACAACTAGCCAGGCCTGCTGCCGTAGCCATCATATTTTGCTCGGCCACGCCAAAATTAAAAAACCTTTTCGGAAATTCCTTAGCAAAAAGTGCAGTACGCGTAGAGCCGGAAAGATCAGCATCTAAAACCACAATATTGGGGTTATCTTTACCTAACTTTACTAACGCCTGACCATAGGCATCTCTTGCATATAATTTTTCTAGCATATTACTCTAATTCCTCTAGCGCTTGCTTGGTCTCGTCGTTATTCGGCGCGCGGCCATGAAAGTCCGCTACATGCTCCATGAATGAAACGCCCTTACCTTTTACGGTATTAGCAATGATAACTGATGGTCTATCCAAAACCATCGCCGCCTGCTCAAACGCTTTCAAAATCTCTTCCATTTTATGGCCATCTATCGAAATAGTATTCCAGCCAAAAGCCTTCCATTTTTCGGCCAATGGCTCAATATTCATAATATCGTTGACTTTACCATCAATCTGAAAACCATTATGATCAACAATCGCACAGAGATTTTCACATTTATAATGCGCACTGGCCATTGCTGCTTCCCAGACATTGCCTTCCTGTACCTCCCCGTCGCCTAAAAGTACGTAAACACGGTAATCTTTTTTATCAATCTTTGCAGCTAAAGCCATACCTAGCCCCACAGAAAGTCCCTGGCCTAAAGAACCACTTCCCACTTCTATGCCAGGCGTGCGCCTGTCAGGATGGCCCTGAAGCAGACTGCCTAATTTACGCAATTTTGTAAGTTCTTGTTTTGGGAAATATCCGCTTTCAGCCAAGGCAGCGTAAACAATCGGACAGGCATGGCCTTTAGAAAGATGAAACCTATCTCTCTCTGGCCAGGTAGGATTTTTAGGATCATGGCGCAACACGTGAAAATATAAAGCACTAATAATATCTGCAGATGATAAAGAGCCTCCGGGATGGCCGCTGGCAGCAGTTGAGAGCATTTGAATTACTGATTTTCTTAAAATCTTTGCCTTGGCTTCTAATTGCTTTATTTTATCTTGGGGGGGCATCATTATTCTGCGGTTTTGCGATTAATCTTTTCTTGAATGGTATTGCGTATCTTCTTATCCAGCTCTTTTGACTCAAGTACTTTCTGCCAAATTTCTTTTGCCTTTGCCTGATCGCCGAGAGCAGAATAAATATCTCCCAGATGGTCAAAAATTACCGGATCCTCCAGCATATTTGCAGCCTGCTCTATTTTTTCCCGAGCTTCTTTTAGCTGACCTTTCTTGAAATAAACCCAGCCCAGACTATCAACATAGGCGCCGTTTTTGGGTTGCTGCTCTAACGCCCGGGAAATCAATTTTTCTGCTTCATCAAGGTTCTGATTCATCTCTGCATAAATATAACCCAGGGCATTTAAGGCATCGGCATTATCCGGACTTATTTCTAAAATCTCTTTAAATTCTTTTATTGCTTCAAGCCGCTTTTCCTGCTCATCATAAATCAGGCCAATAAATAATTTCGCCTCTATATATTTGGGGTCGGATTTTAATATAGACCTAAACTGCTCCAGGGCCTTATCAAAATTCTTTTTCTGAAAATAAAGCTGGCCTAGATAATTATGTATATCAAGATTGTCCGGCTCTTGTTCTGAAGCTTTCTTTAAGATAATTTCATATTGGTTTTGAGCTAGATCAAGCTGATTTTTAGAAGTGTATATTAGGGCAAGGATTGTGCGGGCGCCTAAATTTTCCGGATTTACCGCAAGTATTTTATTTAACTGCTCAATCCCCTCTGTAGTATGCCCTAGTTTTATATAATCAATAGCAATCCTTAAGGCGATTGAGTCAGAGTCTGGGTCAAAACGTCTTGCCTGCTCAAATTCCTTTAATGCTTCTTCGGTCTGGTCAAGGTTATCAAGAAATACGCCCATCATATAATGGGCGTAAGTTTGAGAGTTCTCTCCAGATTTTGCCTGTACTGCCGAAGTAGATAATAATAACCAGCTGCAGACAAAAATCAACGACAACAAAAAGCGAAACCTTAGCATAGTAGTAGCCTAAACCTTCTGCCTATCCAAAAAATTCTTAAAAAATTCTCATCAACCCCAAGCGCGTTTCTTCAAATGTCTGAGTCTACGACGCATCTTTTTTCTTTTATGGGTGCGGATCTTTCTACGTTTACGTTTTCTGCCACAAGGCATAACTTCCTCCCCTATAATATTATCTTATTTAACGGATATTCCACAATACCTGCTGCCCCGTTTTTCTTCAGTTGTGGAATAATCTCACGGACAATTGCCTCGTCAATAATTGTCTCGACTGCTACCCATCCTGAATCGCTAAGATTAGATATAGTTGGTTTTTTTAAAGCCGGTAAGGTCTGCAGGACTTTTTTTAAATTCTTGCAACTTACATTCATTTTAAGGCCAACCTTGCCTTCAGCAAGTATTGCTCCTTCAAGAAGCATGGCCAGTTCCGCAATCTTTGCCTTCTTCCATTCGTTTTTATAACTTTGCGGGTTTGCAATTAGCTTTGTTGTCGATTCGCAGACCGTATCAATTATCTTTAATTTATTAGCCCTTAATGAAGAGCCTGTTTCAGTTAATTCAACGATTGCATCAACTAAACCCTGGGCAACCTTGGCCTCAGTAGCGCCCCAACTAAATTCCACATAGGCATTTACTTTTTTGCGCTTCAGGAATTTGCGCGTGACATTAACTAATTCAGTGGCAATCTGTTTTCCTTCTAAATCTTTAACCTTTCTTATTGATGAAGCCTCTGGCACAGCAATAACCCAGCGCACTGCAGCCATTGACTGCTTGGCATAGACTAATTCCTTAACCCGGATAACCTTAGCATCGTTCTCTTGAATCCAGTCTTCTCCGGTAATGCCGCAATCCAGGTCTGTTTCCACATAGCGCGGAATTTCCTGGGCGCGCAAAAGAACCGGCTCAATTTCCGAATCATCAATGCTCGGAAAGTAAGAGCGCGTGCCCACATTCACTTTAAAACCTGCCTTCAGGAACATTTTAAAGGTTGCCTCTTGCAAGCTTCCTTTGGGCAGGCCTAATTTTAGCTTATTCATTTAACCCAACCTGTCTTTTATTTAAATATATTTGAACTCATTATACTTTTTTTTAATATTCTTGTAAAGGCAAATTTACAACCGCAAAGAACGCAAAATTCACTTATTATAAACTTCTAAAA
Organism: Candidatus Omnitrophota bacterium; assembly: GCA_020058285.1. Taxonomy (GTDB): domain Bacteria; phylum Omnitrophota; class Gorgyraeia; order JAHJTE01; family JAHJTE01; genus JAGVEL01. The sequence continues at coordinate 11,200 of JAGVEL010000017.1, forward strand.
TAAAACGCAAAGGCTGCAAAAAAATAACGCAGTCCTGCCTACGGCAGAGAAGGATACGCCTCTTTGTTTATACTGTCCAGCGGGTGACTTGGCTTGATTCGAGCAGCATCTTGAAAATTCGAGCGGGCATGGTTCGCCTGCTAATACAGTTTGCGAGAGCAAGAATTTTCACGAAGCGCAGTCCCGCCTCGCTGGGGCGGAACAAGCGGTTCTGCGAGAACAAGACAAGACAGGACCCGCTGCCCAATAGAATTCACACATAACTGAGTATACTATCCTAAGGAAATTACAAATTGACACTTTTCTAAAACCGTGTTAAATTAATTTAATAAGCCTTAAGGAGGTGTGCTGTGATTAAAAAAACAATAGTAGTAATGCTCTTTATTTTGTCTGGTTTTATTTGTTTTAATCTATGCAGTTTTGCCCAAACTACAGAACAACTTGATATTACTACTTATTACCCCAGTCCGACCGGGGTATACCAACAGCTGCGGCTTTTCCCTACAAATGTTGCTCCTGCCTGCAATGCTAATAACGAAGGTGCGCTTTATTATAACACGAGTAAAACTCTGTTCGTATGTGATGGGACTAGCTGGCAAAAAACATATCCTGCTGACATTCCCTCTAAGACACCAGCTGGCTGGCTTCCAATAGTAACAAATTTAACTGACCCATTGGTAAATCCAGGTACAACATGCAATTTCAGTGGATACGTTGTTTGCCCGGATGCTGGACGCATGTGTGAAGATACTGAAACTCCTCCAGGTAAATATCCTAACTTTCAATGGTGTACTGCTCATCCCGTGGACTCCTGGAAATGTAGTACTACATCAGGACATTGTGTCGCTGATGCGCCTGGAAGAGTCCATTGTTGCACCCCATAAATATATTAATAACTAAGGAGAATACGATGCATAACAACAAAACAATTTTTATAGCATTAATTGTTTTTCTTGCAGTAGCGATGTTTAATCTACCCTGCTTTGCCCAAACTACAGAACAACTTGATATTACTACTTATTACCCCAGTCCGACCGGGGTTTATCAGCAATTGCGGCTTTTCCCTAAAGATTTTGATACTACTGCTATTTGCAATGGGAAGGAAGGAACTCTAGCTTTTCACGCTACGGACAATGCCTTATACGTTTGCGATGGCACTGGTCAATGGAAAAGAGTAGACAGGCCAACAGCCTTACAGCCAGCAGGCTGGATTACTGTTGCTACAGGTCTCGGCGACCCACTAGTTCATCCCACCACTAATTGTACCTTGAATAGTTTAATCAGTTGCCCTGATAGTGGGGGGTTTAATTGCCAGGATTCGGATGGTGTTCGAGCTGCTTCCTTCCATTGGTGGCTCGCAGTTAGCAAATGGTATTGTGCTGGCGGCTCTGCTGTTCAACTAACCGACGTACATTGCTGTTTTCCGCCTTAATTATAAGATTTGCGCACTGCAAGCTTTAACACAAACTCCGCAAATATACTGGCTTACCAAACCTTGCTTTTGAAATTCTTTATCTACCCTTTTGAATATGCCATGGCATAGCGGTCAACTAGCTCACGAATCATTCTTTGATATTTAGTGTGGTGACGTTGCGCTTGATGTTTAAAAAATTCAATGCTTGATTTTTTTAAGGATATGGTAATTTTTTTACTCTCCCCCGGAATAGCCAACTCTGCTGGCGATGGAAGGAAATCTTTAACTCTAACTAATGTGCCGATAGGCATTTCTGAATTAATCGTCTTTTTTTTCATAATATTGCCTCCCTTTTCTCCAATTCCCTGCGCCGAATATTCTAATTTTTTTTCCACGATAAGTAAATCTAACAGTTAAAATTTTCCCTTCGACTTTTCCAATGCAGAAAAACCTCTGTTCTTTTTTAGTATGTTTTGAGTCAATAAAAATTTTTCTATTAGCATCGCTAAAAACTTTTGCAGCCGTAGTGAAATCAACGTTGTGTTTACGAATATTAGTCCGCTCTTTAGCCGCATTCCAAACAAAACTTCCCAGCGCCCTATCCATGATAGAAATATAACATATATATTGCTAATTGTCAATATAATTATACATATAATGCTACTAACTGCCGTTGCAAGCTTTAACACATACCCCACAAATATACTGGCTTACCACGCCTTGCTTTTGAAATTCTTTTAATTTTTCAAAACACCTCTGGTGGTCAAAGTCTTTTTTATCTTGCTTAATCGCTTCCACAGGGCAAGCCTTAATACAAGCAAAGCAGCTCCCGCAAGAAATTTTGTCCGGCAAATCTCGCTTTAGCGGCATATCCGTAAGAATTGTCGTTAATCTAAATCTTGCTCCTAAGTTTTTATTAACCAACAAATTATTTCTGCCAATCCATCCTAAACCAGCAAGATAACCAATCCGCTTATGCGATAAATGCGCCCTCTGTTTTTCCCAGTCAACAATTTGCGATGCGGGTATAGGTAAAGCGCAAAAACCCTTGCTTTCAATAAAATTTGAAAGCCTAAAACTAAGCTGGTCAAGAAACATATTCGCGCTACGATAATGATGAAAATAAATTTTATTCGGCGCTTCTTCAAGCGTTTTAAATATGCCTGAACTTAAAGTCACGGCAATTACTACTGCGCTATTTAAAGTCTCTATTGATTTTCCGGGCAAATTAAAATTCTCTTTTTCTTCTAATATATCCGCAACGCCAAATAAATTTGCGCCTAAAAGCAATGCCTGATTCTTTAACAGGTTATAATTTTTAATCTTTTCTTTCGTCATTTTGCAAATTTATTTTTTATTTTACAAACTACCAACTACAAACTACTAATTACTAACTGCCTGCTTTCTGTCTTTTTCAAGCCAGGTCATTAAAATCGAAATGCTCGCCGGAGTAACTCCGCATATCCGCCAGGCACTGGCTAAAGTCAAGGGTTTAAATTTCTCAAGCTTTTCCTTAATCTCGCGCGATAATCCAGGTATATCTGAAAAATTAATATCCTTAGAGAGTTTGATCTTTTCTAAATGCCGGAATTTATCAATCTCCTCTTGCTGGCGCTTAATAAACGGCGCATATTTTATTTGACTATTGATTGCCTGAGCTAAATTGTCCGGTAAGGAAACCTGCTCGCTAAAAACGTTTAATTGTTCATAATTAATTTCCGGCCTTTGTAATAACTCTTCTAAGCTAATAGCTCTTTTTATCGGACTGCTTTTAAAAATTTTGAGAATTGCGTTGGTCTTTTCGTCAGGTTTAAGCTTAATTTTCTTTAAGCGGCTCAGTTCTGAGTCAATAATTCTTTTCTTTTCTAGAGTGGTTTCATAATCCTGTTTACTCACTAACCCCAGGGAAAAACCAAGTTTGCCTAATCTCAAATCCGCATTATCCTCACGTAAAAGCAAACGATATTCAACGCGGGAGGTAAACATCCGGTATGGCTCATCAGTGCCCTTGGTTACCAAATCATCAATCAATACTCCGATATAGCTTGATGAGCGGTCTAAAATAAACGCTGCTCTTTTTGTTAGCTTCAGGCTGGCATTAATCCCTCCGATTAAACCTAGGCTTGCTGCTTCCTCATATCCGGTTGTACCATTAAGTTGTCCGGTCACAAAGAGATTCTCAATTAATTTTGTCTCTAAGGTTGGCTTTAGCTGTGTTGGGTCTATCATATCATGCTCAATGCCATAGCCCGGTCTGACAAATGCAGCATTTTCTAAGCCGTTTATTGACTGGATTATTTTTAGCTGCACATCCTCAGGAAGACTGGTAGATAGCCCGTTGGGATAATACTCAATAGGTTCTTGTGTCTCCGGCTCTAAGAATATTTGATGCCGGCGATGAAGAGGAAATTTAACTATTTTATCTTCCACAGACGGACAATACCTGACCCCGCAGGCTTTGATTTTGCCTGTATAAAGCGGTGAAAGATTCAAAGAATCTCTTATTATTTTATGAGTTTTATCATTCGTATAAGTTATAAAACAAGGAAGCTGTTTTAATCTACTTGGGTTACCATTAAATGAAAAAGCTGTTGGCTTGATATCCGGGGATTGACTCTCTAATTTAGAAAAATCTATTGAAGAAGCCTTAATCCTGGCGCATGTTCCGGTTTTAAACCTCTTAACCTTAAAACCCAATTTAATTAAATTCTTTGATAAATTTATTGAGGCTGGCTCGTTAATCCTGCCTGCAGGAAAACTCTTCAGGCCGATATGGATAAGGCCGTTTAAAAAAGTACCACAGGCTAAAATTACTGCTTTTGAATGAATATCTGCGTTTGCCAAAGTCCTAACGCCGACAGCCTTATTAGCCTTAGTCAGAATTTTAAGTACCTCGTCTTCTAAAATAGATAAGCCGGAAAGATTACTTAAAAAATCTATCATAAACTGGTTGTAAACTTTTCTATCAATCTGACAACGCGTAGACCAAACTGCCGGGCCTTTAGATAGATTTAGTGTACGATAACCAATTGCACAAGCGTCCGCTGCCTTAGCCATTAAACCACCCAGGGCATCAACTTCTTTAACCAGCTGGCCCTTGCCCACACCGCCGATTGCCGGATTGCAACTCATCAAACCGATTGTCTCGCGTTTTAAGCAAATCAGCAAAGTTTTCAAACCCATCCGGCAGCAGGAAACGCTCGCCTCAATGCCCGCATGGCCTGCACCAACAACTATGATATCAAAATGGTCTTTCATAACAATTTATATTATAACAGAAATTAGCTTCTGGGTAATCAGCAATAATAATTAATGACAAATGACAAAATTCAAATGACAAAATAATTGTTTTGTTATTTGGTATTGGAGATTATTTTGAATTTTGTGCTTTGTTATTTTAATTTAATAAGGCGGGATTATTCTCTTGCGTATTTTATCAACATACCCATCAGGTCTTTACCTAAGATGATGCCCAGGCTTCCTTCTGTGCAGCTTTTTTCTGAAAAACTTAAGGAGCCGTCGGGTTTGATCCCGAGGCCGGAAATTAATAACGGCACAGGATCTGCAGAGTGGGCCTTAATTAAGCAAACCGTGGAGTGATCCGCAGTCACGGCAATCAAGGTATCGGACAATAAATCCTTTTTCTTCAGGAGTTGCCCAAAAAAGAATTTATCAATTGCGCTAATCACTTCTTTTTTTGTTTTAAAATCTCCGTCGTGAGCCGGCTCATCCGGTCCTTTTATATGGATATAAAGTCCGTCAAATTCTTTAATTTTTTCTAAAGCAATCTTTGCCCAGACGCCAAAATCAACATCATTGTGGCCAGTGTGCGACGGCACCTCAACGATTTCTAAGCCGGTTAACAGCGCAATACCCCGCTCCACCGGCATCTCAACAAACGAACCAAAGTTAACTCCATACAATTCTTTTATTGTCGGAAACTTTGGTAATTTATCGCCAGCATCCCGGGAAAGAATTACGTTTGCCGGCGGTTTTTTTTCAGAGAGTCTTTTTTTATTAACTAGGGAATCCTGCAACACTTTATGTGATTTATGCGTAAATTCATTAATCAGCTTTGCTGCTTCCTGAGCTGCGCCTAAATCTAGCGCCTCATTTAAAGCCTCTGCAGCCATAAGGCGCATTTCAAATTTCTCTTTAGCTATGCCAAATGCGCCTTGCTTTTCATAAGCCGGATCCGTATTGGTAATATCAGCACAAAGCCTGCCCCTTGCACTTCTTATTATAAGAATACCGCGGTGGCCAATAGTATTTTTGAATTCAAACGTAGCATTACTAAGAATAACTTTGGAATTAATTTCTTTGGCTAAGGCTGTTGCCTCTTCAGTAGACAAATTCCTTCCAACTCTGCGGTCTAAAATAGTCAGGCCGTCGTCAGCCACTGTAGCAAAATTCACTCTGAATGCCAAATCTCCGTCATTAACCTTTAGGCCTTCGGCAAAAGACTCTAACGGCCCCCTTCCTGTATAGTATTTGTGAGCATCAAAGCCTAATAGGCTTATTACTGCAACATCAGACTCAGGAGCAATCCCCTCGCCTACGGTGTGCATTAGGCCGGTTACGCCCTGTTGAGCAAGTTTATCCATATTTGGGGTTAATGCTGCCTCGAGAGGAGTTTTATTCCCCAGCTCTTTTATCGGCTGATCTCCCAGGCCATCTAGAACTATGTATAGGATTTTTTTCATACCTTCTCACACAAAATCAAGTTTTAACCCCTTGCTTAAAACTTGCTAATATTTCTGTTAAGCTTCGGCCTTGCACAATTCGCACCCGCAAAGCGGGCAAGAATTGTTCAAGATTAGTCCTAATACAATCTTGGCTGTGCCAAGATTGTGTAGGAGATTAATTCCGGCAGACAATTTATGTTCATTACATTCCATAAATTGTGCCGTCATTAACACTTCGAATATCCACAGGAATGGCACTTGACGCAGCCTTCTTCGTGGCGTAAAGCACCGCCGCAATCAGGACAAACTCCGACGATGTTAGCGCTGTGCAGGCTATTTTCCACAACACTTTCTGCTTGAGCTAAAGTAGCCTCTGCTCCTGCGTTTTCCTCTATTGCATCCTTATCATTAACCAGGCGCTTCTCAATAACCCGGGCAATAGCATCAGCACAAGAAAATATGCGCACACCCTTTTCCCAGGATGGCGACGGACATCTAATACCTCTTAATTGCTCAATGATTGATTTTAAGTCTAATTCAGAACGCAGAGACAAGGATACCAGGCGGCCAATTGCTTCAAGCTGGCTTGCTGCACACCCTCCGGCTTTGCCCATTTGAGTAAAAACTTCAAACGGCCTGCCTTGTTCATCGCAGTTTATCGTGACATAAAGATTGCCGCAGCCTGTTGCAACCTTTGTCGTCGTGCCGCATACAACCTCTGGCCTGGGCCGAGGCGTAATCTTTCCTTTTGGTATTGATATTTCCTTATCTTTTTCTGTTGATTTGCCTACATTTAAAACCTGTTCTTCGCGGCTGCCATCACGATAAATCGTAACGCCTTTACATCCTAATTTAAAAGCTGACAAGTAAACTTGCCGCACATCATTCTCTGTAGCTGCTTTAGAAAAATTCACTGTTTTAGACACTGCGTTATCCGTATATTTTTGGAATGCAGCCTGCATCCGCGCATGCCAAATAGGCGAGATATCATGGGCAGTGACAAAAACCCTGCGCACATCCTCGGGGATTTCTTTAATCTGGGCTAGCGAGTTCGTCTCAGCAACAGCCTCCATAAGTTTACGTGAATAAAAATTTCTTTCTTTAGCCACTTGTTCAAATATCGGATCAACCTCAACCAGTTTATCATTATCCATAACGTTGCGATAATAAGAAATCGCAAATAACGGCTCTATCCCTGAAGAACATGGCCCGGCAATAATGCTAATCGTTCCCGTCGGAGCAATTGTAGTCAATGTCGCATTTCTCAAAGCTAAAGGAGGATTTAATTTAGCATATCTACTTTTATTAAACGCCGGAAAAGGCCCGCGTTTTTTGGCAATCTTCACAGAAGCCTTTTGCGATTCTTTTAAAATAAACGACATCAATTTTTCAGCTAAAATAAGCGCCTCTTCGCTATCATAAGGGATATTTAATAAAAGAAGCAAGCTAGCCCAGCCCATTACTCCCAGGCCGATTTTCCTATTTCTCCGGGTATTTTCCTCAATCTGTTTAAGCGGGAATTTATTGACATCAATTAGATTATCCAGGAAGTGTACGGCAAGATAAACTATCCTTTGTAACTTATCCCAATCTATCTCATATTTTAAATCCTGTTTCTTAACCATCTTACAAAGATTAATTGAACCCAGGCAACAGCTTTCAAAAGGTAAAAGCGGCTGCTCACCGCAAGGGTTAGTGCTTTCAATCTCGCCCAGCTCCGGAGTAGGATTATCTTTATTAACTCGGTCAATGAAGATAATTCCCGGCTCGCCGTTGTTATGAGCCATCTTCACAATCAAATCAAAGACCTCTTTTGTATTTAGTTCTCTGACTTTATTTTTTGTATGCGGGTCAATTAAATCGTAATTCTCGTTTTTTTCCAACCTTTTCATGAAATCATCAGTAACTGCTACGGAAATATTAAAATTGGATATTTGTTTGTCTTTGGCCTTACAGGTAATAAACTCCATTATATCCGGATGATCTACGCGTAATATCCCCATATTTGCCCCGCGCCGAGTACCGCCTTGTTTAACTGCCTCAGTTGCCGCGTCAAAAACCTTCATAAATGAAACCGGGCCTGAAGCTATGCCACCCGTAGAGCAAACCTGGCTATTTTTGGCTCGCAGCCGGGAAAAAGAAAAACCTGTACCTCCGCCGGTTTTATGAATGAGCGCTGTGGATTTTATCGCATCAAAAATACTCTCCATCGAATCATCAATCGGCAAAGTAAAACAAGCTGAGAGCTGGCCACCGGGTTTTCCTGCATTCATAAGACACGGGCTGTTGGGCATAAACTCTAGCTCAATCATCGCCTTATAAAAGCTCTCTGAAATTTGCTCAACTTCAAGATGGGTTGCTTTATAGAGTTTATCTGCGCTGGCTATCGCGCTGGCCACGCGCCTAAATAGCTGTTCCGGAGTCTCGACAACCTTTCCTTCTGCATCTTTTTTAAGATAGCGCCTTTCCAAAACTTTTAAGGCATTTTCAGATAACTTAACGCTCATTTTACCACCCTTTTTTTAACGCTAAAACGCGAAAATTGGTTATTAAAATATTTATATCGCTAAACCACAAAGATTTTTTTGCGGCCTTAAGCGGTGTAATCTGTATTTTTTATTTGTATTTTTTGCGATTTTGCGGTGTAAAGAGTATAACTCTGATTTTTATGCCTGTCAAGGTAAAAATACTACATATAGTATGTGCTTAAAATTTAAACACAATAAGTGGTATTTACCCCGACTTAACTTTTAGGCCTAAATGCAGTTACTGAATCGCGTATAACCAGTTGCGGTTTTAATGCTGCATTTTTCAAACTTACTGGTTTTCCGGCAATAAGGTAGAGGAGTGTTTCTAAGGCCTTTTCGCACATCTCATTTAAAGGCTGATGAACTGTAGTCAAGCGAATCTGGCCAAAAAGCCCTATTGGATCATCATCAAAACCGATTACAGAGATATCCTGGGGGACATTTATTCTTTTTTCAGCCAACGCTGAAATAGCCTCCATTGCCATATCATCGCTGGCCACAAATATGGCTGTTGGCCTTTTGTCCGTCTTGATAATTGCCTCCACTGCCTTGCGGCTGGAATTACGTGAATAATCTGCCTTGAATATATATTTATCGCTTGCCAAAATTCCTTTATCAACAAGCGCCTTTTTATATCCGGCGAGCCGCTCGCTTGCAGCCTGGGTATTCAAGTCTCCGGAGATATGAGCGATAATCTTATGGTTTAAACCAATCAGATAATTCACCGCCTCATATGCGCCGGCTTTGTTATCAATATAAACGCAGTTTACCTGGGATTGTTCAAAATTTCTATTTATGACTACGCTGGGTATGCCTTGTTTTATTGCTTCGTCAACCTGGGCAACATTATCAATTATATCCGCAAACACAATACCATCAACCGCATTAAAATTAAGCACAGCGTTTCTGGTGCTTAAGTGTAAAAGTAAATCCATGCGCATCCGCTCACAAACAGCGCCAATAGCGCGGATAATCTCAATGGCATAAAATGAATGGAATAAGCCCGGATAAAAAGGTATAACCAGGCCGATAGTGTTGGTTTTTCCGCCGGCAAGGCGTTGTGCGCTTATATTTGGCTTAAACTTCAACTTGCGGATTGCTTCTTCGACCCGGAGGCGGTTTTTTGCAGTTACGGAAGGAGTTTTATTTATTACGCGCGAAACTGTAGTAATAGATACATTAGCTACTTTAGCTACATCTTGAATAGTAACTTTATTCACTGTAATTTTAAAAAAAAGAAATATCTATTAATGACAAGCTTTTTAAAAAAGCTTAAAGGAAAGCTTCTTATTTTTTATTCTTAGCGTACTATATCGCCGATCTTCATTCTATGTTTAGCGTCAAAGCGAATTATGTCTGCTGCGCTTATATTTTTCCTGGCCTGAATTACTTCAACGCGGCCGATGGAAACATTATTGCGATAGATGTCAAATTTTCTTCCGAGCGTAACTGCGTGATTTTCTCCTAAATTTATTACCACAAAATTATTAGCCTCATTTATCGCAATTATTTTACCAGAGATAATCTTTAAATCGTTAACCGGCTCGTTGTTTTGCCCCTTAACCACAATTGGCGGCAACTCAACTTCCTTGGCTTCTTTTTCGCTTTCTGTAGACGCCTTTACGCTTTCCCCGGAAGGTAGTGCCCTTATCTCCCTTGAAACCTTAGCCACCTCGTTAATTTTCTCATCAAGGCTGGCATTAATCTGCTCAACCTTTTGATCTAATATCTGTCTCTCTGATTCAATTGACTGCATTTTAGTCTTTAGGGAAAGGTTTGTCCTATCTAGATCTTTTACCTTTGAGCGTAACGACAAATTCTCTTGTTTTATAAATGTAATCTGGTCTAATATTTCTTTTTTATCCTTCTGCTCACGCATTAAATCTGTAGATAGATTAGATGCCAGCCTCTCGTTATAATCTGCACGCCGGCTTAGCTCTTTATTGTCCTGCTCAAATTTGGAAAGCTGTAAGGACAAATCACTTTTATCCTTACTCACCGTATCTAATCTTATCTGCAGGTCACCTACCACATCTTTTAAATCGGATAATTTTAATTCCAGATCAGCCTTATCTTTTAAAAGTTGCGCCCAATATTCGTCTGAGGCGCCGGTCGGTTGCTGCGGCTTTTCACTAACCTGCTGTGGCTCCTCTTTCTTTGTCGCGGCTAAACTTTTCAACCTTTCGACAAGTTCATCTTTTTCTTTTACTAACGTCTCGTATTTTGCCTGAACATTCTCCCGTTCCGCTTTTAAAGAATTTAAGTCTTTTTCGAGTTGGGGAATTTTGCTTTGCAGTTTTTCTTTTTCGTCTTTAAGGCTGGCTAATTGACTGGACCAGGTAGTGGTCTGAGTGTTTAGTTTATCTTTAATCTCATTGTAATTTTGCTGCAGTGATTGTCTTTCCTGGAATAGCTGCAATAAGAAGAAAACGCTTACTGATAACAAAATTAATAAGCCAATTATAATAAATTTTGAGCCTTTTCCCATTTACCCCCCTTGTCTTACGCTTTAATGAACATATTGCGCACTACTAAACTTGCTGCACCTAAGGCTACTGCATTTTCTCCGAGTCGCGACGGCATTATTTTTACTGCCTGGGCCATTTCCTTGAAACACCAATCATTAACTGATTGACGTACAATATCAAGCAGAACATTACCCGCTTCCTCTAATCCGCCGCCGATTATTACTAATTGCGGATTAAATACATTGACCAGGAATGCAATCTTTAAAGCCAACCTCCTTGAGACAGCGGCGATTAATTCTAGAGCTAATGAATCACGCTGTTTAGCAGCGTTAAAGATTATGTTTAAATTAATTTTTGATATATCCGCCGAGGCTAATTTAAAAATGAGCGAAGAATCTTTTAGCTCCGGAGAGTTTAAGAATCTATTTCTCGCTGCCTCCCGCAAACCTAAATCGGCTTCTATCCGTTTCAATAAACAAGGAGCGCCAAATTCACAATTAAAAAGCTCTTCATCTTTGGGACTTGATATTGATAACTCTCCGGCTGCGCCGCTTGCGCCGCGATAGATTTGGCCATCAATCATTATCCCACAGCCAACACCGGAAAAAAAATAAAGTAAATGCTTTATTTCCGGATTTAGCGTCAACCACTGCTCGCCAAAACAGGCCAACGTGGCATCGTTATCAATAAACGCATTTAAACCAAATTCGCGTTCAATAATGTCTTTTAGCGGTAAATATACACTGGCGTAGTCAGTCTTATTCTCTGAAATTTTTTGCGGCCACAAAACTGTTTCGCCAAGTTTATCTACAATGCCAGCAATGCCTACGCCTACACCTTCAATATTTCTATTTTGTTTTTTTGCCTCAGTTACTAACCGAGTAGTAATTTTAACTATTGCCTGGACAATATCTTTTATATTTAATTCCGGCTTATCTTCCTTGACGCAATATAAAAGTTTTCCATTTAAATCCGTCATCACTCCTACCATATTCAGGAGATTGATGCCCACGCCAAGCGCCACACCTCTAGTTGAGTTTAAATCCAATAATAACGGCCTGCGGCCGCCGCCCGATACATCCAGGGCTTTTTCCATAACTATACTTTTTTCTAAGAATTCCTCAATATAATTAGAAACTGTGGCTACATTAAGACCGACAATTTTAGATATGTCGGTTTTGCTTATCGGGCCGCTACGCCTAATAGCTTCAAGTATAGCTAAGTTCCTTCGCGACCTCTCTGTTAAAATTTCATCTTCAAAAACTTCCGTTCTCACGGTTCACATCTCTTTTTTCTCCGTGGCTTTTTAATTAAATTAATCTTACTACATAACTTAAATTAAGTCAATAGGTTATCAATAAAAATTTACCCCGTTAGTATTTTCTAACGGGGTAAATTTTTGAACGTAATCCTTAAAAAGAATTACTCATATTTTATTTCATCAAGATAAAATACCGCTCCTTGAGGGTTCACATCAATATTCGTAGACCAGGCAAATCCGCCGCTTAAATAACTTAAATCTTTACCCTTAAGGTCTATTACATATTGTTTCCATTCCTTGGTTAATATCACTGGTCCAATGCCTGCGGAATCTGAATCCGGATATTCGCCCATAAGCCCGCCAATTTTTAACTCTTCAATGCGCTCTGCGCCTTTTTCGCCTTTAGCCCAAAAAGTTATCTTTGTCGCTTTGGACAAATCATAACCGCCATCAACATTACCCCAGTTATTTGCCGGATTCTGCCAATAAATTCCTGCCCAGCGTGCACCGTTTGTAGCTTTCCCGGAATAACTTATCTTTATGCAACTGTCTCCAGACTGAGTATTTTCAGACCAAGACTGATCCACAATTAAATCACCATAATCGCCCATCCAACCCGACAGGATAAAATGATTCTTTACCGAGATTCTGTCAGAATATACATAAAACGGCATAGTTTGTGCGGATTTTACTTCGGGCTTAACTGCATCATCCTTTTCAAATTTGATTTCATCAATATATATTGTTGCCCCCTTAGGATTAAGATCTGCACTGGTTACAAAAGCAAACCCGCCGCTGATAGAGCTTAAATCCTCACCGGCAAGATTAATCGTATATTTTTCCCAGGTATTACTTAATTCAATTGGGCCAAAACTAACTTCAGTAGAGTCAAGATACGTACCTTTGATGCCGCCGACTTTAACCTTTTCAATTATCTCACCGCCAACTTTTCCTTTTGCCCAAAATGTAAGCTTAGTCATTCCTCTTAAATCAAATCCGCCTTGGACTGAACCCCAGTTATTTGCCGGGTTTTGCCAATACATTCCTGCCCAACCATATTTCTGGGAACGCGCTGCGCTATAGGTTATCTCTATACAGCTTGTGCCGCTATAAGGTTCCTTCATAGATTCTTCGTTTATTTTTAAATCCCCATAATCACCCATCCAGCCACTGGGTATATAATGGTTTAATGGAGATCCTTTATCAGTATAAACAACAAATGTATCCTTGGCTGCTTCTTGAGCAAAACTAATAGTCGCTGCTGTCAACCCTAGTATTACTGTACTCAAAATTACTAAAACCCTTTTCATTCTGCCTCCTTAATGAGCGCATAACTTACGGAGCAGGAACTACGACGTAAGTTATTTGCGCGAATTAATCCCTCACCTTTTATCTATTCAAGTATTTAGGTATTTTTTGAATACCTAAAAAGGTGAGGGATAAGTTCAGCCAATAAAGTTATGTTCATTACATTCCATAACTTTAGGCTTCACTTAACTTCTTTTAATCTTTTTAAATCTATCTAGTTAACTTTTAAAGTATAATCTACGCGTATCTAAAAGTCAAGCGAAATTTGGCCAGCTGGCGATTCAAATTTCACTTGTGCCGCAAAGGCTTTTGCGGCCAAGCAAGCAGAACCCTATCTCCAATATCGCTGTAATGTAAAGTAACCCTTGCGTAACTGTCTCAAAAACGGACTCATTGCTCCATCGCCTTGAGATACCACGCCAAGCCATTCTTCGTACATAAACCCATCGGGAAATGGCCCTTTAAATAAGCCTTTTGTATCATGAATGCTCGGCTCATAAGCCTTCCACCATTCATCCAAATACTCAAAAACAATACCGCCCAAGGCATTGCCATAACCATCTTTGTTAAAGGCTGTGTTTGACATTATATCCTGCCAACAACCTTCTAAAAATTGCGCCTGGCCAAGTTCAGCTTGCTCTCTATCCAAATTATGGGCATAAGCCGGGCAACCAAATTCAGTAATAAACGCGGGCTTACCTGTTTCAAAGAATACTGACTGCCAAAGGTCAGCAAAACCAAATTCTCCCCGGTAAGCATTTGCAGCAAAGATATCCACATTGGCAGCATATTTTGCAAACTTATCCAGAAATAACGTATCACCATTGGCTAAAGCTATCGGATGAACATTATCTATTCTTTTAATCTCCGCAGCTACCTTGTCGCAGAATTTATAAAAGGCATCGGGCTTTTTATCGGCATTACAAGCAACGCCGTAAACATTTTCATTGCCTAAAAGCCACATCAAAATATAAGGCTCATCTTTAAATTCGTTTACCATTTTTGTAACTGAATCCAGCATATTTTTTTGATGTTCGGGATTTTCATAATCTGTCCCTTTATACCAATCCGCGCTAGAGCCAATTGCATACTTACCTAAATAATCGCCCATAATAACCATTATTCCAAATTCCTCATAGAGCTGACGCAGAAGTTTTTTATTTTTTTCAGTCAAGGCAAATGGTTGATGATAAATCCTTATTGTATTTACCCCCATATTTTTCATAAGCTGAAAATCGCCAATCGGAAACTCATCCGCATCCTGTTTGTTATTAAAATTCTTATCCACAAATGCGTCAAACGGGCCATCGCACAAATTGTTTCGGTTATAATCGTAATCCATCCAGTTTAGCAGAGTGCCGTCGTCAGGGCTCTGGCCAACTTTTGTCGGCGAATATGTTATACCTTTAATTATATATGGTTTATTATCCACATATAGCCGCCAATGCCGGTTATCAAACTGGACTAGTTTAATCCTTTCCCCGCCGATTTTCTTTGTCACTTTTACTCTAAGCTTCTGGCCAGATGGCAGAGTAGCAACCTTATCCAGTAAATTAGTATGCACTAACTTGCCAGGATCAACGATAACCACATCATTGGTAATATCCTTGTCAAAACTATTAATTATGCGCACCTTGGCATTTTCAAGAGTTAAACCTAAATTAGGATTGCGAAAACATAAATATTTGATCTTGGCAATTGCTACCGGGCCGATATACCAAGGCGTCTGCCAATAAGTCCAGCCATAGCTTGCCGGAAAATGCACAATAATTGCGTAATATGCCTTTATTGCCTGCTCAACGAATCCGGCTTTCTCTAAGGCAAAGGCTGTATAAAAAAGTTTCACACCTTCAGGCTCGCTGGCAGTTGCCCATCTGTAAAAGGCAGCTTCTAAATCCGGGCTGTTAACATAATCCCAATGATTACCTTTAAGCCTGCCTTCTTTCAGTGCCTTGCGGAAATTAGGATCCCAGCGCACACTGGTTGAATTTGGGTATATTCCTTCGCCAACTGCCTGAGCCAACCCTTCCTGATCAATGATTTCATATTTATAATCCTTGCTGCCAATGCCGCTGAATTTTCCAAATTTTTTATATTCAACCGGAAACTGGTTACCTGAATCATAAAGAGTTAATTTAGTCACAGGTCTTTCGGCAACTGGTTTCACATCGTTGCCATATGGTTTTTTGCCCTCAATTTTGTCCAGGATATTCTGGCTTTTTTCAGATACAGACCAAAACCAGCCGCGCGGATCCCAGGCTTGTGCAAAATGATAATTAACTACTGCCTCTTTCAAGGCCGACTTTGCTTCCTCAAATTTTCCAAGCTTGAACAATGCTTCTCCTCGGATAAAACAACAGGTAGCAACATCATTTAATGCGCTGTATCGGCCTGCCTTATCTTTAGACGCCAGCGCATTCAAGCTTCCCTGTTGTTTATGGGCTTCCTGCGCATAATTATCAATGCATTCCTGGGTTATCTTCATCAGATTATCTAAATCCTCTTTACTTGATGCCTCCCAGGCCTTGCGCACGTATTCAGCGGAAGGCAGTGGCTCAGCGAAAACAGTCCATGGTCCATGGTCCATGGTCCATAGTAAAAATAAAATAGCTAAGCCAACAACTTTGTGATTTATTTTTCTCATCCGACCAGCGCTCCCGCGGTAATACCCTAGTCCCGTCTTTCTACTCTGCGCCTTTCCTCTTCTGCTCGTCTTTCTACTCTGCGCCCTTCTTCTTCTGCTCGTCTTTCTCCTCTGCGCCGCTCGACCTGCCCACGAATTTCAAAGCACTTAGCTTCTGTGAGATCAAAACTCATAATAACAAAAATAGCGGCTAAAGAGGTCACAATCGGGATGCCGATATCACACAGCCGCATATTCAATAAAGCTTGCGGTGTTTGGTTGAGGCCTAATGTAACTTTAAAGCCGGTCATATTCAGGAGAATTCCGGAAATAAGCGATGAAGCTGCGACTCCCACTTTTACCATCCACCAGTAAATAGCGCCAAACATACCTTCCCTACGTGTATCGGTTCGAAGTTCATCAAGGTCGCAGACATCAGCGACCATAGAGCTAACTAAGGTAAAGAGTGATCCCAGGCCAAATGCGATGAACGGAGCAGCGATCATCAGTAAGTACGGATGCTCAGGATTATACCCTACCCACTTCAAAGCGTAACCGATTATTGAAATAGGAATAGTGATAAAGAATGTGTTTCTCTTACCGAGTTTTCTGGATAGCCATGTGGTTACGTAAATGGCGCCCATAGTACAAAGAGCAGAAAACGTCCCATAGATACCGAGCAAAAGACCGCCGTTTGCATAGGCTTGATCAAGAACAGGAGCATTCTTAAAGACGTAGAAGAAAACAACATAGATGGTAAAAGCTGACGCGCACATGAATCCACCAAAGATCAGTAAGGTGAACATGCACAGCTTGAAAAATGGCTTACATTTAAGAGTAACAAAACCCCCGCCAAAGAAGTCTTTCGTCACATTCCAAGCGCCCTTGACATCAGGTTTTGGTAAGTCGTGAAAGTATTCTTTATTAAAGATAGCCGGCAGGATTCCGAACCCAACGATAATCATACCGATGATGATTGCAAGAACTCTTCCGCCATAAACGATATCCGGAAACCAGTTCTGGTTGTGCATAATAAACCAGCACCAAGGAGCGATGAACCAGGGCAATTGACCGACAATATTGCTGGCCCCCTGCAAGCGTGTGCGCTCATGATAATCAGGGGTCATTTCATATCCCAGCGCTATCCAAGGGATGGAAAAACAGGTAAATCCAATAAAATAAAGGGCCTGAAACACCCCGAAATACAAGACATAGAAACCTTCGCTATGCCCCTTATAGAGTTGATACATCAATGCGTAACAAATCCCGCCGGTAACCGCGCCAAATAATATAAGCGGCCTACGGCGTCCCCAACGGGTCCGTAGATTATCAGAAAAGTAGCCGGTTATGGGATCAGATATGGCATCAATAATACGGGGAATGGCTCCGACCAAACCCACTAAAGCTGGATTTACGCCTAATCCGAGGTTTAAAACAATGACCATCTGTCCGATAAAGGCGGCCTGAGCAGTATTCGCAAATGCCCCCATACTGTATATGAATTTTTGAAAAAAAGGAATGCGGTCTTGGGGGGCTGTAACATGGTGTTTAAGTTGACCAACTGATTGTTCCATTAATTGACCTCCGTTCTTTTTTCTTATTGAAATATCGCCTGAGAAATTACTCCCTTGACAATATACTTCTGCATCAACAGGTATAAGATGATTATAGGTAGGGCCGCTATAGTAAGTCCTGCCATCAAAAGTGGGTAATTAGTCAGGAACTCTCCCCGGAACATCATCACCCCCCGTTGAAGAGGCATCAGGTTTTTACTGTTAAATATTATCAAAGCCAGTACATATTCGTTCCAGACATTCAGGGCGTTAAAAATCACCACCACCGCAAGCGCCGGCTTGACAAAGGGCAGAGCCACATGTCTATAAATCCCCAACCTGTTGCAGCCGTCTATCCTAGCGGCATCCTCTAACTCTTTAGGCATCTTATCGAAAAACGTCTTAAGTAAAAATATGCTAAAAGACAGCCCCACGTTAATAAGGCATAAAACATACCCCAGCCGCGTATTGACCAAATGAAGTTTCACCATAAGCACATATAAAGGAACGAAACTACCCGGCAGCGGTATCATCATCGCGGCAAGAAGCATGATAAAGAATGCCTTTCTACCGGGAAATTCCAATCGCGAAAACGCAAATGCTGCCAGCGATGATACTAAAACTATGCCGAATACTACAGTAAAGGTATATATTAAGCTATTCAAGAAATACCTACCGAAACCCCCGTCTATCCAGGCCGTGACATAATTCTCGAAATGCGGCTGTTGAGGAATTATGCTCATGTCAGAAAAAACAGTTGCCTGCGTCTTTAAGGAAGAACCAAACATCCATAATAGAGGGAAAAGACAGGCAATCGACACCGAAATCAATAAAAGATGGACTAGGATGTTTGTGAAGGTTTTCTTTACCCTATATATCTGCATTATGCCTGCCTCATATTTTGCGAGATCCTCTTCTGTACAAAGGAAATTGCCAGGAGGATTGCGCCGAATATTATACTCTGTGCACAAGCATACCCAAATCTAGAAGAGCCTATCATAGAACTTAGTATTCTGGTCACCGGCACCTCGGTATGGAATCCCGGCCCACCGTCGGTCATAGTAAGTATCAAAATAAACGACTGCATAGAGCCTAAAACCGTCAGTATCGCCACCAGCACGAATACTGGGATCATCAAAGGCGCGGTAATATTCTTAAATACCTGCCAACTAGTCGCTCCCTCAACACGTGCAGCTTCATAAAGCTGTTTTGGTATAGTCTGTAATCCAGCAAGTAGAATAACAAATCCCCAGCCAAAACCTTTCCAGGAATGTACTATCGCCACACAGGTTAATGCTGTATGAGGATCAGACAACCAGGCCTTAGTTAAATTATTAAAACCCAACGCAACCAGCCAATGATTCAATAGTCCGTAATTGCCATCATATATCCACTGCCAAACCAAACCTACTACAACCTCGGATAATACCGGAGGTATAAAAAATATCATCCTGTAGAAATTCCCCGCCTTCATTTGTCTATCGCAGGCTAATGCCAGAATCAAAGCCAGGGCATTCTGGAAAGTTAATGCGATTAAAGTAATATAACCGGCATTAAACATCGACTGCCACCAGACTTTATCTTTTATGACCTCTATAAAATTATATAAACCTACGAATTTCATTGTTGGCAGGATACCATCCCAACTGTAATGACCCAGTTGTAAAACTTTTATAAAAGGATAAATATAAAATATCGAAAAAATTGCTAAGGCAGGAACTATAAAAAGAAAACTTTTGAATTGCTTTGCTAAAATAATTTTAGTAACGAGGATAATAAGAAGTGCGACTGCCAATAATATTATGATCGGAGATATGAATCTAAGGTTGTGGGATTTTTGATAAATTAATTCTGCTAAAATGAAACACAATATTACTATGATTGATTTTACATAGATATTTTTAAATATCCTCATCGTTTAATTAGAAACTATCCTGGATGACTCTTTCTCTTTTATAGCCTGCAATTCTTGCGCTAACTGCTCAGGAGTCTTTTCTTTAATCAATATTAACTGAATGCCTTTCCCCAGTGCCTCAATGACACCTGGGAACTCATTCACTGGCCAAATGCTGGGATGAGTAGCGCTATCCATACCATCTGCAAACTGAGCCAAAATCTTGGGGATTTCTGCAAGCGCAAATTTGTTGGAAGGCAAGTTTTTAGTCTGACTCGATAAATATGCCTGTTGGTCTTTATCTGTTAACCACTTTAAAAACTTTATTGCCTCTAGTTTCTTACTAGATCTATCATTTACAAGAAATGAGAATGAAGAGCCTCCGCCCCAAATATACATAGGATTTTTTCTATTTACTTTTGGTGGCAAGAATACCCCATACTCTAAATGGGGATTCATGCCATCATAAACATTAATACACCATGAACCATTAAATGCAAATGCCGCTCTTTCATTAGCAAATGTCTGCTCAGCGACTTTATTTTTCATTATGACAACGCCGGATACTAAGGCATGTTTATCTACCAGTTCTTTAAATAATGAAAAGACTTTAATCCAATCAGGATCAGTATAAGGTACATCTCCTTTTAAAGTAGCGATAACCTTATCTTCTCCCATAATATTAAATGCATAATTGGACGCAAAACAATCAATCATCCAAATCTCTCCCCACCCCGAGACCAAACCTGGCACACCCACTTTTTTTAATTTATTGATATTGTCAATAAATTCCTCCCAGTTTGAGGGTGGTCTCTCTGGATCAAGTCCTGCCTTCTTAAATAATTTTTTATTGTAAAGCATCTGGATATTCATTATATCAATAGGAGCACCATAGATGCCTGGCAATATGGCATAGGTATTATTCTCCTTGAATTCCACCACCTCTAGAGCTTTAGAAAAGAAACATTCTTTCCAAACGCCATTTTCCTCATTCATAACCTCGCTTAAATCTGCTACATGGCCACTTTTTATAAATGCTGCAAAATCTCTCTTTTCACCCAGAAGTCCGTATATATCTGGTAAGGTTCTTCCTTGGGCAGCAGCGCGGACTTTTTGGGCATAGATATCAGAAGGGGCATAGAGTTCAAAATTAACTTTTATGCCGGTTTTGTCCTCGTAGCGTTTGGCCAATTCTTGAAAGGCTGCCTCGCGGTCAGTCATCCAGTGCCAGACATTAATTGTCGGCTTGGAAGAAAGTTTCTTAGACGAACAACCTGTTAAAGAAAATCCAAATGCCAAAGCACAAATGACAAGATAATAACAAAATTTAAATTTCAAATGAAAAAATTTTGACAACTTTTCTCCTTATCCTAAAACTACCCTTACTTTATAAGTTTTCCCGGGCTGCCTTGGCTTAATTACGTTGCCGTCTATAAGTTGATTATCCACAAAAACTGCCTTAACACCCTTGGATTTTCCTTTTGGGTTTTCAATTTCTATCATATATATAGCGCCTCTAAACGGCCGGCGGATAGAGCATTTTTTCCAGTGACGAGGGATACACGGATCAACCCTCAGGCCTTCAAAATCTCGGCGCGCACCTAACAACCACTCTGTTGCAGCCATAAAAGTCCAACCAGCTGTTCCAGTAATCCAGGTAAATGCACCCTCACCATATAGGTAAGGATGCTGCGGCCCGACAAGATATTCTGACCAGGCATATGGCTCTGTTTTATATAATTCGTAATCCTTTTGAAGATTAGGCATAATCTTACGCATTGCCTCATAAGCAAAATCTCCGTAACCTTTAGATAACAAAGCCACAATCATGAATGTTGCAGCATGGCAAAAAACAGCTGCGTTTTCTTTTGTGCCTTGCGAGAACATGCTTATTCTGCCTAATTTCGGATTAAATTCACTATAAGCCGGAGCAAATAATGCTAGCCCATGGTCACCGTCTAAATATTTTCTTGCCGAATCAACGATTTTTTCAGTCCGGCCCGCATCATCAGAAATGCCGGATAGGATTGCCCAAGACTGAGCATTGAGATGAATTTTGCCTTCCTTATTTACCTTGCTGCCGTAAACTGTGCCGTCATCAGTAAATCCGCGCTGATACCAGGCTCCATCCCAGCAAACTTCATTAACCCGCTCGCTCATTGTCTTTGCTTTATTTAAAAACTCTTCTTTCTTGGCTTTATCGCCTACAAGCGCACAAAGTTCGGCAAATAATTTTAAACTGCGCACTAATGCCTGGGCAAGCCAGACACTTTCGCCTTTGTGCTTAATGCCTGCGGCATCAATAGCATCATTCCAATCAGCATGGCCGATGTGCGGTAAGCCCCGCTCTCCAACGTCATTAAAACAGAAATTAAGGTTTCTCTCTAGATGCTCAAACAATGTTCCTTCTCCATCTGTCGTTGCCCCGCCGGAGAAATTCAC
Organism: Candidatus Omnitrophota bacterium; assembly: GCA_020058285.1. Taxonomy (GTDB): domain Bacteria; phylum Omnitrophota; class Gorgyraeia; order JAHJTE01; family JAHJTE01; genus JAGVEL01. The sequence goes on from JAGVEL010000017.1 coordinate 33,376, forward strand.
ATCAATATTCCAGCCTTTGAGCCACTTATCCTTTAGGTAACTTATATACTCAGACAAAATAGCCTTGTCCCCGGTTTCCCGGATATAAGCATGCACAGTTGCAGTAAGCCAGATTTGATGGTCTTTGTTCGGACGATGCCCAGCTGGACCGGTTGTATCGCCCCAACCCGAAGCACTGGTGCCGTCTTTTCTGATGAGTGAGGCAATGTGCATTATGCGCTTACGGGTAAATTCAGGATTTATCGAAACTAAACTTTCCGAATCTTGGCAGGAATCGCGGTAACCTCTACCACCTGAGCCTTCATGATAATAACTAGGAGAACGGCTCCAGAGATTACAGATATACAACTGGTATTTTACCCAGATATTCATCATAAAATCAAAATCCTTATCCGGGGTATTAACCCAGATATTATCCAATATTTTTTTCTGCCAAAAACCCTTAACATTATCTAATTCTTTTTTGGTATTATTTAAATTGCGGTATTTAGTAAGTAAGTGGCTGATATTCGGCAGGCCTTGTGTCTGGCCGAGGATTATTACAAATTCTTTATTTTTCCCCGCAGCTAAATTTAATTTATGCTTAAAGCAGGCAATCGCGTCTTCGCCGGAACAAAAATCAATATTCTTGAACTTATCATCAAAAATCATTTCCGGATGCTGGTCAGTGTTATACCTGCCTAAGAAAGGATATTTTCTTGTAACATATCCATCGGCTTTTAAGGAAGAGGCAAAAAATGCCTGATAGGAAAAATGTTGGATATTGAAATCGCCCCAGGCTGCGGTTTTTTTAGCAAAAATCGCTTCGTGCTGCTTATCGAACCAGACGCGGTTATATAAATTCATAATATTGCGATAGCGCAATTCCAAATGATAATCACCAAGCAGCCATTCGCAGTAAGGAAATAACTCTAATTGTTTTGATTTTTTTGTTTCATTTTTAATAGAAACCAGCCAGATTTCGCAATGATCATTAGTCGGAACAAAATAGGTAATTTCAGAAGATACACCATTGTATTTTGTTTTAATCTTGGTGTAACCCAAGCCGTGCCGGCATTCGTAAAAATCAGGCTTTTCTTTAACCGGCTGATAAGTAAGGGACCAAATTTTGGATTTTTCCTTTACGTAGATATATCTACCTGGCCGGTCGTCTTGCCAGCTTGAAGGAAGCCAGCGCAATATCCGGTCAGAGCGGCAATCCTTTAAGAAACTATAACCGCTGGCACAATGCGAGATAACTGCGCAATATTCTTCATTAGTTAAATAATTAATCCAGGGGCGGGGTGTGAGGGGGTCGGTTACAACAAATTCTAATCCGTCGTTAGTAAAATGGCCGTACTTCATGCTTAATTTCTCCTCTCCTTTTATATGATATTAAGCTGCTTACACACCTGCCTGCCGGCAGGCAGGGATTTTTTAAAAAAGATTACACCGATTAAAGCATAAATCGATAAAGCAAAACTTTACCACAAATCAATATGCGGGTCAAGAAATTTCGTTTGCCTAAACCCCAACAGTTTCATTGCTTCGTAAACACTTCTCCAAAAGCACAGCAAAAGTCACCAGATTAACCGACTGTTCTCTTAAAACCACTCCCGCCCGCCAGCCATCGGGAAAATATTCCCTGGACCAGGCGATTTGGCCGGTTAAATCAATCAACGGAAGCTCGCCGGGAATTTTAATCTGAATCTTAATCGGGCCTTGTTGAGGAATTTTGTTTTTAGAAAACAACCCTATCCCTTTTGCTGCCAAATCCCTACTTTCCGCGGATAACTCTAAATCCGGAGAATCTGTTTTAATACGCAATGGCAAGTTCAGTAATATTCTATCAAAATATCGGCGTTCATTTTCCATCTTCCTTCACCTCCGTGGGTCGAAGGCCGGCCCACCATTTTTTATTCAATTCTTGGTTACAGAACTTAAATGCATAATGAAATATTCTTTCCTTGTCCCGGTCAACAAGATTGCTAAAACTTACACCCGTAGCAAGGGTTTGCCCCTCACGAACAATCGGTAAATCTTGCTGCCAGGCAACTCTGCCTTCGGTGAATACAAAACGCTGCTCGTCGGGCAATTCAATAATTACTTCTAAATCTGTCTGAGGAAGGTATTTCACGCGAGATTGAAACCTTATGCCGCCGCAACTGATATCGCCTGCCTGAGTGTAAATTTCCGGTTCTTCATAATCTACTCTCTTGACGCTAACTGCGCCGTCAAAATTCCAGCGAATCGCTTTTCTTCTTTCTTCCATATCCGCCCTCCTTTAATAAGCACATAACTTACGGAGCAATTGATTATCTTTGGCGACGTAAGTTATAAGTGCGAATTAAATCCAGCACTTATTTTACTGCAAGGCTTATAATTAAAATAAGTGCTGGGTCAAATTCAGACATACAACTTATGTCGTTGAAAACTCCATAAGTTGTGTCTTTATTTGACCTCCTTTCTTTATTATATCTCTAAACGCAAATATTGTCTCTTTCTAAAATACTATCGGCATATACCGACAAAAATTTCCTTCATCACCAGGCTTATCGCGCCTAAGGCCACAATTTTATCCTCGTCAATTTCAGAAATCAACACCTTAATTGCCTGTGTTTCTTTGATATTCGCCAGATTTAATCTTGCATTCAGCACTTTTTTAACTTCCGGGAATTCTTTATCAACTCTCTTAGAAATATAAACAATATCCGGGCCTAAAAATTCTATCAACGCCAAGGCCTTCTCCACTAAATCCATAGGAACCAATTCAATTTTACTTCCAATTTCTTTTTCCGGCTTAAAAATATCCCCTCCTAAGATTAAACTTGTTAAATGCCGAGAGTGCATATATAGAATGCTCTTATTAACCAATTCTCTCACTAGCCAGCTCTGCGCAAAAGACTCTAAATGAAAACCTTCTTCAACAACAACTGGCAAATCTAATGCTTTAGATATGTAATTTTCAAGCCCATCCGGAACTTGGCCGTTAGAAACACCAATACCAATGCCTAGTATCTGGCTGTTTTTGGCCTTAAGCTTAGTGATAATATCAGTTAAAAACGAACTAAGCGTAATGTTGATATCTTGTTTATTATCAATTAGTTTCTTCTCTTCTAAAATATTCCCTAATTCTAAGTTAGTTACCAATGCCAGCAAATAACTCTTTTCTAGGTTTACTTCAACGCCTAAAATCAAGCCAAAATCCCTATTTAGTTTAAACAACTGCGCCCTGCGGCCTCCGCTGGATAAGTCTAAGCCGCAATCAAAAACTAATCCTGCTCTCAAGAATTCATCAATAAATTTCCCAGTGCTTACAGCATTTAAGTTAATTTCTTTGCATATATCTGCCTTAGAAACCGGGCCAAACCTGCGGATATAATCCAGAATCTGACAGCAGCGGCGCTCTTTATCTCCCAGTTTAAACAACGGCTGCCTTAAAAACTTAATCTTGTAAGCCTTTTTCTTTGGGCTAATCCGCTTATATATATAGGTAAGGTAAATTTCTTTGTTTTTTGGGTCAATCTGCAATATCTTTAAGCCTAGACCAATAATCACGCCTTGCTCTCTTTTTATCCAGGCAACTTGGCAGACAGCATGCAAAAATTTATTTTCTAATTGCAAATCAAGATGCACAACATCACCGATTAAATCCTGGGACAAATTACCACTGACAAATAGCCCTCCTTCGGAAATATTCTGCGTCTGCGCCTCTTGCCAGACAGAGTCCAACCTATCTGAGAACCTGAACCGTACCGGTAGCGTCTCGTTTACGCGCTCAAATTTGCGCTTGTCGTTATAGGTGGATGTGTTTAACATAATTTACTCTTTACGCAGATGAACACAGATGTAAATGCGGCAGATGATCGCAGATATCTTTGTAAGCTAGATATAATCTGTGTAATCATTTTTATTTAAATACCTCTGGAAATTTCTTTTGCAACCATTCTAATATATAGTTACTAATTGCTCCTGCCTCAATAATTCTCTTTATTTTTTGTATCCCAAATGATTGTAGTTCTTTTAATATTTCTCCTCTATGGTAGGATACATCGCCATAATATTTTATATCCTCAATTACTTCAAACATTTCTTCTTCGGAAAGATGTCCACATATTGGCTCTACTTTTTCGTCACAGTTTAGAATAAAACCCACGATAATTTTCGAAACATTATTGCCTTGTTTATATTCCTGTCCTCTATATTTATCTAATCGCAATTGGCCAAGGCAATAATGAATCATATCCACAGTTAAATCAATTGGCAATTTTGATAAAATATAATCGAAGCTGCTCCTTTCTCTTCCAAGTAATGACAAGGCCTCATATATATTATATGGATCAAGATAATAATAAGCTATGAAGTCATCTTTTAAATCCTCGATGTAACCACTATCAAATCCATCTCTCTTGGAGAACAAATTGTATACCCATGTTGAAACATCCTTTTTAATTGCAGATTTCATTTTCTCTAAACTCGGCGCTCCCCACTTCCAGGGATTTTCTCTCCAGCGCGGATGCACATATCCTCCAAGCTCATCCTTATCAACAAGCTCCTGTAAGTTTGTCCTTCTTATATAGTATGTATCCAAGTATTCTTTCCATTCTTTATCGGTTCTATCATCAAAATCCATTAAGATATCTTTTAATGTGTTCCTTAAAAGATGATAAATATCCTCCTCTGGAGGCAATTTATATTCAAATACCAAATCATATAATCGCCCAATCCAGCTCTTATTTTTGAGTTCCCTATTGAAATATGTATATAAGGGCTTAGCATAACGAGTTATCTCTACATCATCTATATGCCCTGGCTCTACGTAGGTAATGCTATAATGTACAGTAACCTCATTAAAATCGTTTCCCCATCTTTCTCGGCCTGTTTCACATACAGCTATTATTATGAAACCGTCCTGCTCTAACTTCTTTTCTGCTTCGCGCTCTTGATCACATGGAACGCGTAAAAAGTGGCAATCTCCCTTTATTTCCCGATATAATTCGAAACCTAAGAAATTAATCTCTAATCTTAATAATTTCCTTAATATATCTTCATTAGGGATTTCGTTCAAGGCTAGCTGCCACGTCTCTTTGAGTTTCTGATCGCTAAGTCCATTGTTTCTGGCTAATTTAAACCATTCAGAGGCTAATTCATTAATATCAAAAGTGCTGCTGAATAAATCTTGAGTTAGTTTTAACCGATCCTCAGCCTTAAAATCTTCTGAGCCGAGCAAAGTTATCCATTCTGGAGATTTTAAACTAATCTCATCCAAGTTAGCTTGCCAATACAATACTTTTTGCCCATGCCTATGCTTCAAAGAGCCTTCTCTAACCAACCTAAACCCTAACTGCCTATAAAAATCCTTAACTAAAGCATTCTTACTTGTAGGAATATATGTTCCTTGTAAAGTCGTAACGCCTTGCTCTCTAAGCTGATTTACTACATATGCCATAAATGCGTGTTCTACAGTTAAGCCAATTGCCCGGCAACTTAAACAAAATGTATCAATCTCCCACTCACAAATATTATAACCCCTGCCTAATCTCATTACACCGACTATGCCTGCATTCCCAAACTTATCTATCAATTCTAAGGTAAATATTTTGGCCGTTAAAGAACCTACGCCTCTTACATCCCATTTCACCACTTCTTTAGAACGCTCTCCCGGAGTTAGATTAAACTGATTTGTTCTTTGGGTTAATTGGAATATGCGTGATATATATGGCAGGTTTTCTTGGCCTTCCCGGATAATTATCTTCATATCTAAAGAACGATAATATTCCTCTAAAGAAACAGCCTGTCCTTTTAATTCGTCCCTTTTGCTTTTAGCGAGATAGAGTTGGGTTCTACGCCTATCCTCCTCAGTGATTTTCCCCTCAGGAAATAGCCCCGAGCCAATTAATAATTGTATTCTTTCTATTGGCCTATCCGGAATATCTGGCGTGAAAACCTCGGGATAGCTTAATCTTATTAACTCTCTTTCATGCGGACTGTCATCTATGAATACCAAACTATCCATACCAATATTTAACTCCTCGGCTATCTCCCTTAAATTTGTAGCCTTATCCTGCCAATTGGCTTTAATAATCGTAAAGTCATCTTTTCTTAGAATCATCTCAGGATGTCTTTCTAATACCCCGATGACCTCTTCGGGATTATTCTTGCTGTTTATGGCTAAGATAATGTCTCTCTCTTTGAGTGCCCTTACTGTTTTTTGAAATTCCTTATGCTCTTCTGTTATCTTTATCCCGTTAAATCCGTCTTCTCCTACAATGCCAGACCACAATATACCGTCTGCATCCAGAACGAGGCATTTTTTGTTATTTTGCTGTACTGGCGAACTGACGGTTTCATCAAGATTTTCTATCGGCAACACCCCAGCCGCAACTCCGATATCAGATTCGGCAGGAATAGCCTCGAATGTTTTAAATACCTCTGGAAAATTTTGCTTAAGCCAATCTAATATTTCTTGGTCTTCGCCAAAAATCTTTATAAGTCGCTCTTTGCCGATTGCCAACAATTCCTTCTGGATTGCACTTCTTATTGCTAACATTTCTTTGCGCCAGAGTTCTGAGGTGTAGTTTTTCTTAATAATTAATTCTACTAACAGATCGCTAAGATACTGACTCATTGACACCTGGCTAAATTCAGCCCTTGTTAGCCAGACAATAGGAATATTCCCTTCAATCTTCCGGTCCCAACTTGGCTTTATGTTCATGGAATAATTAAACATATCAGCCGCTAAATCCGGTGCTAAGTACGAAGTAATCTGGCCGAATTTTTCAGAAATACCGAAAACATTTGAAAAGATTTTATAGGCATTTTCAGGGTCCATATAGTAATATGCTTTTAATATTTGGCTGGCATTTTGTGCTCTTTTTGGATGTAATTCTCCTTCTTCAGACGGTGTCCTTGGCCAGCACGAGTAAACAAATTGAATAGGATCGAGAAAACGGATTGTAATGAACCGAATATCAGTTAAAGATGGTTTTTCCCACTTCCATCCTTTTTCTTCCCAATATGGATGCATGTATTTTGTGACGTCATCATCTGCCAGCGGCGAGCTGGATTGATAATTCCCCGGCCAATGCGCTACACGGTCTAAGCCAAATTCAGAACCATCTGCTCTCTGCGGTTCATCCCGGCCAAAGACGCGATTTGTCAACGAATGTGCTACGGTTGTTCTCGGATTGTTAAATTCTCCAAATCCTTGCTCACCCTTCGGATTTTGGCAATAGGCTTTGCCGCCTCTGCCTTTTTCTTTCCCATGCGGATGAATGTGTTTTCTGACTCCATCACCCAAGGATAAACTGTTGCTATGAAGTGTAGCGCATTTAACACCTTTATCATTTTGTAATTGTTTTTGTAAAAATTCTCTTATGGTTTCTATAAAAGAATCGTTGCTGACAACTAAGCTAAAATTAGACTCCTTCCCCTGTAAAGCAATGTTCATCTCTGCAAAAATTTTATGAGTTAAACGCCTTCCGACCGGACCGGGGTAACCATGAACTGCTATAACAAAATATCCCTTGCCAATTCTAATCAAATAAGGAGCCCCGCTATCTCCCCTATAAGTATTAGCGCCCAGTAACACAACTTTATCGCCTGTTAAAACTAAGTGACCAACAGATACATCATGATTTGAACCTTTAATTACCCAAGCGAACCTTCTTGCGGGAGGTGTGAGTAAAAGCTTAATTGGAACAAGCTTACCGTCTTTAAATACCTTTCTGTTTACATCTCTTTTGTGCATTAAAAGTACGCTGATATCATCACTTTCGTTATCCATCACTATAAATGTGCGTCCGACTGTTTTCTTAGCCTTCTCATTAATTTTCAATATACCTGTTCTTGCGCTTTTGGATAGATGACCACAAGATAAAAGAACATAATAATCATTTATGCAATCAACCACAAAAGCTTTGCCTATGTTCGCTTTGTGATTTTTAGCATCTATGCAGATCATGTCGAATACGCTTCTTTTAAATCGTCCTCCTTTTCCCTCTTCTGCTTTTTTAATACTTTCACCCAACTCCCGTCTTACGCCTTTAGTCATTTTTAACTTACTAGTTAAGCTAAGCAGTTCTCCAGCTCTCTCTATAATATCAGGTGAGGCAATAAGAGCCTCTGCGATATAGATAGGCTTCGAAATATCTTCTGCTTCAAAATTTTGATATCTCCTTCTACGAGTAAATCTGATAAGAAGGTTTTTGATAAGAGCACTAAGAATAACGGCTTTTTCAGTTACCTTTTTATCGCTTTTAAGACGGTCAAATAAAGAGCTCACTAACGAAGCAGAAACGTGTGCTTTTCCAAGCTGATTTTTAAGTTCTTCTAAAATTGATTGTTCTTGTCTTACTAGTTCATTGTTTCCAACTCTAGGGTTTTCTTCACTAGTATTGTGCCGATAATGCGCCACGCGGCCTAAGCCAAATTCAGAACCATCTGCTCTCTGCGGTTCATCTCGGCAAATACCTGATAGCCCGCAGCGCGCTGATGGCGAATGTTGCCTGGTTTCAGTTAGCCGTGGACCATTGACTGTGGACTGTGGACTTTTTAAATCTCCGCTTCCCGGCCAAAATCTTTTGGCAGATGAGCTTTTAGGATTTGTATCATCATTGCCAATTGGACTAGAACCCTGTATCTGCTTATTAATTTTTCGCCATTCCTCTAGGAGTCTATTAACAAATCTTTCACTACCCATGCCAGTTATGTTTTGAGCTAATGAAACAAGATAAATAAATTCAATATTATTTTCTATGGGAAGCAAAGGAATCGCAGGCAACGCGGGAAAATTAAAAGTCATGGTCAGCCTATCCCCTTTATGTTCATAACTTGAAAATTGCGGAAACGCGTTAAGTAAGGGTGTCAACGCATAAAGTTGATGAATAAATCTCTCTTTGAAATTACTAAACCTATATTCCTTTTCTAATTCTTTAGCATAACCAACCATCCAACCCGACATCAAATGACCATTAGGGTCATCAATCTTATTATGATATATTCTTGACGTGATGGTCTGCGCGCCGACAAGGCAGGCCAAATCTAATCGATGCATTCCATCTAAGGTAAAATAAGATCCCCAAGGCAACTGAAAGACATCAATAGGATAGCTATCGATAAAATCTTCCCAAAAAAGTTTATTATCGCATAGATAATCAAGAAATCTTAAATATCTAAACAAATGTGAACTATGCATACGCTGAATTTCTGCAATAGGGATCTCTTTTAATCCGACCTCTTGCCACCATTTCTGATCCTCTGTTAAATGGCGAGCCTTTACAATATAATCCGGACCTGCTATTCTCAAATCGCCGATGGGGATTTCTCTGAACATATCGGTCATAATCAATAAATTTGCCTCGATTGGTACTGCCATTTCCTGACTTAAACAATACTCGGCTGCATGAATCACCCTAAATAATCTTTCATCAATCCTGAGAAGTGTTTGTTTGTTGGCCATCTGCGTATCTAAAACAACATAGCCATCTTCTTTGGCAAATCGCCTGATGATGGCGGATTCATTTAGATTAACACAGCCGTGCTGAATGTCCGCTGCTGACCTTGCGGCTGTAAGTTCAGTAGCTACAATGAAATTTCCAGGTATGAACCCAGCCAAAAAGACATCTGCCTCGCGATAAAACTTGACTCCGGATTCGTGGGCTTCTCGGGCTTTTATTTTTAAGGCTGTAACATTTCTTGCCCTTCTTAAGGCAATGCTCAGCGCTTTATCAGGATCCAAGCTAAAGTGAACAAATTGCCGTCTCATTGATTTAAGACCACTGCACAAAACTGCTTGTGTATTGGCCGTAGGTGTACCATGGTATAAAAATTCCGGAGGTTCTATTGGTTCACCTACAGGTAAAACCTTTATAGAGTGTCCATATCTCGCCCTGATTCTATTTTGTTTAATTTCAAACCTGCCGTCGGGATCATTTTCCGCCAAATCTATCAAGTCTTTCTTTTCGAGTCCGTTATATTCTTGCTGCAAAATCGGCAAAACTGTTTCTAAAGAAACAAAACCAAATTCATCAAGACTAAAATCATAGAATATAGCACCGTGGCGAAGAAGCGAAGCTAATGTTCCAGTTACTGCAACCATGTCAAATTGTGTTTCTTGCTGGCTTTTTCCCTTTGCTCTAGCGCTCCTTCGTGATTGCTTACCCTGCTGATAGTGCCTGGCGCGCGAGGAATTCCTTGATTTATGATGATACCCCAGCCAATCCTCCTCTAAATCCTCTGACTCAAACACCCCTGACCAAGGGTCAGCATTTTCACGATGATAATGGCGCTGGCCGGAATTATTTAGTTGCCTGACCGGAGAAGAAACAGTCTTCTGCTTACGACGAATATCTTTAATCACAGACACCAAAATATCATCTTCAATGCTTCCTGAACCCAAACAGGCAAGTATAAATGCCTTAAAATAGGCAAAGGCCGGGCTGTGCGTGTTTATCCGGCCAGGTTTAATGTAGCCAGCTTTGTAAAAAATTTCTGGAAAATAGAATATAGCAATTTCTTTTGGCTGGTCTGTTGACCACAAATATTGGCATAACTTTGGAGACTCAAGCTGCCGAGTCCCAAAACTTATTTTGATTATCTTGTCGGCATCATCAGTAAATCGTCTTTGTGCTGTATCAAATTGATATTGTTTATTTAATTCTTGCCTTCTTTTAGCTGCGAACTCAATAACTCGGGAACCAATCTCGCTACCCTGTTTAATGCTATAAACTTTTGCGCGGATTTTCCTTTCTCCTAATAAAATCGCTGTCTCTAATCTATGTGAACCGTCTAAAATAAAAAAGGTATCGTCGGTAAGTTTTAAAACCTCAATTGGATATTCGCGGATAAAATCAAACCAGGTTAATCCTTTAGCAGCCATAGATTCTAAGAAACCAAATATTTTGCATAAATTAACTTTTGGCATCCTATGAAGGTTAACAATTTCAATATCGCTAATATCTTCAACCTGCCACCATTTGTCTTGTTCAAGCATTTGACGTGCTTTAAAGCTATACTCCAAAACTGAGTAAATATTTGTATGGTAATCTCCTCTTAATATGCCAGCGAGAAACAGCAGATTACCCTCACCAGTCATAGCAATTCTTTTTCTCTGTATGACATCTAATGCAACTGCTAGTAGTTTAGCTTCAATCTTTAGAATGGTCTGATAACCGGTTGAGCTAATCTTTTCTAAAGTAAAATACCCTTGTTGGCTTGAAAAACTATTAATAACTTTATTACCCATATAATGCTCAAAACTGCCCTTGCTTTTAAGCGGCGAAGAGGTGGATAAATCATTACCCTGTCCATCATCCTGTTGATAATGTATCTGCTGCGGCATGCTGGCGACATCGCAACCAATGACTGGCATTTTGGAATATACCTCGTTATTTTGTTGAATTAAGCGACCATCCAGGATATTAGCTTTTTTCTTTGAAAATAAAAACTCTAAGATAGAGGTTGCAATCACCACAACAAAAACCCATTCAGTCGGTTTCAGGTGAATAGTCGTATCAAAAAATGTAATATTAACATCAGAGAAGATAACCAAACCCACCACCCACCACCACTTTAAAGAAAACCATGTCAGCTTCCAGAGATTCTCTTTTTTCTCACGCCTGGATTGTTCCAGAGTTAATTTATAAACATGTTTCCTTAAGAAAAACTCAAGGAGATTCGCAGGATAATTTAAAACTTCAATCAGGGAAGAAGTAAGAGAAGCATTAATTAGATTGAATATTACAATTGTCAACACACTAAAAGAGATATGTAACGGCCTGTCAATCGAAAGCTTATCATAAGTAAGGCTAAGCCCTACGAATATGCAATACCAATACGCCTCAATTCCAAATTGTACGATGGTATAATTTTTGATAAGTTGCCATGTCGCCACAGCCCCTTTACGCCATTGGCCGAACAAACTCGCCGCAGCACATAGAATCAAAGCTGAAGCTGCGTAAGGAAGGAATTGAATAAAGAATAGAAACCATGCGCTTTGGGAAAGTGTATCTATCCAGATGCTGACAAAAGCGAAAGCCACCGATGTTACGATAACTCCGATAAAAATGATGGCCTTAATCGTTTTGGGTACCTCTTTGAGATAGGACTGACCTTTAAGGAAAAGCTTGAGGTTTGCAAAAAGAGCGGCTACCGCGGTTTGAGTAACCGGCGAAGAAGTCCTCGGCCTGCCGCTGATGCGCATAAAATTCTTATACGGTTCTTTTTCGAATAAAGACAGCAACTTCCGGTATGAAATTCTTCTCCAGAAGGTGTGACCGAAAATCGTTAATACCTCTATTTCAAACTTACGAGATCCTTCTTCTAATGCCCCGAGGAATATTTTTATCGCATTAATATTTTTTGTCTTGCCACTAAGCAAAGTGTTAATATCCTTCTCAGACGCCTGCTGGCTAAGCCAGCTTACTAATGCTGACCCTATACCCAACCACTGGTATTGAGATTCCAAGGATAGATATGGCACTTCTAGAATTCCCCCTCTTGTATCTTCGCGTACAATAAAACAGAAACCAGCTGGGTTATCATAAAATATCCCAGGATGTCCATAGTTATTTTGGTCTATGCGCTCACCATTAAGCCAAAGCTCATAGAAATTATTCTCCGCCCCATCCTGGCTATAGATAACCTCAAGGAATCCAGCCGCGGTGCTAATCGTAGCTTTAACAATACAGCCTTGTTGGCTCAATCCTTCGTCGCGCTGGGAATAGGAGGACTTTTCCGGCACCGGCGAAGAAGCGATTGATTCATAGTGACCTTTTTCATTAAAGATGTGGGTGATGTTTTTAGGAATTTCGTTTGTAACTTCAAATGTCTTGGTGCTGATGAATTTGCCGTTTACATAAACAAAACTGTCGTCATCAGCATAGACATAATACATTTCTTGTTTTTCTGCCTGGCTAATGTGAGGCGAGTGATAGATAAGCCCATATAAAACCGGCACTAAATGAGCTGGCTCATTCGTGCCAAAACGAATCACTTCATCCGGCCGCGGAATTTTAAGCCTCGCTAAAAACGCCTTACCTAGCTTTAATCCTTCTCTAGCGTATTTAATAGCATCGTCAATAGAAGTTGCTATTTTCTCTGCTGCCTCCCTTACTAGCCAGTCACGGTTATTAGCAATAGCAAAAACCTCCGGATATTCTACGTTTAAAAGATCTCTCGCTGCATAAGCCAAGAAACACAATGGCGAATCAGGCTGTGTTTCTCGATATTGTTGGGCAAGCCTATACATCTCTTGCTTGAATTCCTCTACCCTAAACTCTCCCAACTTTATTGCACCGTTATCTAATCTTTCAGGGTTAATAAATTGTTTTAAATCCGGCATAATCGCAGGCGAATCTACATATTTCACATCAGAAAGATTATATTTGCGTAAAGGAAATCCAAAAAATGTATCAATCTTTTCTAATATTCGCTTTAACTCTTGTCCGGGAATAGAGCTAAAGCCATTATTTTCATTATTCATCCCCCTATACGCATCATAAAATCCTTTAAAAGTAAAAATATTACTGACTGCCGATCCAGTGCAAGTCCTTAATGCCTCTTCTGCGCGCCTGTCGCCTGAGGCAATCATTTCTTTGTCAAAAATTAATTTATTGCTCACTAAATATCCATCGTCTTCGTCAATATAAACAAATAAATGTCCGGCATTACCAATAATAAAGATTTTATCTTGAGACACAATATCTAAAGCAACAAGTAAGGCCGCATATAAAAGTGCGAAATCAACGCATTTCGCCCTGCCTTGTTCTCTCTGATCAATTTTGCGAAAGGCTTCTATTATCGGGAATATGCTATTGATTATCCGAGGGCCTAACCCAAATTTTTTGTATGCCTCGGTTTCCCTGTATTCATTAAAAAAGTCTATTGATTGATCCAACGATTTAAGATATGGCTCATTCACTCCTACACGCCGACAATCTTCTTTCTCCACTGAAGCTCCCCAGCCATCAAGATAAATATCATTAGGATCAACTCCAAAAACAAAATATTCATTGATTACTCTGGCTAGGCCGTTTCTGCCTATCAATATTGGCCGCAAATCCCGCCTTTCGCCTTTTTTCTTACCTTTATGCTGGTCTTGCGGCAGTAATATAGGTACCCTTTCTTTAAAAAACTTAAATGTTTCTTGATCAAAATGGGCTAAATTCGCCAGTATCACTGCATAAGCTACCTGCCAATAAGAAATCAATTCCAAAGATGTGGCAGTTATTGCGGTGGAAAGCTTTTGCTTTTGAGTTTCAGAACACTGTTGTACGGCCTCATCAGGATCTGTTAAAAAAACTTTTATTGCTACATCTTCATATGAGTTTAATTTTGCAGCTCTTTCTTTATATAACGGGAGACGTTCTATTGCCTCGGCTAAACTTTCAAGTTCTTGTTTTTTAAACTTATCCTCAACTGTTTTAACTCCCAAAACCCCTAACTGCTCTTCAAATGAAGTTTCTAAATCAGTTAATCGCCCGCTAAATCCTAATATACCTTTTTTGTTATGCCGTAATTCTCTGGCTTGTTTTAATAATTCATCTAAATAATCCTTTTGTCCTAACTCAGAGAAAAATTGATTAATAATTTTTTGCAATTTTTTAATCTCATCCTTGTATCCGGTGATCAATAAGGTAAAATTAGTACTCGCTGAATTAGTAAATTCAAGGTTTTGAGTAAAGAAACTCCCAATAAGTTGCCTTATAAAATTTTCTTTTCCCACGTGTGTAGCAATGAATTCGCTATCCACAGTTATTTTATCTTCAAGCTTAACCAAATAAGGGAAATACTCGCAGAATAAAGAGCGGATAAACCGCGGTTTTAATTTTAAGATTTTCTCAATACAATCATCTACGGCCGCCTCATCCAGATCATTAAGATGTGGCGTTGTTTTGGCTAAGGCGTATGCTTGAGCATATAAATAAGCCAGAGGCATGTCTATCTTTAATTTCCTAAACAGGTTTAAAAGTAACGGGTTGTAAACATATTCGCCGTCACGAAAAACACCTAATGATTTAATATCGCCTAGGATATTTCGCACTCTTTCTTTAAGTTCATCAGACAATCCAAAATATGCCATCCTAGTCTCTAAATTTACCAGCAAATATTTAGTTAGCAGGTAACATGAAATTGAGCGACTCTCAACAGGGGAAGACACGGCACCGCCCTGCCGGGGATTAAGGGGAGGAAGGTCTTTCTTATTGGTCTTGCGTATAATACACAATGAGCACCGGTCATCTGTAGCGCGCCAAATCTCAATTCGTTCGATTCCCTCCGTATTAATTTTATTGCTTCCAACAAGGTTCTTGCCAACAATAAAAGCAAGATTTCCCTCGTAATCATCCTTAATTGTTATCGCGCTATCATGAGAATCTCCCTGTAAATAAATGGTTGATTCCCCACCAGAAACTAGAGATAATATAAACTCAGATCCGGTAAGATAATCTCCCCGTAGAAGCACTCTGCCGTCTTTGTGGCGATCTCTAATTTCATACGATTCTACTGCTCCAGTTGGAGATAGATTAATTCGAGTAATTTCTGGCCAATCGGTATACATATAAGACCTATCTTTGAACAAACCTTGCTTTACCAAAGCGTAAGGCAATAACACTATCTTACAATTCAATTGATTCTGCCAATATAAATCATAAAATTGTTCATACGCAACATCCAAAATAAATTCAACACCCAGTATTTTTATCACGGGAAAATTGTGCCAATTCTTCTCTCCGGGCTCATTAGTAGTCAACCATTTATGTGCGATTGAATTTCGCGCGCATATCTCCGAGACTCCAAACAAAGTATATTGACAGATGTAAGGAAAACGAAAATCTTTTTCTTCTTCTAGAGATTCATCTTGCCTGTAGTCTAGGCCGTATTCCAAAACCCACCTTAAATCTGCAAAAGTCAGAGCATCTTGATGTTTACTCGTAACAGACATCTTGCCGGTTTCATCAAACAACCTGGCAAAGCCTTTAAGCCACTTCATCTCATCCTCGGATAATGCCTTACCGCGTATGGCCTCGATAATTAGCGGGTATATTTCTAAAAATTTCCTGCTGTCTATATAAAGAAAATCTTCGAAATGATACCGGCGGGTTTTGCGTCTATTACCATTAGCCCTGTGATTTTTCCCGCCGCCCTGCCGGGAATCGGGAGGCTCGATTGGTGATGAGCTTTCAGGCATACTCAGAGCTTTTGCTTTTCTTATAAACTCTTCGTATTCACTTTCACTTATACGGCTCTTTCCTAAACGCTCAAGAAGAGAAAGGGAAATTTTTGCAAAAGTTGTCAAATCTGTCTTGTGCTCATTATCATATGCTTCAAGATAAGGCAAAAGCCCCTTAATATAGTCGATAAGGATAAGCCTATTTTTTTCATAGTGCTCCCAAGCTAAGTGCTTGCAAAAAACAGGGTCCCAAATTTTTCCAAACCAATCGTTGAAAGCATTAACTATTCTAAATAAAGATTTCGGCTTTAGCTGGGTGCCTTCTGGACGAAGAAGCGCGTCTATATCTCTCTTGTAAAAATGAGTATCATCTTTTAAAACAGAAAGAAATCTATACTTGATTATTTGAATTTCTAATTCAACTTCTTTTGCATCCCATTCTGGCGAGCCATAATCTTTTTCTTCTGGATTAATCAGAACATCATAAGCAAATCCGGTCCCTGCTTGTTTTCTTGCAGCAGTCCACTTTGGAGACAAGTCAGAGTACCTCCTTTTGGGCCTACTCACTCCTTGACGATGTTCATTCTGCAGTGTCATAAATAATTTTTCTACGATCCACTGCTCAACTTCCCGGCTAAAATTTATCACCCTGATATTCAGTCGATTTGCCACTAAGTAAAAAGGATGTTCATTGGTAATCGTAATCTCAGCAAGCTCAACATCTCCTGATATTAACCTTACCTTGCCCTGCTGCGATAAATCTACACTCACCGCTGCCTTAGAAGTATATTCATTGATAGCTTCTGCCAAATCTTTGATGGTAGATGAAGTAATCGGGCTAGAAGCAATTCTATAGCCTTTTTCATTAAAGATGTGGGTGATGTTTGCGGGAATTTCGCTCGCAATCGGCGTTGAAACCGGCACTGGCTTTGGCTGCTTATCTGAATCGCTTGTTATACCAGTCCACACTGTCTCTGGCTCACCTCCATCATCGCGTCTGTCTAATGCGAAAATTACACCATCGGCAACCTCTCCATATTTCATTTGCCATAACCAGTAAGCAACTAGTTCTTCTGCAACAGGTGAGTTTTCTATCCGGTCTAAGGCAAATGAACCAAAATGCCAATCTCTGGCAGCAGACGTAAGGCTATCTTCTGGGTTAGCACTATCAGAGAGAGTGCGTTGGAGAGTTGTGTAAAAAATAGTCTGAAAACCGCTTGTGCCTATTATATCTTGCAGCTGATACTTAAGCAGACCTTGCTTATTGATGCGTTTAATGGGACGGGATGCACCAAAATGTTCCTCAAAGATTGGCCCTTTCAGGAGATGATATGCATTACCATGGATTAAGATGCAAGCTTTCGGATTATGATTAAAAATTATTCGGCGAAGCTTCTTTGCGGCAACCTGCGCACTGCTATCTCCATCAATAAAAATAATTTTTATAGGATGCTTGTTATTTGTTCTGTTAGCCCGGCGGACTTTATCAAAAACATCCATATAAGCTCTGCTTGCCTTCTGCCTTAAATCTTCTGCATCTTTATTATATTCCTGCTCATATTGTTCAAATTCAGCGGGCAAGCTTATTTTTAAAAAACCCGTGCGATATTTAAGGGTTTCATCTATTAAAGACAGTAGTTCTTTTCTGCGTTTATCAATCTCATCCTTGTCTGCTTCTATATACCTATTAACGGCTTTTTGAATCTTGGCTATTTCTTCGTGATAATAAAAGACAAGATGAGTCAATTTGCCCTGTTGGCTCAAATCAGGTATAGCAGAAGCAATATCTTTTAGGAGCAAATATAATTCACTCGACAAAGGTGCAAAAACAATAGATAAAAACCTGGCCCCCTCTCTGAATTTATCTAAAAATAATTGGGTTGGTGACAAGTTGCATCTCTGAAGGTATCCTGCTGTTTGCGCAACTTGAGTTTGTGTTCGTAAATCTCTAAGGGCTTTATCATCATAATCGTATTGTTGATAAAGATAATAATTAATAGTTTTGATTAGAGAATCGGGCAAATCTAGCATTGTAATAAGTTGTTTGATTTCAGGAGGTATATTTTCCCGAGAAGAAAATTTGATTCGGCTGACTGCTTCAGCAATAAATTGTAAAACTAGAGATGTATGACGTAATAGATACCTTGAGTTAAAAAACTTAAGGCTTATATAGAGAGTTTTCTGTTCAATATCCAAATAGGCAATCACAAATTGATTATTTTTATGAAAGTGAATATAACGCGGCCCACCCACTAATATGATATTTAGGTCTTGCTTAATAAATTCAGTCATATCTTTAAGTGTTTTATTAAGGCTGCCAACAAGATCAAAGCCATTTAATAAATCAAGATGTTCAAAAATAGGTTTGAAAACTTCCTGCCAGTGAGGATGAGTAAAATTTCCCCCTTGAAGAACAGGGACAAGATAAGGTTCCTCTTTTGAGCCAGGAAAATCATCTAGGCTTTGGATGATATTGTTTCTGGCTTTGTCTAACAACTCTTCAATCTGCGCCTTAAAAGGATTATCTTTAGGGGATTCTTCACTGGTGTAAAAAACCTTAAATTCAGGGTTTTCAGGCCCTTCTGCATCAACTGGTGATGAGCTGGATATTTGCCTTACTTGCCAATCAGGATTTGTTTCTTTTGCAACCAAGCTAAAACCAAACAATTCACCACCCGGCCTTAGCGGCGAAGAGGCTGAAAGTATATTGTTGCCTTGTTCAAATCTTTGATTATAACGCCTCAAGTTGCGAGAATTTCTGCCTTCTAACGACCCTATTTCAGATTCCCAGGGATTAGGCAAAGAGTGATGAAAATTGTTGCGGCTGTGAGTTAAATCAATAGACCCATTTGAATCATGATTATTCCTGTTTTGCGTATCTTTCTCAACTCGTTCAGCTCTTCGCGTGCTAAGTACTCCAGCAACATGGGAAGTCATAGTGGTTATTTCAGTTCTTAGCTCTTTACTAATAAAACCTGTACCTAGCTTCTTATCTAACTCTAAAACTGCAGTAAGTTCAGACATAATTCTACGCGCACTAAATACAGAAGCAGAATCTTCTTGCCCGGATAATCTTTCTGCCTCTAAGCAATCATCTGAAATAATTCCAACTAACTTTTCTTTCAGGGTCAAAGCCAGTATTTTATAATCAACATCTGAATCCTCTCTGCAAGGTTCATCTAACCTTGCCCAAATACATAACTGAGCTCTACGTTGTTTCTCTTGCTCAAATTTACCTATAAGTACTCTTGGAAAATCTAACATACGCTCTATTCTTGTTTTAGGAATATATCTCCAGATTTCGGATAGTATATCTAGAATTATCGTTCGTTTTTCAGTATGCACGATAGAATTTACAACAGGTTTGGCCCCCACGTCTTCTTCTAATTCTCTTAATTTTCTTTCTAATTCTGCGAAATCGGTTAATACTGTTTCTATATTGGTATATTTTTCTCTCCATTCATCAATCCAACCATTAATTACATCCTGCTCTACATCAATTGGTGTTGCGTCTGCGTTACAAATCAGATAAAGAATAGCCAATCTGGCAGCCTGTATAGTATCAGGTTGCGTATAGCGGACCATCAGCCAGTTAATGGAATTACGCCTATCTTCCAAGGCTGCTTCTAAATCTGCCGGGCGAATTCCGACCTTAGACAAAACGGAATAAATAATCTGCATTATTTTTCTGCTTGTGGCGGAATTTTTGCGGTTATCGGACCTCAATTGGTGCGCGGATACTTTGCGGAACTTACCAGTGAAGTTTCCGCAAAGGGTATTAGTAGAATTATCTCTTCTGTATAATACTGCCCTTGTCAGGTGGGGATATTTTGCAAAAATTTTCTCTAAAGGATAGCCTGAAATCTCCTGTAATAATTTTTCATTTTGCTTTAATTCTGAATTTAGCCTGCTGACTAACTCAGTATTTTTACTGCCGCGAGAATTATTGTTACTTAATTTATATACTATAGAAGAAGTGGTTAAATTTCTTAAGTCTTCTAAAGTAATCGCCAATTCTGGATAACCTGTAACAGGATTAGTCCACACCACCAACGGCTGGTTTTTTACTCCGATACGGTATCTTAAATATTGCCTGCTTTTTTTGTTCTTGGTATCGATGCGGAATCGCCAGCATCCATCGCCATCTGTAGACCAAATTAATTTAGCAGCACCCTGGCCATCTGCGCTGGTTATTTTTCTAATTTCTTCTAACGTCGACCGGTGATGGCAGAATGTCATTCTTAAATTCCCTCTTCCATCATACACCTTACTACTCTCAGCAACAGCCGCCTTTAAAAATTCCTGCGCCTCATAATCTTCAATTTTCATATATTGTAAAAGCAACGGTTTAACACCATCTTTTATGAACCATGCCACCACATAATCCCCTGGTTGGACAAACTTAGTATCCACAGGATGCTCACCATTAAAATTCAGCTTTCTATTGCTTAAAACCCTCAAATACTTGACTCTTAATATTGAACCATCGGCTATATCCTTAAATTCCCTGGCCAATACTTTATCTATGGCTGTTGGACTGCAAGTAAATAAGAAATCATCGTTTTCCCCTATATCTCTCTGTAACTCTACCTGTATAAACTTGTTAATTTTTTCATTAAAATTATCTATATCTCCTGCGCAAATTGCTTGCAGTGGCCAAATAGTTTTATTAAAAGATATAACTACATCGTAACTACCCCCTATAAAATGAAGACTCCTGCCAAATCTATATTTACCTCTTTCGTGAGAAGTTAAAACAGCAATATTCTCTTCTAGGTCATCAGCTAAAGAGGATGAATCACTAAATGTGCAGAGCAACTTACCATGCTTATCAAATAATTCAGGATAAATACGTTCCTCCTCAATATATTTCAATAATTCATCAGGCAGTTCGCTAAATGATATACTTTTATTCTCCCGAGTTACATTGCCACATTTATCCACTTTTATGGTTCCTGAAACTCTTCGTACGCCAAACAAGCTTCTTAGCATGATTCCGTAGCCTTCTAGTTCGCGCCAATCGATCTCTCGCCCCTTTAAATCATCTATTACTTTTAACGCCCTTTCAATATATCTTCTATCTTCAAGCACTGATACCTTACGAAATACTTTCTGGCCATAAGGCGTTTTTGTAACCAACACTGCTGTTTTGGCAAAAGCAAATGGCACATATAATTTTCTATCAAAAATCCTGGGTAACCTTCCATCTTTTGCGCTAGGCAGGCCCACAATAAGTAAACTCTTATGATTTTCGCTATCCATAATCTTTTCTGCCGTTTCGTTTATTAGGTTAACAGGCGTCTTGCCCTTATCGTCTTTGCCTATTCTGTATAATATGATGTCTTCCGCTGGATCAATAAAAAGCACAATATCCTTATCTAGCGATGCCCGGTGTTGTCTAAGTAATTCTATGCGGGTTTTGGGTTTTGCGTAGCTATGTGTTAACTCTTGCTTCAATATGGAACGTAAGCTTATCAATTGTTTTCTGACGAATTCGACAATCTCATAATTAGTGCCATCGAGATAAAGCTTGAGGATGTTAATAAATTCCTCTGTGCGATTATTTATTTTTGCGCCTTCCTTTGCTTTAAGGATGAGCTTCTTAAGCGACTGATTTATCTCTGTAGTATATTGGCTATCTGCCAAACACGTTAGCCTCTCTAGTACACTTAAATAATCATTCCCTTGTCCAACCAGGTCTTTAGTTTCTTTTTCTGGATAACCGATTGGCGAAGAAGAAGTTTTGGTGGGCGTTGATGGCAAACCTTTTTCTTTTAAAATCTCTGTAATCTCACCATCAGCCGGCAACCTCTTGTTGCCATTTATCCTGATAAGCTTGCCTTGTTCGTTAAATTCCTCAAGTTCAGGAATAACAACATCACAAAGCGTTTTTGCTCTTCTATCAAATATGCGTTCAGCTTGACGTCTATCAGCATATCTACGCCTTTTCAGCCATCTATTTTGAGCTATTGTGCGGTTAACGGAAATATAAATTACTGCCTGGATATTAAAACCCATATAATTAATAAAACTATATAATGTTTTCAAATTGTCGCTACTGGACGGTGAGACGTCTATGATCAATCCTTTAGAAATATCTAATAAGTTTATTCCAGATCTTACTAAAACCCAATACAAGTACTTGTCCATTACTCTACTGGGTGTTCTATGAGCCAATAAGGCCTGTCTTGCATTAACTTCTTTACGCAATAATTCTCCTGTAGAAATAAATGGAATGCCTAATTTTTTGGACAATGATTGGCCTAAAGTAGTTTTGCCTGAAGCGGGCAAACCAAAAATTAACACTACTGGCGTCTTATTGTTAAAATTTATAGTAATTACTTTTCGAAATTTATAGATTAAATAAATGATATTGGCCTTAAGACATTCCCTTGTAAAAATCTTCGCAATTATTTTTATCCATTTATTGTTTTTGACTCTAGCAAATATTGATATAGGCGAAGAAGAAGTTTGGGCTAGGGTGTTCCCTGGGGCGGTTTTTACTATTCTAAGAAAATACGCCTGGAATATGCTCATTTCAGTAACGATATAGTCCGGGATATCTGAAGTTACAAAAATTTGTTTTTCGCCTTTTATGCTATTAAAATGCCCGGTTATCTCATCAGTATATTCAGCGTCCACAACTAATATCTGAATCTCGCCCCCCACTTTTAATCTATCAAAAAGCGCCTGGGCAAAATCATTACCATAAGCCTCTTGTGGCGGAAACAACCGGAAACGCTCCAATGTTTTGCCTTCGCCAAACCAGGGAGAAATAATATAAATCTTTTCTAGTTGATCACGCCTAAATAGTTGGCTAACTAGTTCTCTGACATCGCCATAGACTATCTTTATATTCTTAATTTTTTTCTTTTCTATCCTCGTCGGCAATTTTTCACCTGCCGAAGAAAATGGAGAACCGGGCGGTTGTTCAATACCAACAAATAATTTATCCGGATTTTGCCTAGCTTGTTGCACCAAAAATTTACCCCGGCCGTAACCTATTTCTAAAACATTGGCTTCGTAAGTACGCCAAGGTTGCCCAACTACATTTCCAGATAAGGATTCATCAGGGAGTTTTGCAATTAGAGTCTTAGATAAACGCTGGGCCGGTTCCGGATAATTTATTGACGAAGAAGAAGTTGTGGCTTTTGAAACATCTTCTAAATCTAAGGAACTATCTTTTAATGTCCTGACCGGTTCACCCTGAATCTCTCCACCTATCCTAAAACGAGGATTATCAAGATTGACCTCGTTATGGAGTTGGGATAAATCTTGAGCATGATGTCCTATATCGTCTCTGATCGCATCTTTTGAATCATTCCAGAAAAGACACAGGGACTCTCCAGATGTCACAAACAAAGCAGCGCTGTTTGTTACTAATAGATAAGTGATTTGATTTTTGTAAAGCGGGTAGATTCTTGCCGGCAATACAAAAATCTCAGTATCTGGACATTGGCTAACCTCATTCTCTAAATCAATTAGATATTTATTATCTTCGCTATTAGACTGTAAAAATATCCTTACTCTCTCTAAACCTAAATTATTCTTAAGATAATCAATTAATGACTTTACTGCCCAATAATTTTCTTTCAGGGCGCCGATTCTTTGACTAATGTGAGTAAGGCCAGTTATTATTTCACCTTGCCTTTCTCCTTGAAAGGCAACAGCTAAACAATTCCCAAAGGGATAGGTAGCAATTACATCCTCATCTTTTAATACACCCCAGGCCATTTCGTTGTAATATGCATAGTAGAAATCTGAGATAAATCTATGCAGGCCTTCAAGCGGCTGGAATTTTAACTCTACGCTCAAAGGAGGATCAGACTTATGGCGTTTTTCAATCTTTATCAAATGCATCCTTTCAAAGCCTTTGGACGCTTGGAAAGGAGGTTCAGCAGGACTAAATAATCTTAAGAATTGTTCATATAACGCAAACATCCCCAAAAATCCAAGCCCAGCCAACATTGGTCCATGATCCATAGTCAATGGTCCACAGTTCCCTCCTTCGCTAAAGCCTAGGAGGGCAGGTATAGAAATCAGATGCCCAAGATATGGCATAAGACACAAAATTCCAATTCCCAAAAACACCCCGCCTAGAATCTTCCAGGGGAATTTGTTAATTAAAGCCTTAAATAAACCCCAGCCTGTTTCCGGAGAAGTAATCGGCGAAGAAGAGATTTCGGCAGGAGTGGCGCTGATTACATTCGGGTCGTGCTCTTCGGCCCTTTCTCTTGACTTTCTAAAAAGGGCTAAAAATCCAAATCCAGCCAATGTTAGTCCCTGCCTATCCGGCAGGCAGGCGTGGTCCATGGTCAATAGATTACAGATACTAGATATAAAACAGAAAATTCCAAAACCTAAAGCTAATATTATGATAACTCTTTCAAATCTATCCTCCCGACCTTTCCTATTTACAAAATCAGGGCCTGATTTCTTTTGTTTTCTATAAACAACCCAACCACTCCTGACATATGGCAACCTCTTAGTTTTAATCTTCGGTAATTCATCCTCTCCTTTGGGCACATCCGCCAGCGTTAAATCACAGATCCAATTTTGTTGAACTATTTTTGGCTCCTTCATTCCAAATTCTTTGGCGTCGATCCCCTCCAAACCACTTAAGGCATCATCCAATATATCTGTTCTTAAATACGATTTGTGGATGAATAGATAATCGCCTATTCTCATTAATCTGATTAAGTGACTATAAAAGGAAACAAAGAGAGATAGTGCCGAATTATCCCCTGGAACTTTGACAATATGAACCGTTGGTTTTCTAAAGGGAAGTGTTTTTAGCTGCGAGATTTGCCTTCCTTCAAGAATGATATTCAAAGGGTTTGAAGTCTCTTTTGAAATTACATGAAATCCATGAAAATGTTCTTTTTGGAGATGAAATTGCTCTTTTACTTTTTCAATCAATTCTTTAACTCTTCCGTACAGGAAACCCCACTGACTAGGAATCTTTTCGGGAGAGCCTATGTCTCTGCTAAAGGCTGGATCCTGTAAGTAAATTTGTTCAACATCAGGAAATCGTTGACTTAACTGCCTCACTGTTTCCACATCAATACCTGAAGCCCAATAATAAATCACCTTGACTTCTTGTCCTGTTTTAGGGAATCTATTTGCTTTGGTCATCCCCAAAAATCCAAAACCAGCCATTATTAGTCCCTGGTCAACAGTCCCCGCCTTCGCTAAAGCTACGGCGGACAGGGATAGTCCATAGTTCAAAGATATAAGATACCAGAGATAAAACGCAAGACACAAAATCCCCACTCCCAAAACCGCCCCGCCGATGATTTTTAAGATTGCAGATATATAAACAGAAAAATTATACTTAAAGTGTATACAGCTGGCTGCTAACCATCCAGCAACCCATGAAAAATACGGACTAGTCCAGCGAAATTTCTTCTCATATCTATAATAAACTTCATCTACTTTTCTTGAAAAAGCCCGAATTGAAGCTATATCATCATCAGTTGGCTCCACCCATTCCCCTAACCCTGGATCGTACATAAGACGATGTTTACAAACAAATTGCGAAGCGGCAAATCCATCTCCGAACTCCCTATCTAGCAGTCTCTCAAATTCTTCTATGGATACTGAAAGACAATTCAAAACTATACGACCGGTAAGACGTAAACCTAACCACATCTTTGCAACCCAGGAATTATTCCGTAAGCCGACAGCGATGAATCCAAATCCAGCCAAGAGTGGTCCATAGTCGATAGTCGATGGTCTATAGTTAATATCAAACCTAGCGAGAAGTGTTCCGCTTGGATTCAAACTCAAGAACGGCAACTGATCAAGGAAACTCGGGGTGATGAATAAGAGATATAATAGAAGTAAGCAGGCGAAGGATAAACTGATAATGGCGAGTTTTCTATTTCCAAATAAATGATGCTGATTAAAATTATTATGCTCTTGCCGGCTAAATATACCGGGCCACTTATAGATAAGCCAAAGTAAAACAAGAGCAATGGCTGATTTTGGTTCAGCGTCTGCGCAACCAGTGAGGTAAAGTGTGTGGTTTTCTAAAATATATACAGCAATATTGCTGTATATAGCTACTGTCAAAAATAATGTTACAAGCGTAAAATAATATAAATCTAATTTCTCCCTAAGTCGGTCATTAGTAAATATTTTGGTAATATTCTCAAGCCGTTTAATCTTAAATAAGCTTAAGTAAGAAATTAATGACAATATAACTGCAGGAAAGCCAATGAATAAACCGATATTTCTCCAGCTTAAATGATAATCATGATTGCCTCCAAGTTCAATTAACCGCTCTTTTGCGAATTCCGGCCAAATAAGGCTGATAGATATGAGCGCGACAATCGCGCCAACAATAACTAAGTGCGCTTTTTTGGTTTTTATGATACTCCTTAGCAGATTAATCGGCTTTTCAAGATGCAATTTGTCATATAAATTCAAAAATGGCCGGCCAAGATTCAGGCCCCAAATCATAACTGCCAATGAAGGAATGTTCATAAACTGTAAGAATGTGAAAGCTACATTGTCAGGTAATGACTGGGCTATTGGGTATTTGAATAATAAAAGCGCCTCAACAGCCAAAATATCAATTATAATTTTTAAATCAACTTTACTTTCTGTCTTAAGCAGCCTTTGTTCAAACTTTTTATACACACAGTAAACGACAAAATTCACAGCTGCGGCTGACCAAAGCCCAAAACTTCTTGCCAAACCATACTCTCCAGTTTTTGGAAAATAATTTTCAATGCCCAGCTGCATAATTCTAAATATCCAACCGTTCACTGCGCCTATTGCTAATTCCAAAGGTATTCTTAAAATATTATATGGGGTTGGATTAGTTCTTAAATATACGGTTATGAAATCAAATATTACCGTGATGATAGCTGAACCTAGAACTATAAACGCCAGAATATTTACATTGCTCAGCGACCAATACCAGGAAAATGCTCCGCTGAAATATAAAATGCAGCTTAAGCCAGCTAAAACAATAGCCAGCCGGGCAAGCTTGCTGTTTTTAATTTTGGTAAATATTGATATCGGCGAGGAAACAAGGATTGGGCTGGAGGCTGATCTTTTTTGCTCCAATATCTTATTTAGTGCCAAATCTAAAGGCAAGCCCTGATGAAACTCTCTCTTAAGATATAAATCTCCGCTATCAATTACCACTGCTAAGGTATTATCAGAGGATACCAGGCACTGAGGAGTACATGACAGGCCGTATTCTAATAGTCTTGTTTTAAGAATATTTACGCTGGCTCCTTCTGCGGATAATGCTTCTAGTTCGGACGCAGATAAAAATCTACCCCCCACAGCTTGCATCACGTAAGCCAATTCATTATTTCCAAGACTGATTATATCGCAAAATTTCGGGCCAACTCCGATAATATCTGTAAATTGAGTCAGGTAAATTGCTTTTTTTATTGAATATTCCGAGGCCTGCCCAAGCTTTTCTACCACAACCGGCTTGCCTATCCCTTTAACAAAACCTAAATATACTCCGTTGTTATTATTGCCTCTCTCACCATCTGTAAGTAGCCTGAATTTCAAATCGCCGTCCAATGAAAGCGGCCTGGCTAATAAGTCACCTAAGGAAACAATTTTCCTGACACCGTCATCCTGCCTTAATCTATCCATAACCCATAATCTCTTGGGGTCATATTCACCTGTTACTTCTAAATCTCTGGTATTAATGATATAATCTCCGGGATTTTTCCTATCTAATTTGATTGCTTCCGGAGATAAGCCAAAATCAATAAATCTACGTGCTGTTTGGTCATCTTTTAAATTATAAATAAAATAAGTCAATACTAACGGCAGGATTGAAAGAAAGGTAAGTAATAATGGACTGTGGACTGTGGACTGTGGACTGACTGTCCCGAGCAATGTCGAGGCATGGGCTGAAGAAAAGCCGATTAAGGACAAAATAGTAAATATACCAGCTACAAGCAAGAAGTTAAATCTGGGCAGAGTGCCGCTTAAAGGCGAGCTGGATTCGGATTGTTTACCGGGTTCATATAATACTTCTACTCTAGACATCCATGCAGGAAATAGCTTGCCTGGAAATAGATCCATTAAAAATGTATTTCCATCGGGTTTAGCCCGTATTAGCCGCACTCTGATATCTCTAACGACAGCTCTTACCATATTAGATGACCGGAGATTATTAACCTCATCTATATGAGCTAGATAATATCGTATGCCTTGATCTTGGAGATATCTTAGGCTGACCTTGAACAGATTATATCCGATATTATTAGAAACATGCGTTGGGCTCCTAGCGATATCACCTTCGGCAAAGTCCTCAATTCTTATATCTGGGGACAATATAGAGCAAAGTTCGTTAAACATAAATTTTCTAAGCATCATCAAAGTACGAAGGCCTACAATATTACCTCCGTCTCTGCTACGGACAGCCCAAGCCTTGATCATATCTCTAATTCGGTCGGTTAAATCAAAATTTATAAGGTCAAAACTTATAACGGCACGAAAGTCAGATGCCGCACTTTCAGTTGACAATCTCAGAGCTTCTTCGGCAAACCGAGAATAATCTGAAGATTCTGCTGTCACAATCTCAAATTGCTCACCGATTGAGCCAGATTGACTACCCAATGGTGAACTCTGCATTTCATTTAAAAACTCTAATACCCCCTCAGGGCCAGGGACTTTTGTATATGTAACCTTTTTGCCTAAGGCCGCAGATAGGTTTTGTTCAAAGCCAGCATAGATTGCGCTAACTTCAGGTAAAGCCAACATACTATGGTCGTTCAAACTATCGCCGAAGATTATTGTTTTCTTTAGGGGAATATTAAGCCGCTGAATTAAACTTAAGACAGCCTCGCCTTTAAGCACAACAGCAACATCAACCACTTCCGGAGTATAAAAGATATGTAATGTTTCATCTCTAATTTTCTCGTTTAATTTCTCAGCGATTTGCTTTGCATGTACACCTAACACTGAATCGGTAATCAATAGGCTGACCACGCTGTCTCTATTATCCAGTAATTTTAACCGACCATCCTCAAAATATTTCCGTAATCTAAGCTCATCAATTACATCCATCATCTGGCTTAGTATATGTCTCCTAGCCTCAGAGTCTATGATATTGCTGTTATTATTATCAAATGTTAACTCCCCATTTCCGTCAAAATGCCAGGAACAGCCCCCGGTATCGGTAAAAAGGTGGATTTTATGAGCGTATTTTATTCTGGTCTGCTTATCAATATACTTAACTAACAATTCATCTAAACCAGGTATGCCGTTGACATTATGCATGCTTCTGCCGGTAATAATTGCTATATCCTTGCCTAATTTTAGTAATAATAACAAAGCCAACATTGGCTTAGAAATAGCTGTCCTGAATTTTCCTAAGGTGTCATCATAATCAAATATGAACAGCTTAAATTGCGATAATTTTAACTTGTTATTTATTAACGAGAGAACGCTCAGTAATCTCTTAAGTTGGAGTAGAATGTTGTGGCTGCTGGAATCAGATTGACTAATTAATGGCGAGCTGGGTAAATTTTTCCTCGCCGCAAGATAATACATATTGCAAAGTCCTTCCGAAACAATTACTGGCTCGTCTTGGCCTACCTCAACTCTAAATTTCATTATGGACTCCGCCTCTAAGCCTGCCAGCCTACATTCCTTTGCAACATATTCAGGCGGAGCTCCGCGTATATGAAACCTGCCAATTAATTTTTCAGGCCACAAATAATCTAAAATAACCACCATACCATTGTTGTTTAAGACCTGGCTGACTTTAGATAAAATCTGACTAACCTCTCTCATATTGCACATAGATTCCTGAAAAAGCACAATATCAAATTTTTCAGTATCAGTGTTAACTTCTAATACTTCGAGTAAGTCAGCGGCATTTCCAACATAAGCTTTTATCCCAGCCTCTTTAGCTATCTGCACCATCTGCTCAGCTATATCAATACCTACAATATCGTGTCCATCTTTAACTAATTCTGCTTCAACCGGCGCCTTACCCATTCCCAGAGATAGAATCCTGCTGGGTTTATTTTCACCAATACCATTTATTTTTTCTTTTACCCATCTTCTAAACCCGATATTAAGCGTAATATATGTTCCTAAAATTGCCCATCTAAAACCAGACTTATCATAAACTAAATCCATCTGGTATTTATAAGCATTCTCAATTGCCTGTTCTGAGTCTGTTGTTCCAAGCAAAGCATTGATAAAATCCTGATTAAATCTAAACAATAATTGCCCGGTTACGCCAGCGACTTCAACTAATAACGAAAAATTTAAACGCTCTGGGTTATAAAAGTCTCTTATATAAGCATCTAAAAAGATTAAAAATCTGATTAATTCTTCTTCGGACATGGGGCAACGCCTGATTGCAAACATATTTATTTTTAATATTACTAATGTCTTATTATCTAACTTATGAAACGGCTCGCTTTTTAAAATTTCTTCACAAAGATTATTTTCGCCATGCAAAACATTCCAACTATCTATATAAGAGTTATCCAATAAATATAAAAGTTGCGTTAGTAAGGTGTTTTTGTTTTGCGCTAAGTCAACTACGTTTATCGGCGAAGAAGAAATGAGCAGAGTTTTTGTTTTAGGGGTATTTTCAGGTTGTAATTGTTGTTTCAGTGCACTAGGTTTCGGGTAAGTGACTTGGATTGGTGATGAGGAAAGGAAGGAATTTTGACTATAGACTATTGACCATGGACTATTGACTGATTCCGGCGGCGCCTGAGCAACCTGTGACCATGCCTGGATATAGGCAATAATCTGCTCTTTGTAGGTTAGGAAGTAATTCAAGAATAAAAGCGCAAAGAAAAACGCAAGAGCAATATTGCCGTCATTAATAACAAGTCCGGCACCTGGCACAAAATATACTACATTGTTCTGACCTTCAGAATGTTGTTGGCCAATCAACTCTCTAGTTTTATAATCTGGCGAAAGGCCAAATCTAGTGAGAAGTTCTTCTGCCCTTTTAGCTTCCTGAGTCTCAAAAAGTTCTGGTCTTTTCTCGTTAAATCTCAATATCTTGTTTACTAAATCATCATAAGCGCCCTGCTCTAACTCAATAATCGATATATATAATGAATGACTCTCGCAACTACACCTTAAAATTACCCGATTAACAGTAAAGTAATGTTCGACGAACTTAAGCCAATCAAAATCATAGGTGTTTATTTCTGTTTGCGATATGAAAGCCTTAAATGAATCCTGGATAATACTGCGTTCATTCTCGGCTATATGTGATATTTTTTGATCTTTAAAATTATAAGCAATGTCCAAATCTGAAGTTGCCAAAAAGCCATTGTAAGTATTAAGCAGCATACTCAAGGCTTGGCTGCCAAATATACAAAAATCTAAAGATGAATCTATCTTTTCCTCAATAAGTTTTAGAGCCTCGACAAAAAGCGGGTGTATGGTAATTGTGTGCATTAATCCCATACCCTCAACCGGACATTGTAGATGATAACAATTATTTTTTGGATCAAGCTGCAAAGAGTCTTTAAAAGGAGTAAGTGTATGGCCTATATCTTTATCATAAAAATCTGCCTGGAACTCAAAATCAATCTTTCGTTCATTAACTAAAAACGCCGTAATCATTTTGGCTATTCTGTTACAATCGCTCCTGGTTAAAGAAAATCCTGTAATGAATTCTTCGCTGTCTAAAGAAACATCTTTAAAATCGCTCTTTAAATGAAGTAATTTACTGCGCAAGCTAAGAAGTGCGCTATCGCATAAAATATCAGGCTGATTTTTATAAAGCTCAGCTAATAATGCAACGCCTCGTTTATGATTATGGTTTATTAGTAGCCCGATTACATAACTCTCGCGGATTGTTCTAGTTAGAAGCGTATCGTCTTCTTTAAAAAGCGCACCCTGTAAAGTCCGTAAAAGATAATGAGGAGATGGGAGCCATATCTTTATCTTATCTATCTGCGCTAATACCACAATACTCTCTATCGCAACATAGAATTTTCTGGCTCCTATCTCAAGATTTAGTATCTGGTCAAAGAAATTGCCTACCTCATCATATTTTAAATTCAATTCTTTGCTCAATATCAAATATTCAGCTATTTCGTGGAATATTGCTATGGGCTGATTAAGAAGCGATTTATGGAGGGCAACTAGGTTGGGATTGGCAAAACCAAACAAGTCTTGGAAAGGTGTTAAATAGGCATAAAATTCGGGTGGAGAATCTTCCAAGGCCTCTAAAAATGCTTCTAATAGCTGTTTATGAGCAGGAAAATCTACGCTTAACCTATGCAGCGCGTCAGCTAAAAGTTTATTATCTATTTTCTCCAATTCTAATTCACCTAAAAAGCTGTTATTCTCTGTTGAAACAACCTGAGCAAATTTTTTCCCACCTCTATCTATTATCTCGCTTACCTTTGCGCGTTTTCCTATCTGTGGCAGGTCGTTATTTAAGTAATCCCCAATTTTCCTGAGTAACTCCAAAGCTGCAATATCTCTAGCCTCGCTAGCCGCATTTTTCTTCGAACTTCTTGCTATCTGCGAAAAGGTTGTGGTATGAATTCTTGATAACGGTGAGGAATAAAGGAAGGAATTTTGACCATCGACCATCGACCATCGACCATCGACTAATTCCGGCGGCGCCTGGGGCTTGATGGATGAAGAAAGCGGTGAACTAAAAGGCCTGGCTGTAAAATCTATTCGTCGCTCATTGACTAAAAATACAGTAATTGCCTTGGCGATGCGATTGCAATCACTCCGGGTAAGATAAAATCCAGTTATTTGTTCTCGGCTATCAGGATCAATTCCCGTGAAATATTCGAGTTTTATCTTAATTAATTTAGTGCGTATTCCAAGAAGCAATATATCCCAATTAAAATCTGACTGGCTAGTATAAAGTTCTGCTAATACTGAGCCTTTTTTGTCATTAGAACCAAGCAGTAAACCAATAATGTAACTTTCATCCTTAAGTTCAAATAAAGATAGTTGCGGGAATTTAACAGGGCTGCTGGATGATGATAATATCCTAGCTGTTGTCTGATTAATCAGGAAATCATGATCTGTGTTATGGGGGAAACCGCGCAAAAATCTCTGCAATGAAGAAGCTAAATTATCCTTAGCTATCGGAGACGAGACGCCTGCTTTATTAACATCAGCGAGAAAATCTTCAATTGCGAGATATAATTCCCTGGTTTTATGATCATCAGGACTTAAAACCTCATTTTCAATCTTCTCAAGCCATAAAATAAAACGGCTTCTTAAGAAGGGATCGCTCTTAGCTGCTTCCTCAGACATATTTTCTAAAAGCCATTTCACGCCTGCCTTTTCTGTTGATTCTAAAAGTACCCAAACTGCCGGCCAACTTTCATCGTCAAGACATTGGCCAAACTTATTGAGTAAGCCAAAACTCTTCAGCTCCTTAAGTCTCGTTCTTATGGTGTTTGAGTATTCACCTACCCTTGTAGGTAAAATATTAAACGCATTGTTAAAATGAACGGCAAAATCGCAGAAATACAGCCGCAAGAACAAATAAGCATTAGGATACATTCTTTCAATGAGTTCATCGCTTCCGCAGACATCCTCCCAGGCCATTTCTGAAACACTTTTAGAATCATCCGAAGTCTGTTGTCTCCATCCCTTGAAACGCGGATGAGCAACCGCTCCAATCTTTTTGCTTTTAAGTTTTGCGCAAAAGGCTGAATCTTCTCTAAGGCATATGCCAACATCAATCTCAGGAAACATCACTTTCACAAACCCCTCAAACTCTCCAGCTGCTTTTTCTACTATCCTTTTAGTCCTATTTTCAAGCTTGGGAGTACTAGATCTAAATATGACTAAAATCATTTTTTCAGGGACTTGTCTAAAACGCTTTCTGCAGTAATCATTAATTGTTGCGATATTGCGAGACGCCAGGAGATGGTTGAGTTTTTGCTGAACATGCTTCCTAACCCGTTTGCCAGTTCTTATCTGGCAGATCTCGACCATATACAACTTTCTGTTACTCTGAGCTTCTATAAAGCCATCTACTTCAATGAAGTCTCCAATCAATGTATCCTGCTCAAGCACTTTATAGCCTAATGACTGTAGATACTCAAGAAAGATCCACTCGCAAAAGACGGTCGTCCTGTCGCTTTCCTCGCCATTAGAAAGTTTACTCCATATCCATGGGTTAACTAGGTCAGTAAAGTTTCTGGCAAGCTCAAAAATTATTTGCAATCTTTTATTAATTAACCCTAGAATATTAAAGCGAATTCTCCCTGAGGCTAATGGCGAAGATGCAGGCGCTGTGTTCACAACTCCTGAAGGATCAACCCATTCTATTGTCTCCGGTTCAAACCCTATCCCCTTTGAAGGTATGCGAGGTGTTCTGATTACTTTCTGATTATCAACCTCTAAATCTGTGCAGCCTTTTTTGCGAAATTGCTCTGGCCTGATTGAACGCGTCTTTACTGAACTAATCCTTGCTTCAGATTGACTAATAATCTCCTCGTTTTCAGGAAATTCTGTAAATTTCTGGTCGTAAACAATCCCTGATCTCGCGCCCTGGAATGGAATGCCGACCTTCTCAGGAAATTGCAATTTACTCATATTCGGCCGGGGTAAACCACTAATCATGACGTCGTCGGCATATTCAGTATAAGAGCACTTGCCGCTAATAAGATTCTTAACTCTTAAC